>DAORUN010000084.1:0-7670 GCA_035433205.1 Thermoflexales bacterium | reverse complement strand
GGCGGCGCTTGGCGCGGTGGTCTTGCTGGGCGTTCTTGTCACCCGCGTCATTTTGCCAACAGCGCAAGCCGCGCTGGCCGGAAAGCCATCGGCCCAACCCACCGTGCAAATTGTGCAAGTTACACCGGTGGTTGATGGAAAAACGGCGGGCGCGGTGGCCGCGCCCTACCCCGCGCTGCCCGCAGGCGGTGTGCAGCTTGTGCTGGATGTGGCCGAGCGAGCCTGGGTGCGCGTGAAGGTGGATGGCAACGTGGTATTTGAAGGAATCCCATCACTTGGCCCAACCGCCCCGTGGAGCGCGCGCCAAAGCGTCTCGATTGAAACCGGCAACGCGGGGGCTTTTTCTGCGACCGTGAACGGCAAAACCTTGGGCAAGCTGGGCGAGCGAGACGCCACCCTAAAACGCACCTACGACCCGAACGGCATCAAAGACGAACAACTGTAATTTTTCACCGCAGAGGCGCGGAAGAACGGAGAAAAATAAGAGATAAGAAATAAGAAAAACTTGCGTGGCGCGATTTCTTATTTCTTCATTTCTTATTTCCTGGTTTCTGTTCTCCGCGCCTCTGCGCTGATTTGTATAAAAAGAATGCGACAAAATAAAACCTACCATCTGGTCTCGCTCGGCTGTTCCAAGAACACGGTAGATTCGGACAGCATTGCCCAGTTGCTGAACACCAGCGGCTACGAAGGATTGGAGCAGGCCGCCAAGGCCGATGTCATCATCGTCAACACGTGCGGCTTCATCGGCCCGGCGCGAGATGAGAGCATTGACACGCTGCGCGATCTGGCGAAACACAAAAAGAAAAACCAGCAGCTCATCGCGGCGGGTTGTCTCTCTCAACTTTGGGGGCCAAAACTGGCCGAGACCGTGCCGGGGCTGGATGGCGTAATTGGCACGCGGCGCTGGATGGACATCGTGGAATTTATTGACCAGGTGCGCGGGCGGGCCAAACCCGCGCCCATGTACCACCTGCCCGATGAGGCCGTGACCGTTGGCGACGACGAGCGCGGCGCGGGCCGCGTGGCGGTGCAGGGTGTGAGCGCATACCTCAAAATTGCGGATGGATGCCGCCGCCCTTGCGCATTTTGCACCATCCCAACGATTAAAGGCACGATGAAAAGCCGCCCGCGCGAAGCCATTTTGCACGAGGCGCAAATGCTGGCCGCCGGTGGGCTGCGCGAACTAATTTTGATTGCTCAGGACTTGACCGATTACGCCAGCGACCGCGGCGAGCGCGATGGTTTGGCGACGCTGGTGAACGACATTACGCTCGCCGCGCCATCGCTAGATTGGGTGCGGCTGATGTATGCCTACCCCGGCGCGGTGACCGACAAGCTGATTGAGGTGATGGCGACCAACGAGAAAGTGGTGAAGTATCTGGATATTCCGCTCCAACACGGCCACCCAGATACGCTGCGGCGAATGCGCCGCCCATCCAACATTGATTGGGTGTATCGCACGCTGGAGAAAATGCGCAGCGCCATCCCAGAACTGTGCGTGCGCACTACGTTTATTGTGGGCTACCCCGGCGAGACCGACGCCGAATTTGACGGGCTGATGAAGTTTGTGGACGACATGCAGTTTGACCGCGTGGGCGTGTTCACCTACTCGTATGAAGCCAACACACCCAGCGGCGCGTTGCCAGCCCAAGTGCCAGAAGATGTGAAGAACGCCCGCCGCGATGCGCTGATGGCGAAACAGCAACAAATTTCGCTGCGCCGCAACCAGCGGCTGGTGGGCAAAACCATGATGACCCTGATTGAGGGCAGCAACGATGGCTTGACCGTTGGCCGCACCTACCGCGATGCGCCAGAGGTGGATGGTCTCGTCATCATCGAGGGCGACATCCCCGCCGGGCGCATGACCCCGGTGAAAATTACCGGCGCGATGGAATACGATTTGACCGGCGTGGCGACCGGCTGACAAGACGGCGTATCTTTCGCGGGTGACCAGATGCCTTTACAATTGTCTCTATGAACACCCATGCTGTTGACCTGCTGATCGAATCGCATCTGGATTTCACGTTCCCCGCCGCGCAGATCGCCATTTACCACGCTGGAAAATTGGCACACACACGGGTGTTTGGGTGGATGGATCCCACCACGCGGCGCGATCCCATCACCCAAGCCACACGCTTTGATTTGGCCTCTGTGTCTAAACTGTTTGTGGTGGCCGCGTTTATGACGCTGGTGGAAGAGGGCAAGGTGAGCCTGGATACGCCCGTGCGCGAGGCATTGCCCGCGTTTGATGGCCCGCGCCCCATCAAGCCCTACCCGCACCCGCTCAAACCCGGCGAGTTTGTGGAAGTTGTGCCGATCACCGCGCAAATGGTCGAGGCAGGCGCGATCACCTTTCGCCAGCTTTTGACGCACACCAGCGGCCTGCCCGCGTGGCTGCCGCTTTGGAAAATGGATACCGACATCGCCGGGCGGCGCGAGACCGCGCTGACTTGCGATTTTGCCTACCCGCCCGGGACGCGGGTGGTGTATAGCGACATCGGCCTGATTCTGGTGGGTTTTGCGCTGGAGGCGCTGACCGGCTTGAGTTTGCGCGAGGTTGTGCGCCAGCGCGTGACCGCGCCGCTGGGGCTGGCTTCCATCGCGTATGGCCCCATCAGCCCAAGCATGGCCGCCCCCACCGAGGTGTATGCCCACCAACCCGCGCGAATGCACGGCGAGGTGCATGATGAGAACGCCTGGGCGCTGGGCGGGGCATCTGGGCATGCGGGGTTGTTTGGCAATGTGGCGGATGTGGCCGCGTTTGGCGAGGCGATGCGCACGGCCACGTTTCTGCGCCCAGAGACCGTGCGCGAGATGACCCGCATTCAGGCGCAAGATGGCGCGGTGCGGCGCGGCATTGGGTTTGCATTGTGGTCGCCCGCGCCAGAATCGCCCAACTACCCGCTTAGCCCGCTCACATTTGGGCACACCGGGTTCACCGGCACAAGCGTGTGGGTAGACCCCCTGCGCGAGTTGACCGTGGCCTGCCTGACCAACCATGTGTATTACGGGCGCGGCTCGCTGGAGCGTTTGCCCACTTTCCGCACAGGGCTGCATCGGCTGGTGGCAGAAATAATTGCGATTTAACGCGGAAAATATGCCTTAACTCTGGCAAAAAAAATTGTGGCATAAGTGTTCATGAACTTACGCAAAAACTCCCTTTAACGCGGGGAACGGCGTGGTAGAAGCGAGGGAGACCTCGCCCGTGCGCCTAAACCTTCGGTTTATTTCATCATTTTCACAAAATTAACTCGGCTTTGCGTAAGTCCAGGTATTAATGGCATATACTGATGGACTGGCAATAAACCCGGCGGCTCGTGCAATTTTGTTGGGCAATTTGGGCGATGGGTTTAAGACCTGTCAGGTTGGATGTTTGAAAAAAAGGGAGTTGTTAATGGCAGTTACCTCATCGTCTTCACCATCAACTGCGCAAGGTGTTTTGCCCATTCTGCGGGCGTGGGATTGGTTGAAATCCAATTACCTGCTCAAGCGGATCATTCAGGCGCTGTTTGTCGTTTGGTTTGTGATGAGTGTGACTTTTTTTGTGATTCGCGCCATGCCGGGCAACGCCGTTGATATTTTGATTCAGGATTTGACCAATGCGGGCATGTCGCCAGATGAGGCGCGGACGCAAGCCTCTCTGCTTATTGGCATTGATCTTAAACAGCCGCTGCACGAGCAATATCTGGCGTATTTAGGCAACACGTTGCGCGGCGATCTTGGCCAGTCGTATAAATCATCCGGTCTGAAAGTGGCAGACATGATTGCCCAGGTTTTGCCGTGGACCTTGTTTAGCGTTGGGCTTTCACTGTTCATCACATTTGTCTTGGGCGTGGGGCTGGGCGCAATCATGGCCTACAAACGCGATACATGGATTGACCACGTGCTCAGCAACATCGCCGCCACACTAGATGCCGTTTCGCCATATTTAATTGGCTTGCTGGCAATTTTGTTGCTGGGCGTAACTTGGAAATGGGTTCCCATCACCGAAATGCGCGGCGCCATGTCTCCGGGGATGAAACCCGAATTTTCAATTGAGTTTATCTCCGATGTGTTCACCCATGTCAAAGTTCTTTTGCTGGTGTATGTGTTGTCATCGGTTGGCTCGTGGATGTTGCAAATGAAAAGCAGCACGGTGGCAACGCTTGGCGAGGATTACGTGACCGTGGCCCGCGCGCGCGGCCTGCCAGATTCGCGCATTTTGACTGGCTACGTTGGGCGCAACGCCACGCTGCCTTTGTTCACGCGCCTGGCTATCTCGATTGGTTTTGTGGTGGGCGGTTCGGTTCTGCTGGAAAATTTGTTTACCTACCGCGGGGTGGGCTTTTTGCTGGCCAAATCCATCGCAGAGCGAGACTACCCCGTGATGCAGGGCGTGTTCCTCATCATCACGGCGGCGGTGGTGTTTGCCAATCTTTTTGCAGATTTTGTGTATGGTTGGCTTGACCCGCGCATCCGAATCGCAGGAGGTGAACAATGAAGCGCATAACCGAAACCGCATCTGCTTTTGTGCGCGAAATGCTCAAATCGTTCAAAATTCTGCGCCGCAACACGATGGGTTTTATCGGGTTCATCATCGTGGCGCTGGTCATATTTTTGTCGTTTGTTGGCCCGCTCATCTGGCCCGCCGAGACCTCGGCCAACGTGAGTGAGATCAATCAGGGCGTGTCGCTCAAACATCCGCTTGGCACAGATTTTCAAGGGCAAGACAACTGGATCAAAGTGGTGAACGGCGGGCGGGATATCGTGATGATCGCCTTTATCACCGGCATCACCGCCACCGCCATCGCCATCGTGGTTGGGTCTACCAGCGCGTTTCTTGGCGGAAAGGCCGATGACTTTTTGATGGGTCTGGTCAACATCTGGCTCACCATTCCCAAATTTCCATTGCTGGCTGTGCTGGCCACCGTTCTCAAATTAAACGATGTGGTCACGCTGTCTTTGTTGATGGCGCTGCTGGATTGGCCTGGGCTGGCGCGGCAGGTGCGCAGCCAGGTGCTTTCGCTCAAACGCCGAGATTACGTTGAAGCCGCGACCATGCTCAACCTTGGCACGCCAAATATTATTTTCAAGGAGTTGTTGCCAAACATGATGTCGTTTATCGCCATCGCCACGATCAACGCCATGACGGCGGCCATCTACCAGCAAACGGGTTTGGTGTTTTTGGGCATTGTGCCCTATTCCAGCGCAAACTGGGGCGTGATGATTAGCGCGGCGGAACGGCGCGGCGTGCTTTACAACTCGCAGGCCATTTGGAGCATCATCGCCCCCATGGGCGCCATCGTCATCTTTCAGTTGGGGCTGGTCTCGTTTGCCCGGTCGCTGGACGAAATTTTTAACCCGCGCCTTCGCACAAGCGTGTAATCATGAGCGATTCCACCCTTTCTGTTCGCAACCTGACGATTGAATACACCGCAAAACGCGGCAACGTGCAGGCCATTCGCAATGTTTCGTTTGATGTTCAGCGCGGCGAGGCGCTGGCCTTGATTGGCGAGAGCGGCTCTGGCAAAACCACGCTGGGGCTGGGCATTGTGCAGTTGTTGCCCACCGCGGCGCAAATTCGCAATGGGCAGGTCACCTACCGGCGGTTTGGCAAAAACGGTCAAGCCGCAGAGGTTGACGCGCTTGGCCTGACCGGCAACGCGCTTCGGCAATTTCGCTGGCGCGATTGCGCCATGGTTTTTCAAGGCGCGCAAAACGCCTTCAACCCGGTGTTGCGCATTGCCGACCATTTTGCAGACACGGCCAAGGCGCACGGCGCGATGAGCGGCAAGACGCTGGAAGAACGCGGCAAACATTTGTTAACGCAGGTGCGGCTGGATGCGGAACGGGTGTGGCGCGCCTACCCGCACGAGCTGAGCGGCGGAATGCGTCAGCGCGTGTTGATCGCCCTTGCGCTTTTGCTGGAGCCGCAACTCATCATTTTGGATGAACCCACCACCGCGCTGGATATTTTGACCCAGCGCAACATCATGGATGTGCTAAAAGACCTGCGCAGCCAGCTTGATTTCTCGCTGGTTTTTATCTCGCACGACCTGTCTTTGGCGGCGGAGCTGGCCGACCGCGTGGCCACGGTTTACGCGGGCAAGATTGTTGAGCTGGCCAGCGTGCAAATCATCTTCAAAGCGCCGGTGCATCCATACACCATCGGCCTAATAAACGCCGTGCCCACGCTGGCAGGCGACAAGGGAGACCTGACATCCATCCCCGGTTCACCGCCCGACCTGATTGATTTGCCCAGCGGGTGCAAGTTCCATCCCCGCTGCCCGCTGGCGGATGAGAAATGCAAACGCGAAGAGCCGGAGCTGGTGGAAGTTGGCGAACAACGCGGCGGCAAGGGCGGCCATCAGGTAGCGTGCTGGCATTGGCAAAATGCGCGCCAAACGCAAAAAGCATTTGGGGTGAAAGCATGAGCGAGATCATTCAACTCAAAAATGTCTCGCGCACGTTTGAGGTGAAACGGCAAATCATCAAAGCGGTGGATGATGTCTCGCTTGGCATTCAAGAGGGCGAGGTGGTGTGTTTGGTGGGCGAGAGCGGCTGCGGCAAAACCACCACCGGCAAGATGATCGCGGGCATGTTGTCGCCGTCATCGGGTTCAATTTACTTTCGTGGCAAGGATATTTCCACGCTGAGCAAAGATGAGTTTAAGCAATATCGGCTTGGCGTGCAAATGATCCATCAAGACCCGTATGCCTCGCTCAACCCCGCACAAACCATTTACGACATCATCGCCACGCCGCTTCAACATCATGGTTTTACCAGGGGCGAGGCGCAAACCCGCGCCCGCGTGCGCGAGCTTTTGCAAACGGTAGACCTGACCCCGCCCGATGACTTTCTGGAGAAGTATCCCCATCAACTCAGCGGCGGGCAACGCCAGCGCGTTTCCATTGCGCGGGCGCTCACGGTCAACCCGTCTTTCATCATTGCAGATGAAGCGGTCTCGATGGTGGATGTGTCCATCCGAATTAGTTTGCTCAACACATTGACCCGCCTCAAAGACCAAATGGGGCTGGCGGTTCTGTTTATTACACATGACCTGGCGTTGGCAAAATATTTTGCGTGGGAAGGAAGAATTGGCGTGATGTATCTTGGGCGCATGGTGGAGATTTCGCCCGCGCGGCAACTGGTGGAGCGCCCGCAACACCCATACACCCAAGTGCTGCTCTCTGCCATCCCAGAGGCAGACCCAGATGCCACGCGCCGCAAAACGCGCATTGAATTGCGCAGCATGGATGTGCCAAGTTTGCTGCGGTTGCCCAGCGGTTGCGCATTCCATCCGCGTTGCCCGGTGTTTTTGGGCCAGAAGTGCGAAACGATTGTCCCGCGCCTCATCCCGCAAAAAGATGGCGGCGCGGTGGCGTGCCATTTGGTTGGGGAGGAAAAGATATGAGCGCATTTGGCCGTGCGATTGAAATCGCGACTTACGGGCGTGCCGCCGAGTGTCGGCGCAGGCGGATGCTCAGCCGAAGGCCCACAAAACGCGATTTCAATCGCACGGCAGCTAAAACATGAACCCGCAACTTGGCAAAGCATGGTTTCAGGTAGGGGTGTTTATCACCATCGTCTCGGTGATTCTGCTGTTTGTGCTGCAACCCAAAACGGCAGAATATGTCATTACGGTGTTGTCGTTAATCATTGGGCTGGCGCTGATGGCTCTTGTGATT
>DAORUN010000083.1:0-14517 GCA_035433205.1 Thermoflexales bacterium | reverse complement strand
CAAGTACACTTGCCCGCATGACACTCTCACACGGCTTTGAACTGATCGAAGAACGGAATATCCCGGAGATCAACACACGGGCAAGGTGGCACCGCCACGCCAAAACCGGCGCAGAACTCCTCAGCCTGATGAACGACGACGAAAACAAAATGTTTGGCATTTCGTTTGCCACGCCCCCGCAAGACAGCACCGGCGTGGCGCATATTCTGGAGCACAGCGTGTTGTGCGGCAGCCGCAAATACCCGTTGAAAGAGCCGTTTGTGGAGCTGATCAAAGGCTCGCTCAAGACGTTTGTGAACGCCTTTACCTTCCCCGATAAAACGTGCTATCCGGTGGCCTCGCAAAACGTCAAAGATTTTTACAATTTGATGGATGTGTATCTGGACGCGGTGTTTTACCCAAACATCACGCCGTGGACATTGATGCAGGAAGGCTGGCACTACGAGCTTGAGGACAAAGACGCGCCCATGATTTACAAGGGCGTGGTGTTCAACGAGATGAAGGGCGCGTATTCCTCGCCAGAGGGTGTGCTGGGACGCACCATTCAGCAAACGCTGCTGCCAGACACAACGTATGGCGTGGATAGCGGCGGCGACCCGGAAGTGATCCCCAGCCTGACCTACGAAAACTTCAAGCGCTTTCACGAGACGTTCTACCACCCATCCAACGCAAAAATTGTGATGTATGGCGATGACGACCCCGAACAGCGGCTGCGCTATTTGGATGGCTGGCTGAGCGGGTTTGACAAAATTGAGGTGAAGCCAAACATGGCCTTGCAGCCGCGCTGGGCCGCCCCGCGCCGCGTGGAAGAAAAATACGACGCAGGCGATGACCCCGATGCCAAATCGTTTGTCTCGGTCAACTGGCTGCTGACCGATGAGAGCGACCCCGAAACCCTGCTTGGGCTGGATATTTTGGCGCACATGCTGGCTGGCACGCCCGCCTCGCCTTTGCGCAAAGCCCTGATTGATAGCGGGTTGGGCGAAGACGTGATTGGCGGCGGGATGGAAAACGACCTGCGCGAGAACTCGTACTCCATCGGCATGAAAGGCGTGACCGCCGAAAACGCGGATAAAGTGGAAGCGCTGATTTTGGACACGCTCCATCACCTGGCGCACACCGGTTTTGAGCCAGACCAGGTGGCGGCCAGCCTGAACACAATTGAGTTTCGCTTGCGCGAGGCCAACTTTGGCGGCTACCCGCGCGGCATTGTGTATATGATCGCGGCGTTGCAAACGTGGCTGTATGGCGGCGACCCGTTCACCCCGCTCGCGTTTGAGAAGCCGCTGGCGGCAGTTAAAGCGCGATTGAACAATCATGAAAATGTGTTTGCGGGTTTGCTGCAAAAATACTTTGTGAACAACACCCATCGCAGCACGGTGGTGATGCGCCCGGATGCGCAAGTTCGCGCGGAGGCAGACGCCCGCGAGCGCGCCCGCCTGGACGCCGCCCGCGCCGCTATGAGCGAGGCCGACATTGCGCGGGTGATTGAGCAAACCCACACGCTGCAAAAAATGCAAAACACGCCAGATTCGCCCGAAGCGCTGGCGACCATCCCCAGCCTCACGCTGGGCGATTTGGACAAGACGGCCAAAAACATTCCGGTGGATGTGGCCCAGGCAGGTGAGGCAACCATTCTGCATCACGATTTGTTCACCAACGGCATTGCGTATTTGGATGTGGCGTTTGACCTGCGCGCGCTGCCCGCCGCGCTGCTGCCCTACGCCGGGTTGTTTGGCAACGCCCTGCTGGAAATGGGCACAGACAAGGAAGATTTCGCCGCGCTCTCGCGCCGCATCGGGCGAGAAACCGGCGGCATTTACGCCACTGCCATCAACACCGCAACCCGCGCCCACCGAGACACCATCAGCCGGTTTGTGCTGCGCGGCAAAAGCACCGCCGCCCAGTTCCCCGCATTGCTGGGCATTTTGGGCGATGTGCTCTCTGGCGCAAAACTGGACAACCGTGAGCGATTTCGCCAAATTGTGCTGGAAGAAAAAGCCGGAGCCGAGAGCGGGCTGATCCCATCCGGCCACAGCTACGTGGCCTCGCGGCTGGGCGCTTTTCTGGGTCAGCCCGGCTGGGCCAGCGAGCAAACCGGCGGCGTGGATTACCTGTTCTTTTTGCGCGCTTTGGCTGATAGGGTTGAGAAAGATTGGGATGGCGTGCTGGCCGACCTGCGCGCCGTGCAAAGCCACCTCATCTCGCCGCGCGGTCTGGTCGCCAACATCACGGTGGATGGCGCCTCGTATGGCGCGATGAAGCCGCAGATTGAGGGGTTTTTGAAAGCGCTCCGGGCGCGTCCGAATAAATTCGGCAGAGCGCCCGGAGCGCTGGCCGGAGACTGGCCCGCGCACAGCCCGCGCGTGAACGAAGGGCTGACCATCCCGGCGCAGGTGAATTACGTGGGCAAAGCGGCGGATGTGTATGCGGCGGGGTTCAAACTGCATGGCTCGTGGTTGGCTGTGCAAAACTGGCTGCGCACCACCTACCTTTGGGAGCGGGTGCGGGTGCAAGGCGGGGCGTATGGCGCGTTTTGCTCGTTTGACCAGCGCACCGGCGGGTTAAGCTTTCTCTCGTATCGCGACCCAAACTTGGGCGGCACGCTGGCCAATTACGATGGCGTGGGTGCGTTCATTCGCTCACACGCGCCATCTGCCAGCGAAATTGAGCGCGTCATCATTGGGGTGATTGGGCAACTGGACGCCTACCAACTGCCCGATGCCAAAGGCTACACCAGCATGGTGCGCCACCTGGCTGGCGACACCGATGCCCAGCGCCAACACCTGCGCGAGGAAGCGCTTTCCACCACCCGCGAGGACTTTGCGCGCTTTGCAGACGTGGCGGATGTTGTGATGCGCGAGGGCGTGGTCAGCGTGATTGGCTCGGCGCAGGCCATTGAAAAAGCGGGCGGCTTGAGCGTGACAAAGATTTTGTAAAGACAAGAGTGACGAGGGTGAAGGGTGAAATTATTTTCTCGCTTCACCCTTCACCCTTCACACTTCTGGCTTTTTTGCGGTATTGCCACCACTTGCCGCCGTGATACATCCACATAAACAGCGAGATGGCGGTGGACCAGGCCGCGCCAAACAAAAAGCTGGTCTGATCAATTTTTTGCGGCACACCCAGCAACCATTCCAGCACTTTGGAGATGAATTGCGCGCCCACGAACATGCTGGCTCCCAGCCCAATCACGGTAAAGAAGGCCAGGTAGCCCTGCGAGGTGGTCGCGTCCCAGTTCCAATCGCGCTGCGTCCAGCGCCAGTGCAAAATCCAAATGGGCACGGCAATGAGCAGCGCGGCCAGGCTGCGGGCCAGCGTGACCACGTGCTCCTCGCTGGTCTTTAGCCAGGGAATCCCCCCGGCGATGCTCCATCCTACAAACAGCGAAGCGATGTAGGCCGCGCACAGCGAAAAGAATGCCACGACGGTTGTATAACGGATAAACATGAGTGAACGGGAATGATAAACCGAAATGCCGGGGGCCGCATCCTCGCAACTAAAATAACCACATGGATATTTTTGAACTTCACAAAGGCGATTGGACGCTGAGCACAGACCCGGCCCGGCTGGATATGAACGCGGTGGTTGGGTTTCTTGCGCGGGCATATTGGGCCAGCAACCGTCCCCGCGCGACGATTGAGAAATCCATCAAAAATTCGCTGAATGTTGGCGTGTATAAAAATGGCGCGCAAATTGCGTATTGCCGCGTGGTGACCGATTACGCCACTTTTGCCTGGCTGTGCGATGTGTTCGTGGATGAGACGCATCGCGGCGATGGCGTGAGCAAGTGGATGTTGGCGGGCGTGATGGCGCACCCGGAACTGCAAGATTTGCGCCGCTGGCTGCTGGCCACCCGCGATGCGGAAACGCTGTATGCCAGATACGGCTTTGCGCCTTTGGCAACGCCAGAACGCTGGATGGAAATCCTGAATCAGAGCGTCTAATGCTTGCCCGCGTATTTTCTAAAAATCTGCAAAGATCAAACCAGCGAGCGTATGAATCCAGTTAGAGATAGAATATCAAAAAGGAGATTTCATGTTGTCAGTTGGCAATTTCAATTGACAATCTGGGGTATATGACCATGAATGTCATCATTCCATTAGCTGGATTCGGCACTCGATTGCGCCCTCACACCTTTACCAAGCCCAAGCCATTGATCAACGTGGCGGGCAAACCCGTCCTGGGTCACATCCTGGACAAATTAACCCTGGCTGGGGTAACAGATGTGGCCTTTGTGGTGGGCTATCTGGGCGAACAAATTGAGTCGTATGTGGCCAAACAATATCCATCGCTCAAAGCGCATTACGCCACGCAAAAAGAACTGAACGGCCAGGCCCCCGCTGTGCTTTTGACAAAGCCATACGTGAGCGGCCCCACCATGATTGTTTTTGTGGATACGCTGGCCGATGCCGACCTGAGCGCCCTCCAAAACGAGACCGCCGATGGCGTGATTTACGTGAAGGAAGTGGAAGACCCGCGCCGCTTTGGCGTGGTGAGTCTGGATGATCAGGGTTTCATCACAAAGTTTATTGAGAAGCCAGACAACAAAGACAACAAACTGGTGGTGATTGGCATGTACTGGGTGAAGGACGCCGCGCGGCTGATGCAGGCGTGCGAGGACCTGGTTCACAAAAATATTCAGACAAAAGGCGAGTATTACCTGGCGGATGCCTTTAACCAGATGATTGCCGCGGGCGCAAAGCTGCGCATTCAGCGGGTGGATATGTGGCTGGATTGCGGTAAACCAGAGACCGTGCTGGAGACCAACCGCGTGCTGCTGGGCAAGGGTCAGGATAATAGCGCGTTTTGGGCTGGCCGCCCGGATGTGGTGATTGTGCCGCCGGTGAACATTCACCCCACCGCAAAAGTGAGCCAAAGCGTGATTGGCCCCAACGCAACCATTGGCGAGGAGTGCGAGATTACGCTGAGCGTCATCCGAGACAGCGTGGTGGATTCCGGGGCGCAAGTGAGAGAGCAAGTGCTGGCGGGTTCACTCATTGGCCGCGATGCCATTGTGGCTGGCCGCCCGCGCCGCCTGAATGTGGGCGATTCCAGCGTGATTGGTTTTGAGGAAGAAGGCGAAGGAAGCTAAGAAGGGTGAAGGGTGAAGGGTGAAGAGTGAAATTAAGAAACAAGAAAGATTTGGGTCGCAATAAATTTCTTATTTCTCAGTGTCATTGTTAAAAACAATTTCTTATCATGCGAAACTTTATTTCTCAGCGCGTAAACGCCGTGCCGCCCAGCGGCATCCGCAAATTTTTTGATATTGCCGCCTCCATGAAAGACGTGATCTCGCTGGGCATTGGCGAGCCGGACTTTGTGACGCCTCAGCCGTTTATTGAGGCGGGCATCGCCTCGCTGCGGCGCGGCGAGACCGGCTACACCAGCAACAACGGCACGATCCAGCTTCGGCGGGCGCTAGCCACGCATTTGGAAAAAACGTATGGCGTGAGCTACAACCCCGACACCGAAATTCTCATCACGGTGGGCGTGAGCGAGGCGCTTTACCTCACCTACTCGGCCATTTGCGATTTTGGCGACGAGATCATTGTGCCGCAACCCGCGTTTGTGAGCTACGCCCCAGAAGTGATTTTTGCGGGCGGCGTGGCCGTGCCGATTGATTGCCGGGTGGAGGACGATTTTCAAGTGACCGCGGCCCAGATCGAAGCGAAGATTACGCCAAAGACAAAGGCCATCATGCTGGGTTACCCCAACAACCCAACCGGCGCAGTCCTATCAGCCCAAAACCTGATTGAGATTGGCAAAGTGGCCCAAAAGCACGACCTGCTGGTCATTAGCGATGAAATTTACGACCGCCTTGTATATGGCGGGTGGAAGCACGTGTGCGTGCCTGCCCTGCCCGGCCTCAAAGATCGCACCGTGTTGATGGGCGGCTTTAGCAAAGATTACGCCATGACCGGCTGGCGCGTGGGCTACATGTGCGCCGATGCCGAGATCATCGCCGCGGCCCGCAAGGTGCATCAATACACCATCATGTCCGCCCCAACCATGTCTCAGGCGGCCAGCGTGGCCGCGCTGGAAACTGGCGAGGAACACGTGCTGAAAATGGTTCACGAGTACGACCGCCGCCGCAAACTGGTGGTGAGCGGCCTCAACTCGTTGGGGTTGGATTGCTTTGAGCCAAAGGGCGCGTTCTATGCTTTCCCATCGGTCAAAAAATCTGGCATGGGCGACGAAGAATTTTGCGACACGCTGCTAAAAGAAGAGCAGGTTGCGGTAATCCCCGGCAGCGCGTTTGGCGACGCGGGCAAGGGGTTTGTGCGTTTGGCCTACGCCCAAAGCTACGAGAAAATTGAAAAAGCGCTGGAGCGGATGCAGCGCTTTATGCAGCGACACGGATAAACAATCGCAGGTCTGACCGTTTTTTAAGCGGTCAGACCTGCAAAGTTATGAGTTGCCCTCCGGCCTTTTGCGGCGTCTCTCCATCACACCCCGCATAAATGTTAAAATAACCGCGATATATGGCAAATTTTAACAATCGGAGAGAGAGCGGCGGGCGCAGAGCCAAAGAAGACGTTATTGAAGTGGAGGGCGAAGTAATTGAGGCTTTGCCCGGCACGATGTTCAAAGTAAAGCTGAACACCGGAAATCACGAAGTGTTGGCCACCCTGAGCGGCAAGATGCGCAAGAACTACATCCGCATTCTGCTGGGCGACCGCGTAAAAGTTGAGCTTTCCCCCTACGACCTCACCCGCGGAAGAATCAGCTACCGTCTCTGAGTTCTGAATGCAAAATGCAGAAACACGAACAAACGCGATTTCTGCATTCTGGTTTTACTCAAACAACCCATCCACAAATTCCTTCGGGTCAAATTCCTGAAGGTCGTCTACCTTTTCACCTGTTCCAATAAACTTGATGGGGATGCCAAGCTGGCTGACGATGGCAAACGCCACGCCGCCCTTTGGCGTTCCGTCCAGTTTGGTCAGCACCACGCCCGTCACGCCCACCGCGTCCGTAAATCCTTTGGCTTGGCTGATGGCGTTTTGGCCGTTTGTGGCGTCAATCACCAACAAAGTTTGATGCGGGGCTTCGTGCACATTCTTTTCCAAAACGCCGCGCACTTTTTTAAGCTCCTGCATCAAATTGTGCTTGGTGTGCAGGCGGCCCGCCGTATCCACCAGCAGCAAATCACGCTTATCTTTGTAGGCTTGCTTGATGGCCTCGTACACCACCGCGCCCGGGTCGGCGTTGGGTTCGGTGGCGATCACCGGCACGCCGTTGCGCTCGCCCCAAATTTGCAATTGGTCAATCGCCGCCGCGCGAAAAGTGTCCGCCGCCGCCAGCATCACGCGGCGGCCATGTTTGGCGTATAGCTTGGTCAACTTGGCAATGCTGGTGGTTTTGCCGCTGCCATTCACCCCAATCACCATGATGATCTCCAGCAGCCGGTTTGAATCATACCGGCGCGAGGCATCTTTCCCAACCAGCAGTTTTGCCAGCTCTTCCTTCAGCACATCGCGCAGCTTGTCTGCCCGCACAATTCCCTCGGTCTTTGCGCGTTCTTTGAGGGCATCCAGAACTTTGTCGGTCGTCTCCGCGCCCACATCGGCCTGAAGCAAAACCGCCTCAAGGTCATCCCACGTTTCGGGCGTAATGTCGGCCTGGCCGAGCACGGTTTGTATTCGCCCAAACATGCTGTTCCGCGTGCGGGCAAGGGTATCTCGTAATGAAGCCATTATTAGTTGCTAGTCGCTAGTCATGAGTCGCTAGCCACCAGCCACCAATTATCCCAGCAACCCCGCCGCTTTGTCGGCCACGTTTCCCTCGCGCCAATCTTGCGCGCCAGCGGCCCACGCCGCGGCAAAGTCTCCTTCGCCCAGCCGCGCGGCGCAGTCGCAGCGGCAATCGTCAAACAACCCGCGCTCGTAATCGGTCAAGTGGCCGCCCACCGCCACGATGCCCGCCTGCGCCGCGCCCAGCAACTGCGCCCCCGCCGCCCACCGGCGCATGGCCGCGCACAGCAACGCGCCCTCAATCAACGCCTCGCACACACCCCAGCGGTCACCCATGCGCTCCAGTTGGGCCAGCGCGTTGGCATAAAATTTTTCCGCCTTGCGCCATTGGCCGCGCACCCGCGCCACGTTCCCCATTTGCTGCGCCGTCCAAGATGAAGCCCGCGCATGTTTCAGCTTGCGGCAAATCACCTCGTTTTCGCGCAGAAAAGTTTCCGCGCTGTCTGGGTCGCCGCGCCGCCAGGCAATTTCTGCCAGCCCGCGCAAAGTGTGCGCCAGCCCTTCTTCGTCCTCAATTTTGCGGTTCAGCGCCATCGCCTTGTGGTAATACGCCTCGGCCTCATCAAACCGGCCCAGCCGCACCAGCACATCGGCCTTGCTTTGCCACGGAAATTTCATCCCCCGCTCGGTCTGAAACTCAACCGATTTATCCAGAAAGACCAGCGCCTCATCAAACCGGCCCTGGTCTTTGCGCAAAACGCCAAACATGCAGTAGATGGCCGCCACGCGCCCCTCGTCTTCTGCGCGGTAAGCCAGTTGCAAACCGGCCTCAAAATGCCGCTCCGCTGGCTCAAACCGGTTGAGCGTTTGCGCCATCACGCCCGCGGCGTAATGCGCCTTGGCCAAAATGTCATCCGGCGTTTTGCTGGCCGATGCCAGCGCCAGCCCCTGCCCCAGCCAGCTCAGCCCCTCGCGCCACAACCCGCGCCGAAACCAAAACCGAAAGATGCCCTGCCCAATGCGCAACGCCACCTCGGCCTCATCCGCGCCAATGGCCCACCCCAGCGCCACCTGAAAGTTGGCGTGCTCGGCCTCCAGCCGGGCCATCCACTTTGCCGCGTCCGCGCCCAACAACGCATCTCGCGCGGCCTCGGCCATGCCCGCAAAATACGCGCCGTGCCGCGCCTGCGCCATTTGCGCGTGGCCGCATCCGGTCAGCATTTCCTCGGCAAATTGGCGTATTGGCTCCAGCATTCGCCAGCGCCCGGCATTCCCTGTTTTTTCGATGAGGCTGGCCAGCGCCAACGCCCGCAAATCATCCTCGTCATGCGCATGCGCCGCTTGCGCCGCCGCCTCATCAAACCCGCCCGCAAACACCGCCAAATGCGCAAACAACGCGCGTTGAGGCGCGCTCAGCAACCCCGCGCTCCAGCGAATGGCGTTGCGCATGGTGCGATGCCGCTCCGGCAAATCACGCGGGCCGTCCTCCAGCGCATCCAACCCGCGCGTTAATTCCGCAAAAAGTTGCGCGGGCGTGTAGGCATCGGCGCGTGCGGCCAGCAATTCCAGCGCCAGCGGAAGGCCATCCAGCCGGGCGCAGGCCGCGCCAATATGCGGCGCGTCTCGCTCGGTGGGCGCAAAATCGGCGTTGGCCTGGGCCGCCCGCGCCAAAAACAATTGCGAGGCCGGCGCGGCGCGCACCGCCTGCAACGAATCATCGGCGGGCAAGGCCAGCGGCGGCACGCTCAGGGCGTGTTCGGCCCGCAGGCGCAACCGCTCGCGGCTGGTGATGAGGCAGCTCACGCCCGCGCACTGCGCCAAAAGCATGGCCACAAACGGCGCGGCTTCCATCACCTGTTCAAAATTATCCAGCGCAAGCAAAACGGTTTTGTGGCGCAGCGCGTCAATCACCGCCTGGGCCGTGTCTCGCGCGTCGCTGTCCTCAATTCGCAACGCCTCGGCCAGCGCGGCGGGCACCAGCGCGGCGTGACGCACCGGCGCAAGCTCCACCCACATCACATCGCGGGTGAGCTGCTCGTGCGCCGCGCGGGCGACCTCTAGCGCCAGCCTGGTTTTGCCCGCGCCGGGCGGCCCCACCAGCGTGAGCAGCCGCGCCTCGCGAAAAATCCCCATCGCCCGCGCCAGCAACGTCTCGCGCCCAATCAGCCCGTATGGCGGGATGGGCGCGTTGCTGGATGCGGTTGTGGCGGGCGGCATCGCGCCGTTTAGGGCCGCGCCTGCCCGCATCTCGCCTCGCGCAAAACGCAAAAACGCGGCCTGCTGGTGGATGGGGACGCGCAGGCATTCGGCCAGCCGCTGGGCCATCAGCTCAGACGGGCGGCGCTCCTCGGCCTCAAGTTTTCGCAGCGTGATTGGGGCGCACGCGATTTGCTTCGCCAGCATCGTCTGGGTCAAACCCATCCCGGCGCGGCGGCGGCGCATCCACACGCCAAAACTCAATGTTTCATCGTTTGCCCATGTTTCTGCCATGTTCTGCGAGTATCGCATCTCCGCGTGTTTGTATCGTTTTTGGATACCCAGATGAGAGCGAAAAGGCGAACAATGCGCAATGTTATTCGCAAATCCAGACAGATTCTTTCCTAAAGGGGCGCACAATGAAAAGACTTCTACTCTCCATGCTGATTTTGGTTTCGGTCTTGGGCACAAGGCCCGGCGCGGCGTTTGCCCGCGATATCGGCATCACCCAGCCAGAAGAGCCATCCGCCCCGCAAGACACACCCGCCGTGCTGGTGAACGAGGCCTTTGACGAATACGCGCTGCACGCCGGCGAGGTGTATTGGGACGTGTATTGTTACATCATCCCGCTGTCTGGCAATGAGGTGGATATGATTCAGCGCAAGCCGGTGGGCGGCGGCGCAACCAGCGCGGTGGTCTCTGGCGAGGGCTGCAACCGCTTTCAAAACATCGCGGTGGATGACAGCGGCGTGTATTTTGTGGACAACGTGCTGCACAAAATTCAGCGCGTGCCCGCCGGGGTTCCCAACGCCGCGCCGGTAGATGTGGCCCCGGCCTTCAATGTCAATTTCATCAAGCTGGATGGCGATTTTGTCTACTTCAACACCTATGACAACCGCATTATGCGCGCGCCAAAAACCGGCGGCGCGGCGGTTGTGTTTGTGCAAACCGATTTTTATCTGAGCGATTTTATTTTCAACGACTTCTCGGTCTACTGGTTTGATAACAGCGGCTTGTTTTGGGCGCCAAAAACTTGCACGGTTTTGCCATGCGCCAAACAGCTTTTGGCTGGCGGGGTGCATGGCAAAAATATGAGGTTCGGCAACATCGGTGGCAACGCGACCACCCCTTCATCCATTGCCTACGTGAACTTCACAACCGGCTCCAGCACCACCCAGTCCATCCGCGAGCTGACCTGCAACACCAGCGCGGTGTGTCAGACCGTCACGTATTACACCGCCGCGCTCAATTGGCAGATTGGCAAATTTCAGTTTATCTATTTGCCTCGCAACAACCTGCCCATTTTGGACAATTATTTACTTTGGACAGAGACCAGCTCAACGGGCAACGTTGGGCGCTTGCTGCGCCGCATCGCCACCGCCACTTCCACCCCCTCCGAGCTTTACACCGGCGACGCCGCCCTAAGCCCGCTGATTTACACCGAAGGCGCGGGGGCGATGTGGGGTGTGTATTTTGCGCGGTCGCCGCAAGTCATGTTCCTGCCCTTCACCGCCAGCGCCATCACCCGTGATCTGATGGCGTTCAACATTGAAGTGACGCAGGGCATCCAAAACTCCGACAATCTGGCTCCGCTGGTGGCAGGTAAAAGAACTTTTGTCCGCGCGTATGGCCGCCAGGCCAGCGGCCCGCCTGCTGGCGGGGTGGAAGCCACCCTGACCGGCACACGCAATGGCGCGGCGCTGCCCGGCTCGCCTTTGTCGCCAATCAACGGCACATTGCCGCTGGCGGTGGGCAAAACCTATGACCGCCAATTTGCAAACGATGGCTGGCTGTTTGAGCTGCCCGCGAGCTGGTATACCGCTGGCTCCATCAGCCTGCGGCTAAATGTTGACCCGCGCGTGTTGTATGCCGATACAAACCTTGCCAACAACACGCTTTTGCAAAATGTGACCTTTGGCGGCCAGCCCAATGCGTGTCTGTTCTTCTCGCCTGTGCGCACCGCAAACCCCATCCCCAATGTGGGCGACCCCAATTTTTGGAACACGCTTGAGCGCTTTAACCGAGTGTGGCCGACGGCGGGCGTGAGCGTGCATGAAATGGGCGAACCCATCGAGGAACTGCAATGGTGCTCGTGGCACGGCGTGCCTTACCCATGCTTTGGGCCATACGAGATGGATCAGGGGGCAGATTTTCCATCCAACTGGCCCTCGGATAAAGACCGCGTGATTGGCAAACTCATGTTGCGGCAAATTGCCGCCCGCGTGATTGCGCCCGTGGCTTGCGACTTCGGCGCATCGGTTCACTCGGTGGGTCTTGTCAACCCAGATGCCGACACGACCGACGCGGAAGGCACCACGCTGGGTTACGCCAATTTGTATTTCAACGCGGCGTGGTACAAGATGGAGCCATACGACTCCACGCCCAGCTACCCCAACTGGTTTTGGCCCCGCGCGGCCAGCGTGCTGGCGCAAGAGGTGACCCACAACTTCAACCGAGGCCACATCAATTGCGGCAACCCGGCCGGGGTGGATACCGGCTGGCCATATCTCAACCCGTGCCAGCTTAACGATGGCGGCCAAACCAATTATTACGGGTTTGACGTGAAAACGCGGGCGCCCATCGCGCCAGAGATCGCCTCGGATTTTATGAGTTACAAACCCAGCAACGGGCAAGCCCCGCTTTGGCAGGGTCAATGGGTGAGTGATTACACCTACAAGTTTTTGTACGACAATCATTTTGCCAACGCCGCGCCCGCCGCCGCGCCATCGCCCAACTGGACGAGCGACACGAACATGGTAGCGGCCACAGGCGCGGTGCATGTGGCGCTTGGGCTGGGCAGCATAGACTACGCCTACATTCAGCCGGTGGCGGGCATGACCGCGCAGGCGCAAAAAGTGTGGATGGAATTTGCCGCGCCCGGTTTTGCCCCATCCGCCAAACCAAACGGCGCAAACGCGGTTTACCACCTGCGGCTAAAAGACGCGGCGGGCAATATTCTGGATGACCGCACGCTCACCTTGCTGGCCCCAGACCCGCACGAGGAGGACGCCGCGCATCGCTTTGTTGCCAGCTTCCCAGCCCCAGCCGGCGCGGCTACGCAGATGGAACTACTGGCCGATGGGGCCGTGCTGGCCTCGCAAAGTTTTGGCCCGGCCACGCCCGCCATCACCCTGGTTGCGCCCACCGCGGGCAGCGCGGTTAATGACGCGCTCACCGTTTCGTGGCAAGCCAGCGACGCAGATGCGGGCGACATTTTGCACTTCAACATTGAATACAGCCCGGATGGCGCAAACTGGATTCCTTTGGCCGAAGACCAGCCAAACTTCCCCGGCCAGGCCACCCAATCGTTCACGCTCAAAAATCCGTTGGCGTTGGCAGGCAGCACGGGCGCAACCGCCCGTGTGCGCGTGACCGCCAGCGATGGATATCACACCGCCAGCGCGACCAGCGGCGCGTTTAGCGTGGCGCAGCGCGCGCCAATCGCCAACATCACCACGCCCCGCGCCGATGAATCGTTCAAGGCGGGCGCGGATGTGCCTTTGCGCGGGAACGGCTTTGACGCCGAGAGCGGCCTGCTGGGCGATTCTGCGTTGGTGTGGGCGGTGGATGGCGCTCTGGTGGCCAACGGCGGCGACACCAGCGCGCGCGGCCTGGCGCCGGGCACACACACGGTTGTGCTCACCGCCACCGATGCCTCCGGGCGCAAAGGCGTAGCGCAAACCACATTGAAGATTGACCCGCTGGCCGCGCCAGCTCTGGCAAGCCCAACTTTGGATGGCGTGTGCGATGACAGCGCGTACGCCAATGCGGGTCGCATCCAACTTGCGCCGTATGCCGGTGGCGCGCAGGCCAGCGCGGCGGTTTTGCGCACAAACACTGCCATGTGGGTGTGCCTGAGCGGTTTGGCGCGTGGCAGCGACGCGCAAATTGGCCGGGCTGGCGTGTTTGTGGACGCGAATAACAGCCGCGACCCGCTGGCTCAACCCAGCGATTTGATGCTGATGGTGGGCGAGGACGGCGCGAAGATTAGCGGGACGGGCAACGGAAGCGGCGGGTATGCCAGCCCCGCGCTCACCGCCTACGCGGCGCAAGTGAGCGCGGGCGCAAGCGCGTGGCAAGCCGAGCTGCAAATCCCGCTCAGCGCGTTGGGCGGCGCGGGTCACTCGGTGGGTTTGCTGTTTGCACAATCTGCGGTGAACACGGCGGGCGACCAATTTGTTTGGCCGTTCGCGGGGCAATCGGCCAAACCAAACACATGGGCGCAAACCGCGCTGGGCACGCCGCCGCAACTTGTGCAGATGGAACCTGCAAGCGCGGCGGCTGGCGCGGGCGCGTTCACGCTTGTGTTGACCGGCACAAACTTCACCACCGGCACCGTGGCGTTGTGGAATGGCTCCGCGTTGCCCACCACGTTTATCAGCGCCACGCGACTAAGCGCCAGCGTGAGCGCGGCCCGGCTGAGCGCGGCGGGCATGGTGAATGTGCAAACGCGCGATGCATCCATCCCCGATGCGCCCTCTGGCGCGTTGCCATTTGCGGTGAACAACCCCGCGCCGCTCATCACCGCGCTTTTGCCAAACAGCGCGCCCGCGCCAGGGGCCGGGTTCACACTGGTGGTGCAAGGCAGCCAGTTTGTGGCGGGCGCGGTTGTTTTGTGGGATGG
>DAORUN010000082.1:8847-14755 GCA_035433205.1 Thermoflexales bacterium | reverse complement strand
CGAGGCGAACGAAAGAGTAAAATCGCACGTTAATGAAAACTTATCGCTATGTTCTGATTGGTCTGGGCAATGTGGGCCGCAATTTTCTGGAGATGGTTCACGCGCGCGAGCAAAAGCTGCGCGATGAATACGGCGTTGAACTGGTGTGCGTTGGCGTGGCCGATTCAACCGGTTGTTTGAGCGACGCGAATGGCCTCGACGTGAGCGCCATCGCCAGCGCAAAGAAAACGCGGCGCGGCGTGGTTTTGATGCCGGGCGGCAAAGCGGACAAGCCGCAAACGTTGCTGGATGTTCCGGGCGTGAATTTGGTGCTGGATGCATCGCCCACGAATTTGGAGCACGGCCAGCCGGGGCTGGATTTGACCCGCGCCGCGCTCAAAAAGGGCATCCCGGTCATTGCGGCCAACAAAGGGCCGCTGGCGCTGGCGTTTCAGGAATTGGCGAAGTTGAGCGATTTAAAAGGCAGTGGCCCGGCGTTGCGGTTTAGCGGCGCGGTGGGCGGCGCGGTGCCCAGCATCAACGTGGGGCGGCGCGATTTGGCGGGCGGTCTCATCACGCGGGTGGAGGCGGCGCTCAACGGCACCACTCAGCTCATCCTCGGCATGATGATGAGCGGCGCGTCGTTTGAGGCCGCGCTGGCAGAGGCGCAACGCATTGGCATCGCCGAGCCGGATCCCTCGCTGGATGTGGACGGCTGGGATTTGGCGAACAAGCTGGTCATCATCGCCAACGCGGTGCTAAACCAGCCCACCGTGCTGGAGAATGTGAGTGTGGCGGGCATTCGCGGGGTGGGCGCAGACATGCTCCAGCGGGCGCGGTCGCAGGGTGGGCGCGTGTCCTTGCTGGCGGTGGCAAACTGGAACGGCAAAAAATACGACCTGAGCGTGGAGCCGATGATCGTGCCGGTGTGGCATCCGCTTTCCAAGGTGGGCAGCGAGCGGCTGGATGAAATGGGCGTGATTTTTTACAGCGACATTTATGGGCGAATGCAGGTCATTTGCGCCGAGGAAGGCCCCGGCGGAACCGCCGCCGCCATGCTGCGCGATGTGCTCAGTTTGTAAACGAAATTGGGAAACAAATTTTTGGCAAATCGGCCCGCCATCCCAATGCTGGCACAATGGCGCGAATGAGCTGGCAAATAATCAATGACCGCGCGGCATGGGATAACGCCCTTTGCCAGTTGCCCAACCCGCATGTGCTGCAAAGCTGGGCCTGGGGGGAACTAAAGTCGCGCTGGGGATGGCGCCCGGAACGATGGCGGCTTGATGACGACCAGGGCAACCCTCGCGCCATGCTTCAACTCTTGCGCCGCAAAGTTGGCCCGCTGAGCGTGTTGTATGCGCCCAAGGGGCCGTGCGCCCGCGACCTCGCGGCGTATGAGGACGCGCTGGCGTTTGTGGAGCGCAAGGCCAAACATCCGCTGGTGGTGTGGGCCAAGGTGGATGGAGACCCGTTTTACGATGATTCCCCCCCGCGCATGGATGATGTGCGGGCGCGGCTGCGCGAGCGCGGCTGGGCGTACTCGGCCCAGCAGGTGCAGTTTCGCAACACCATGTTCACTTCTCTAAATTGCAGTGATGATGACCTGCTTAAACAGATGAAGGAGAAAACGCGCTACAACGTGCGCCTGGCCGAGCGGCGCGGCGTGGTGGTTCGCTGTGCGACCGAGGCCGATTATGAGACGCTTTACGCCATGTATGCCGAGACCGGCCAGCGCGATGGCTTTGTCATCCGCGAGGCGGCATATTATTTTGACGTGTGGCGAACCATGAGCGCCATCCCTTTGCTGGCCGAGCGCGAGGGACAGCCGCTGGCCGGGGTGATTTTGTTGTGTTTTGCCAACCGCGCCTGGTATTTTTATGGCATGTCTAAAACCGATGGGCGCGAGCACATGCCCACGTTTGCGCTGCAATATCACGCCATGCGCTGGGCGCGAGATAACGGCTACGCCATTTACGATTGGTGGGGCGCGCCAGACAAGCTGGATGAGACCGATTCGATGTGGGGGGTGTATCGCTGGAAGCAAGGTTTTGGGGCAGAGTTTGTGGAGGGCATTGGCGCGTGGGATTTTGCGCCGAACAAATTGCTGGGCAAGATGGCAAACAGGGTGGGTGGGTAACCTCGCAGGCCAACCTGCGAGGTTGATGATTGCCCTCGCCGCCGTTGTGCGGCTTTAAGGGGAATTTTTTGTGAATCCAGAAATAAGAAATAAGAAAGATTGGCGGCTCACAAGTAAAAGCCCGTGTTGCCCAAATTTCTTATTTCTTGTTTCTTCATTTCCCCGTTTCTTCAAAACGCCTCGGTCATCTCGCCGTTATCGCCAATGACCATGAACTTGCGCTGGGGCGGAAGCTGAAACACCGGCGGCGCGGCGTAGCCCTGCGGCATTTGATACGCCGGTTGCTGCGCCGACTCTAATTGCTTGATTTGCGCGGGCGTGAGCCACATTTGCGGCGGTTGCTGCGGCATGGGCGAGTAATAATGCTCTGGCGCGGCGATGGGTTCCTCGGCGTGGCGGTTGCGGTTGAGCGCAATCACGACCACCACCAGCACAGGCATGGTGAACAGCAGGCCAATCATCACGCCCCCCAGCAAGGCGATGGTCATTTGGTCTATGCGTTGCCCCGCGATGAACGCGAACACCGCCGCAAAGATGACGAACGCCGCGCTTGCGGCTCGAATCAGTTTATCCATGTTTTTCCTCCTGTGTGTTTTCTTCCTTAGCGCTCCGGGCGCTAAATTTTTACATCGGCAACGCCGCTTGAAAACGAATTAACTCGGTGGCCGTGACGGCCAGAAAATCGCCGCTGCCCGCCAGCTTGTCTGCGCCGGTGGCGGCGCGGCCCGTGGCGGTGCGGGCATCCTCGGCAGAGGTCACGCGCCCCACCAGCCGGATGGGCATGTTGGCGCGCAAAAGCGACCCCAGCACCGCCGAGCCGGGCTTTTGAGTGCAGCCAATCATGTGAATTCCATGCTCGCGCCCGCGCTGCGTGATGCGTGTGAGCATGGTCAGGATGGGTTCGCCGCCGGTCAAAATCAGGTCGGCCAACTCATCCACAAACAGCACGCAGCGCGGCAACGGGTCTTGGGAAAGCGCCCGCTGATCCATCACATCGCACAATTGCTGCAAAATTTCTGACGCGCTGGATGGCGTATGCGCGGGCGCGGCCAGCAGGTGCGGCCCAAGATGTTTTTTATACAAGTCGTCCTCGCGCCGCTTGGGGTCAATTACCAAAAAGCCCAGGTCGCGCGGGCGGTTGCATTTGGCCAGGCTGATTAACATGCTGAGCGCGAGCTGCGTTTTGCCGCAGCCGGTGGTCCCTGCAATCAGCACATGGCCCACATCTGGTGATGGAAGATGAAGCAGCAACGGAGCGCCATCTGCCGAAAGACCCAGCAGGCTGGTGTGCGGCGGAATTTCCTTCATCCGCGCCATCAACCGGCTCAAATGCACATCTGGCTTGCCGCTTTTGGTTTGGGGCGCGGCGATCTGCACGGTCAGGTAATCGCCCTCTTGCCCAATGCGCACCGAGCCTGCGCCCACCGCCAGCGCAATATCTGCGGCCAAATTGCGCACCTGGCTGATGCGCGTGGTGCCCTCTGGCTTCATAAACAACTCCAAATAGCGCGGCAGGCTGCGCCCGCCCACCACGCTCACCGGGGCTTTGCGGTTGCGCAACACGGCTTCCACTTTATCGGCGGTGTAATTCATTTGCTGATACTTCATGGCTCTAACCTGAACGTGTAATATCAAAGACTGAAAGAGTTTTTAGAACAGACGTTCTGAGATTATAGAACAAATGTTTTGTTTGTCAAGAGATGATTGAATTTGATTCATGGTCGTTTGCCTACCCGGATGCGCCCGCGCCGGTGATACGCCATGCCAGTTGCCGATGGCAGCCCGGCGAGCGCGTTGTTTTGCGCGGAGACATTGGCAGCGGCAAATCCACGCTGCTGTCTGCGCTGGCGGGCATCGTGCCGCTTTCAACCGGTGGGCGGGTGGATGGGATTTTGCGCGTGCGCGGCCTCATCCCCCAGCAGGCGGGCATTTCGGGCATGTCTGCGTATGTTTCATTTTTGCCTCAGTTGGTGGAGGGGTTTGGCGTAGGCGCAACCGTTGAGCAAGACATCGCGGCCAGCCTGGAGTTGGCAGGCTGGCCTCCGTTGGAAATTCGCGCGAGGGTGGATGACGTTGCCGAATGGCTGGGAATTGGGGCGCTCAAAACGCGCAAGCTGGACCGCATTTCTGGCGGCGAAAGGCAGCTTGTGGCGTTGGCGGGGACGTTGGCGCGGCGCGCGCCCGTGCTGGCGCTGGATGAGCCGCTGGCGCAATTGCATCCCAGCGCCATCAGCCGGGTGATGGCCGAGCTAAACCGCCGCGTGGATGACGGCGCAACCCTGATTTTGGCCGAGCATGAGATTTTGCCGGACACTTTGCAAAATGCCAGGCCATTTTTCCTGGCCGATGGCTTTTTGCGCGAAGAAAAGTTTGCCGAGCCGCCTGTTTTGCCCCCGCTTGAACCCATCCAACCCGGAAATGTGGTTTTGCGCGCGCAGCAGGCAACCCTTGCGCGCGAGGGACGCGTGATTGTTTCTGGGGCTGTTTTTGACGCCCGCGAAGGCGAAATTGTGGGGTTGGTGGGCGCAAATGGCTCTGGCAAAACCACGCTTTTGCGCGGGGTCGCGGGGTTTATTAAGCCATCCAGCGGCAAGTTTGAGGTATTGGGGATTGGGGGTTGGGGCATGTTGCCGCAAAACGCGTCATCGTTTTTGTATGCCGAGACGGTGGAGAAGGAGCTGGCCCCCAGCCCTCAGCCGTTGATTCCTTTGCTGGAGCAGTTTGGCCTGGCGGGGTATTTGCAGCGCCATCCGCGAGATTTGAGCGCGGGGCAGCGGCAATTGCTGGCCTTGCTGATTGCGGATCGGCGCAAACCAAAATTGCTTTTGCTGGATGAGCCGACGCGCGGGCTGAGTCAACCTCAGCGGGCGCGGCTGGCGGGTTATTTGCGCGGGCGGGCGGCGGAGGGCGCGGCCATTTTGATGGCCTCGCATGACCAGAATTTTGTTTGGGCGGTGGCAAACCGCGTCTTGGCAATGGAAAATGGGCGGGTGAGCGAAAACCAAAAAACGGCTCCATCCGACTGAAAAAAGGACTGGCGCGTGTTAAGATTTGGCGAAATCATGTAGTGCGTAACGTGTGAGGTGGAGCGTGTGAAAGGCTGGAACGAGCGAAAATTTTCTTGCCAATTGCACCTTGCGCGTTGCACATTACGCATTACTCATTACACGGATAAAACTTCACATGATTCAGAAAACACGAGCATTTCCTCGTTTGATGGGGCTGGCGGCGATGATGGCGGGGCTGTTGGCTGGGTGCGGCGGCGGTCAAAGTGTTCCGCTTAGCGCGTCTATTACTGCGCCGGATCCCACAACGGTTTTGCAGGTGGGTCAGCCCACCCAAATTGTGGCAAAAGCCGCTGGCACAGGCTTAAAGAGCGTTGATCTGTATGTGGACGGCCAGAAATTTGCCGGGGTTGGTCAGCCGGGGCAGGATGGGACATTTGCGCTTAACGCGCCGTGGACACCCAACACACCCAATATTCACGTGTTGCAACTCAAGGGCGCAAATGACAAGGGCGAGGAAATTTTGAAATCTGAGCCGGTGTTTGTGACCGTGAAGCCCCCGCCCGCCACCGCCACGCCCGTTGCCACCGCAACCCCGGTGGTTGTGGCAACCAATACGCCCGCGCCTACCGCGGCGCCCACTGGCCCCAGCGTAAAGAATGTGGACAACGAATTTGTAAACGTGCGCTCCGGGCCGGGCACAACGTATGACATCCTGGGGCAGATCAAACAAAATGAATCTGCGGCGGTGACGGGCAAAAACGCCGATGGGCAATGGTGGCAA
>DAORUN010000082.1:4908-8747 GCA_035433205.1 Thermoflexales bacterium | reverse complement strand
GTTCGTTATACAATGAGTGGTCGTGATGGCTGTAATTAAGAAAAAAAGTTTGTTGCTGCGCGCCACCAGCGCTACATGTATGTTTGCGCTGATGGTTTTTGGTGCGCCTGCGCCCGCAACTGCCGCGCCCGCGCGTGCGAGCGATGCCGGCCTTGATGCCATCCCTGTGTTGCAAAGCGGGCTGGGCCGCCATGTGGTGAACGACCCACTTGCCCCAAGCGGAGTGTATACCGATGTTTACGAACCCAACGACACGGTCTCAACGGCCTCGCCCTTGAGCACGGTGGGTATTGTTCAATGCCCCATTCAGAATCAGGTTGTGAACAATGCCAGTTTCTATAAATACGATCCCTCCCAGCAGGACATAGATTTTTATACGGTTCAGCTTACGCAGCCAGCTTATTACACGTTCACCGTTCAGCAGGCCATCTCAACCACGCCAGTCAGCATTCGTTTTACGTTATATGACAATGGCGGCAACTTTCTCGGTGCGTCGTATACCACTAACCCGGTTATTCCAAAAATCTACGTGGCGCAGGTGACAACGGTTCGCCTGAGTTTGATGGCGTCTAACTACACCATTGGGGAATTGGAAGAATATCCGTATAACATCTCGATATGCAGTTCGGCGTTAACCCCGCCAACAGCCACCCCCACGTCCACCCCAACCACTGTGCCAACTGCCACGCCGATTGCCACCAGCACACCCACGCCCACCACGTCATCATTTGGGCCAGATGCGTATGAGCCAAACGACAACATCTTCGAAGCGCTTGGCACTTCAACATATGGCCGCACCACAGCCAGCTTCATCAGCAATGGGCAAACCATTGCCGGGTTGAACTTTAATAACAGGACCGCCACGATTCCCGATACTGCTGACTGGTTTGAGTTTTATGGGCGGTCTGGTAGCGTATATCAAGTTACCACCAGCAATGTTCAGCCAGGTGTGGATACCGTGCTCACCATTTTTCAAGGGGATAACGCGACTCAGATTGGCTCGAATGACCGCTACGTGGCCGGAAAGCTTGGCTCTCAGGTCACGTTTCAGGCTGGGGTGGATGGATTTTACTGGGCAAAAGTGATCAACCGCGACCCATCGCCCCGCGTGGCAGGACAAACTTATAGCCTTAGTTTGTTAGAAATAGTTAACGGCACGGTTACAGCTACCCCAACGGTTGCGCGCACGCCCTTCCCCGGAACGCCAGATAAATTTGACCTTGGCATTGGCACATACGGCAATGGCTCGTTTGACGACGCTACGCTGATTGCGCCAGATTTTGCCTACAAAGGTTTGAACTTTGTGCCTTACAACCCATCCAGCGTAAACGCGGTGGACAATGACTTCTTCCGCCTGCCGGTGAAGCAGGGCATTTACTACACCTGCGAATCCAGCGAACTTGCCCCCGGCGTGGACACAAACATGATTGTGTATAACAGCGACCGGGTTGGTATTGGCGGAAACGATGATGTTTCCCTGGCAGACCGCAACGCGGGCAAATTTGGCAGCCGTGTGACCTGGCTGGCGACCTACACCGGTTTTGTGTATGTTCTGGTGGGCGAAGTTTACCCGCACAAAGCCAATGAAGCAGGCGGGACAGACTACACCCTGATGTGCAAAATTGGGTTGCCCAACACACCCACGCCCGGCGCCACATCAACACCTGGCCCAGCAGGCAGCGGCCCAGGCGTGCCGATTGCGCCGCAAACGCCAACGGCGATACCCACCCAGCGCCCGCCAACCGCGCTGAGCGTTCGCCCGGTGGATCGCAACGTGCCAGTGCCCACGCCCGCGCCCATCCCCACGCCTCGCGTGGTTTCGGTCAATGTGCAGGTGTTTAACGATGCCAATCACAATGGCGTACTTGATTTGGGCGAAGGAATTAGCGGCGTTTCGGTTCGCTTGTCTGATGAACAAACCGGCGCGCCACTCGCGCAGTCCAGCACAGATGGCGGCGGGCTGGTGCGCTTCTCTGCGCAAAACGATGGCCCCGTGCGCATTCAAGTGCCGCTCTTTGGCTACACCGCTCTCATCACCGAGCAAAACGCCACCATCCGCATTGGCCTTGTTTCAGAAGTGGAACTGCCGCAAAGTTTGCCGTGACCCGTTGGGAAAGTTTTAGCAGATGGGGTTTCGGCTGCCATCAGCTAGCGATCCACTAATTCGTAAATCTCCACACCATCCCGCGCGTAGACCTGCCGAAAACCCCGGCTGGCGCGCAAGGCGCTGGCGTCAATCGCATCGGCCTGAGACGCGGGGGGATTTTGATGCGCCCCGATATACACATGCGTAAATCCATTTTGGCGCAACGTCTCCAAATGCGCTGGCGTGGTTAAATCCAGCGCGGTCGGCGTCAGATCGGCCATGGGTTTGCCGCGCAGGCTCACGCCCAGCTTGTTCACGGCGCGTTTTTGCTCCGCTGTTTCCATCTTCTCGCTGCCATAGGTGATGGGCGGCAGGTTGGTGACGCGCCCGGTGAGAAATTGCAGCCACCACCCGCCATCGCTGCCCGCCAGCAGTGTGCCGCCGTATGATGGAAATGCGTTCACAAAAAACTTTGCGTCGCTGGGTGTGTTTGCCTTTATCCACGTCATCGCGTCTGCGTCTGCGTTGGTCAAAAGCTGGTAGTTGCTGTTTGCCATTTGCGGTTGCCAGCCGATGGCCGCCGCGACCGCCACAAGCATGGCAAGCCCGCCTGCCGCGCGGGGCGCCATCTTTACCGCCGTTCCCCGCGTGGCCAGGCGCGCATCAAACACGGTCTGCACCACGCCAGCGGCAAACCCTGCCAGCGGCCCGATGAACGTATACAACCCAACATACCCCGTGAGCGAATCAATGATGCCCGCGCCGGGCAGGCCAAATGTTTGTGGCGTGATCGTCAAAATAATCAGACCCGCCCAAACCGCCAGCAGCGCACCCCGCCACTGGCGCATCACAAGGGCCATCAAAACTCCGGCAATCGCCAGCGCCATCAGCGCGTCTTTTATAAAAAATGGGGTGATTGGGACGAGCGCGGAATACTCGGCGATGCGCTGCGCGCCAACCGAGCCGGAGATAAAACCCTGCGCGTTGTTTGCCAGGTATCCGCTGGCGATGTTGACAAGCCAGGGTGACGCCAACCCAACCGCCAGCGCCCCCGTGATGGCGCCCACGCCCGCCACACGCCCCATCACCCGCGCAGATGGCTTGCGCATGATGTATGCCAGCGCGAGCGCGCCCACGCCCAGCACGCCCCAAATGGTCACCAGATAATGCGTGAGCGCAAGGCAGGCGGTGAGCAGCGCGGTGAGCGCCATCAGGCGGGGATTCCATCCCTGCGCTTCCAAAAGCTCCATCCAGCACACCAAAACCACCACCAGCACAAGCTGGCCGGTGGGCTGGGTGTAACGCCCCCAGTTCATCAACCAGGCTGGGATGGTGTTGTAAAACGCCAAAAACACCGCTGCCCACAAACCCGCCGCGCTCGCCAAATTTTCTCCACTCATCACCAGAAGTTGAGGGCGGGTGATGCGGCCCAGCCTCACCAGCCGCGAGACGAGCAAATAGGCCAATGGCGCGCTGGCCGCCAAAATAATTTGGCCGGAAAACATCGTTGTTTTTATGACTGGGATGCCGGTGAGCCAGTGCAAAAACGCGGCGTTGGCGTGAAAGCCGTAATGATAGGTGAAGGTCGCCATTGGCGCATACGGCTGCCACGAGCTGAACAGCCCGCCATGATCCACCAGCAATTGCGCCATCATGGTGTGATGCAACGAGTCGCCCCAGAGACCGGCGGGCAAATCTTTCACCGCCAAGAGTTGCAGCCCCATCGCAAAAACGGTGAGGGCGATTAACAAGC
>DAORUN010000082.1:0-4808 GCA_035433205.1 Thermoflexales bacterium | reverse complement strand
ATTTTGAGCAGGCGCACAAGGGCGTAGCCCGGCAGCAAATACATCGCCAAGCTGGCGATGATGGCCCAAGATATGTCTAGCGTCATGGAATAGCGGTCAAACCGCGCCGCTTTGCTAGGCGAGCGGTTTGACCGTTGGTTGCACCGCCTTCTCCAACTTCTCTAACTCAAACTTGCTGGCCTCTCCCGCGCGGCGCAGCGTATCTACCACCGCGTGGCACGCGTTCACGCGGCGCACCACCTCGGCGGGTTTGATCTCATCGTTTGCGCCAATTTGCAAGGTGGCGATGAGGAACAGCCGGGTGAGTAATCGCTCAAAATTTTCCTTGTTGAAGTAGGTCACGCCGTCAAAGGTGTGAATTTTGATAAAGGTTTTTACGTCGTGGTCAGACAGCAATTTTTCCAGCACGTGCGGCGGCTCAAAAGGTTGCAAAACCAGCCCCGCTGCCACCACCGGATGCCACCAGTTTTGATGTGTGGTCAGGATTTTGACCAGCGCAACGTTTTGATCGGCCCAGTATTCATCCATGTATTGCCCGCGGAAGGTGGCTTTCATCACCTTGTCCAGCCGCCATTCGTCAATGCGGGCGCGGGCTTTGGCGGGCGTTTCACCGGTGGCTTTGCCCAGCCCATGCGTAAACAGCCACGCGTTGATCCCCGCCCAGTCCTGGTCGCGGAATTGTTCATCGTTGGCGAGGATGCCGGAAAGACCGAGGTGCAACGCGGCATTTGTTTTGTGGCGGATGTCCTTGATGTCCCGGCTGATCTCAGCCTCATCCACCTGAACGCCCGCTTTTTGCGCCGCCGCTTGCAGCCAAACCCGATATTTGCCGTCAATTTCATCCAGCAGCGCTGTCTCTACCGCGCCGTCATTTTCAATAATCCGCGCCTCGGTCATGCGGTGGAAGATATCGCCATTGACCAACGCGCGATACGGCCCCATCACGTCTTGCATGGCGAAGTCGGCCAGAGCCTCATCCATGTTGGGCACGCCTTCGCCGTGCAGTTCGGCGCACAAGCGGGCGTAGTTGTTGGTGGCGGTGCTCACCACCTCGCGGAAGTTCACAAACACATAGCGGTCGTAGGCGTATAACTTTATCCACAACCCGCGCTCGTGTATTTCTTTGCTTGGGCGGATGTATTCAAGGTCGCGCACAAGGTCGCGGAAAATGACGTAATGCGCGTCGTCGTAGGTCAGGCCAAGCCCTTCGCCCAGCGGTCTTTGCATGAGCGATGCGCCTTTCGCGCGGGCGCGCTCCTCCTCGCTCATGTCGTCGGCCAGATCTGGCGCCTTGGTGGAGAAGGCCGCGCTCATGTTGATTGTGCCCTGCGTCTCGGTGTACGAGTTGTTGAACAGCATCAGCCCGCGCTCATTTTTGTAGGCGTTTGAGTAGGCAAATACGTTCTCGTCCACCGAGCCATCACCGCGATAAAAATCGTAGAGCAAGAAGTTCTTGCTGTCTGCAAACACGTAACGCTTTTTGAGCAGAGGGAAGATCTCGCGCTCGTGGCGGCGGATCAAATCCTGATCGGGGACTTCGTTGTAATACGCGCGGCGATACTCCATCCCATATTTTTCGCTAAAGCCCTCAATTTGCCCGTGCCCAAACATGGGCAAACCGGGCAGGGTTGCCATCATGGTGCACACGCCAAAGTATTTGTCGCCTTTGCCAAACTGGTCAACCGCGGTCTTTTCATCGGGGTTGTTGAGGAAGTTGACGTAGCGGTTGATCACGCGCGTGTCAAATTCAATTGTGTTTTTGATGACGCTGCGATATCCCGCGTTTTGTTCATCGCGCAGCATGACCATGAACGCGCTGTTATACACGCGGTGCATGCCCAGTGTGCGGACAAAGAAGCCTTCCATCAGCCAAAACGCCTCGGCCAAAAGCAGCGTGTCTGGCGCTTCTGCCGCGCAGCGATCCACCACCTCGCGCCAAAATTCCTTTGGCATGGCGCGGTTGAATTCTTCGACGGTCAGGCCGCGCCCCGCGCGAGATGGGATGCCTGTGCCCGAACCCGGCACGGGGAACCACAAACGCTCAATATGGCGTTTTGCCAGTGTCATGGCCGCGTCAAAGCGGATGATGGGGAAGCGCCTGGCTACATCAACAATTGTGCGGATGACCTGCTCGCGCACAGCCGGATCAAGATAGTTGAGTTGAGCCGTGTCGTTCCAGGGCAGCCCGGTGCCATCGTTCCCGTGATAAATGTAGCGCACGGATCCGTTGCGCGTGTCTATGTGTTTGAAGGCGACTGCGGCATCGCTGCGGTTCCAGTAGCCATCCTCAATTTGCACCACCGCGCGGCTGTCATTGGAAAGATTTTCGCCGTTAAATTTGTAATTGGGGTAGGGCGATTCTGGCAAAGACAAGAACCATTCGGGATGCTCCGCCGTCCATTCGCTGTCAATGCCCATGTGGTTGGGCACCATATCGCTGCCCAAACGGATGCCGCGCTTTTTGGCGCGTTCGCGCAAATTGCTCAGCGCCGCTTCGCCGCCCAAATCGTCGGCAATCCGGTAGGCCATCAACGAATAGGCGCTGGCCGCCGCCTCTGGGTTGCCCATGATTTTCTTGATGCGCTCGCTGGCCTTGCTGCGTTCCCACACGCCAATAAGCCACAGCGCGTTGATGTTCCATCGCGCCAATTGATCCAGCTCTTCATCGGGAATTTGATCCAGATGTTTGATCTCGCGCCCATATTTTTTGGAGAGCTGATCCAGCCAGACATACGCGCTCTTGGCAATCATCACCGTGTTGGGCATCCAATCTGTGTCTTGGGTGAAGGCCTCCGGTTCGGCAAACATCGCGGCGATGGCGGCGTGCTGGCTGGCCTCGTCTGCGCCTGCGCCCGCAGGAGACAGGCCAAGCTGGCGTTCCTGGGCGGCCATGCCTTCTGCCGTAAAAACAGGCACCACGCTGATGGGGCCGCCCCCGCCAAAATTTTGTGGCGGGTTGTAAATGGCCCAAATGGCGCGGTCTTCCTCGCTCACAAAGTCCAGGCTGTTCAGAGCGCGGATCTTCAGGTCGCCAATCAAATTGCTCCAGCGCTGGGTGATAAAACGCAGTTGCTCGGAGGCAGACAGCGGCGCGGTTTTGGCCGGTGTTTCCAGCAGCTCAATCAGCGGCTGGTCATCTGGGCCGTATGTTGGCTGGGTGGCAAAGAACTCGCGGGTGCGGCTCATCATGTCCAGATAAAGCGTGTCTTTGGCCAGCGCGGTGTCATCAAACAACTCGGCTTTGAAGGGCGCAAACGCCGGGTTGTGGTTGGCCAGATAAAGCAACACCATTTCCTCAAAGGCGTGCTCGCGGTTGCTCATCCCATCGGTGGAATCCACCAGCCATTCGTTCAGCGTGGTCTCGCCGCGATAAACGGCCGCGGGCGGGAACTGCTGGCAAAAGGCCTCAATCGCGTTTTCCACCTCATCCTGATTCAGACGGCTGTCTAGATATGCCAGCGCGTTGCGCAGCGCGGCGGGGTTTACCTGTTTGCGGTATTGTTCACTGATGAGGTGCAGAATTTCATCAATCAAACCCATTGCGTTGAGATGGCCGGGGCGCAAATGGCTCTCTGGCGGGCGGCCCGCGTTAATTTTTGCGGCAAACTCGCGGGCGGCGGTGTAGTTTGCAAAAACCACGTTGCCATCTGTTTGAAAGAGCGAGCGAGCGAAGGCGTAGCGGTCGCGCGAGGCGCGGGAAACATGAAATTCAAAACGCATAATACGTAATGTTGATTGAATTTTGTGAGTTAAATTGTTAATGCAATTGTAGTCTTGTTTTTGTTGTTGATTGCTTTGTCTGCCATTTGAAGAATTTGAGTTGGCCTGATTGAAAAACCCCACAAAACCCATCTTCTGAGTTAAACTTGCCGCCCAATTCGGTATGACAGCGCAACCCATTCTCATCGGCGTGATCGCCCTTCTTGTCATTGTGCCGCTCATCTTTGTGAGCATGGCTTTGTTTGCGCCGTTTGAAGCGCTGAGCTGGTGGGCGGGCTGGGATGATGGGCGCGAGGAGGCCGACCAGCCGCTGACCGAGCCGCAAAGTATTCCCCGCGACCCAGCCGCCAGACACTTCATCGTGTATCTTAGCGGGGTGGGGCGCATTAGCGGCGACCTGCGGCCAGAGAAAGAGGAAGCCTTTCTAAACCGGCTGCAAACGCTTTTGCCGGAGTTTTTGATCGTGCGCGAGGTCTTTCCATTTTCTGTGACCAACGAGCCGCTGACCGGGCGGCGGCTGTTTGGCTGGTTTTGGCGCTGGGTGGCGAACTCGCGCAGCAAGCGCGTGCGCTCCACCATGAACCGGTTTGTTGAGTTTCGCAATCTCACCCAGGTGGCGGTGTCTGCCGACCGGCGCTATGGCCCGGTGTATAGCTTTGGCATCGCAAAAGAAATCACCCGCGCGTTGCTGCGGCATGGCTACCGCGTGGGCGAAGATGATTCCGTCACCCTGATGTGCATTAGCGGGGGCGGCCAGGTGAGCGTGGGCACGGCGCCCTATCTGGCAAAAATGCTGGGCAAACCCATCCGCGTGCTCTCCATTGGCGGCGTGCTCACCGATGACCCCGGCATCAAATCGGTGGAAAAACTGGTGCACTTGTCTGGCTCAAAAGATGGGATTCAGTACATTGGAAAATATCTCTTTCCCGGACGCTGGCCCTTCTTCCAGCGCTCTGCATGGAATCGCGCGGTGGCAAAAGGCAAAATTCGGGTGGTGGATGTTGGCCCAATGCATCACATGGGCCTGGGCGATTATTTCAGCCGCTCGGTGAAGCTGCCGGATGGGACCAGCTATGCCGAACACACCG
>DAORUN010000081.1:0-14926 GCA_035433205.1 Thermoflexales bacterium | reverse complement strand
ACTAGCAACTCCGACTTCATGCAGGCGGGTTGCAGCCTGCAATCTGAACTGAGGAACGTTTTGAGGGATTAGCTCCGCCTCGCGGCTTGGCAACCCATTGTACCGTCCCATTGTAGCGTGTGTGTAGCCCCAGATATAAAGGCCATGCTGACTTGACATCATCCTCGCCTTCCTCCGGCTTGTGGCCGGCAGTCCCGCCAGACACTTGTAACTGGCAGTAAGGGTTGCGCTCGTTAGCGTACTTAAACGAACATCTCACGACACGAGCTGACGACAGCCATGCAACACCTGTTCAGGCTCCCTTGCGGGTCGTTCCCCTTTCGGTTCACTACTACCTGTATGTCAAACCTGGGTAAGGTTCTTCGTGTAGCATCGAATTAAACCACACGCTCCGCTGCTTGTGCGGGTCCCCGTCAATTCCTTTGAGTTTTAATCTTGCGACCGTAGTTCCCAGGCGGGACGCTTAACGCGTTTGCTTCGGCGCAGACAGGGTTAGATCTGCCAACACCTAGCGTCCATCGTTTACGGCTAGGACTACCGGGGTTTCTAATCCCGTTTGATCCCCTAGCTGTCGCTTCTCAGCGTCAGGAATGCCCCAGGTGGCCGCCTTCGCCACGGATGTTCCTCCAGATATCTACGCATTTCACCACTACACCTGGAATTCCACCACCCTCTAGCATCCTCAAGCCCTGCAGTATCGAACGGCCACTCCGGGTTAAGCCCGGAGATTTCACGCCCGACTTACAGAACCGCCTACAAGCGCTTTACGCCCAGTAAATCCGGATAACGCTCGCGACCTACGTGTTACCGCGGCTGCTGGCACGTAGTTTGCCGTCGCTTATTCTAGGGATACCGTCCTTTCTCGTCTCCCTCTAAAGAAGTTTACGACCCGAAGGCCTTCATCCTCCACGCGGCGTTGCTGGATCGGGCTTTCGCCCATTGTCCAATATTCCTCACTGCTGCCACCCGTAGGCGTCTGGACCGTGTTTCAGTTCCAGTGTGGGGGACATCCTCTCAGATCCCCTACCCGTCGTTGCCTTGGTAAGCCATTACCTCACCAACTAGCTGATGGGCCGCGGGCTCCTCTCCTCACGCCTTTCGACTCTGATCATTTCTGACCCTTTTGGGTATTAGCCTCTCTTTCGAGAGGTTGTTCCCTGCGAGGAGGTAGATTCCCACGTGTTACTCACCCTTCCGCCACTCTCCCTTGCGGGATCGTTCGACTTGCATGTGTTAGGCACGCCGCCAGCGTTTATCCTGAGCCAGGATCAAACTCTCCGTAAAGTTTGTTGTAATCCAAAGATCACTGAGCAATCTCTTTCAAGATTGCCTTAGTTCTTAACGAGAACCCAAGCTTTTTATCTTTTCGATATAGTTCTCGAGTCTCTTTACCACTCTTTAATTGTTAATGTGCTCTACTTCTTTAAGATTTCACTCTCACCGAAGCCCCACGATACTACCAGAACCGATTCGCTTTGTCAAGTGATTTTTCGCTTTTAATTTCACGGTGATTCTTTCGTTTCACCGTTAATTTCCAAGTCGAAGAATTTTCCGAACAAAAAATCTGCCCCTGGGATCAGGTGCAGATTTGCATGTCTCAAGTTCCGAAGTCCGCTATCGCTTTGTTAAAGTGCCTTCTGTTCGAAGCCGGTTGACTATATAGATTTTTTTTGCTTTGTCAATAGGCTAAAGCCGCTAATTTGAAAATTTAAGATTCAACCCCAACGCTCAGCCCTCTGCGCTCAACAAAAATTCCAACGCGCCGGGCAACCGCTTCGCCCAAGCCGCCTCATTGTGCTGCCCCCCCTGCTCTTCTACATACCTAAACGTCTTGTTCGCCACATAGCCCTTCTGCCGCAAAATATCCACGATGGGTCTCGCGCTATATTCTCGCGTGCCGTTATCCACGTAAATCCGGCCCGGGGTGAAGGCCGCCGCGCCGATCATCCGATACGCTTCCCCGCCGCCCGGCCAGAACGCCGGGCTAAACGCGCCTACAAAGCCAAAACTCTCCGGGCGCGTAAAAAACGCCCACGCACTAATCAACCCGCCCAGCGATGACCCCATGATGCCGGTGTGCGCCCGGTCGGGCATGGTGCGAAACAGCCGGTCAATTTCTGGTTTAAGCGTGTCCAGCAAAAAATCAATATATTTCTCGCCTTCACCCACCCAGCGCCCGCTAAACGGCGTGTATTCATTGGCGCGGCGCTCGGTATTCCACACGCCCACCAGAATCACCTCTTTGCCCAGCAACGCCAGATTCTCCAGCGTGTCATCCGCGTGCCACTCCTGCCCGGCAAACCCGGTTGCGCCATCAAACAGGTTTTGCCCATCTTGGGCGTAAATCACCGGAAAGCGTTTTTGGCCGATGGCGTACGACGGCGGCAAATACACCACCACATTTCGCGTGTTGCCCAATTGCGGGCTATATACCTCTGGCAAAACAACCAGATTTCCCTTTGCCCCGCCCGGCGCGTCACCCATCTCCTGCTTGCGCCAGATGGCATACGGGATGGCCTCGGCCATACTTGTTTTCTCACTCATATCAACGCGCCAGCATACCGCAATCCCATCCCAAACCTCTGTTTTCCTCTTTTGACTTTCACCTTTCGCCCTTCACTCTTCTATAATCACGCCATGCAGAGCAACCAGACCAAATCCAGCGGCCAGAAACAAGCCGAGCCGCGCCGACGCACAACATATAGCGTGCTCATCGGCATCATCCTGCTCACGCTGCCGTGCTATCTGATCGGTTTCGGGCTTTTGTTCATCACCCAGCCCGCCGGAAACGAGCAACCCACGCCCACGCGCCCGGCCAGCACAGCCACAGCCCTGCTGGCGCCCAGCGCCACCCTTGGCGCCGTGTTGCCCACCGATGTCAACATTCCCACCCGCACGGTTGCGCCATTGCCCACGCGCACACCCGTGCCCACAAACACGCCTTCATCAACGCCAACCATCGTAACGCCCACATTTACGTTTACGTTCACCCCAACACCATCGCCAACCGTGGCCTCATCACCCACCCCAACCACACCGCCGCAAACCGAGGCCACCCAAACGCCCGCGCCGGCCACGCCAACCACCCAAAGCCCCACGCTCATACCGCCCACCGCCACCCGCGCGCCATAAACCACGCCACCTGCAATGACGATGACCGACCAGATTCACATCCGCCCATTTGATGGCCTGCCCGATTGCCACGCCTGCGCCAACCTGCAACGCCTGATCTGGGGCGGCGAACCCACCATGGACGAGGCGCTCTTGCTGGTGGTGATGCGGCACGGCGGCATCGCCATTGGCGGGTTTGACGCCCAAAACACCATGCTCGGTTTTGCAGTCAGCATTCTCAGCACCGCCCACGACCCTCATGCCAATCGCGGCCTCAGCCAGCACTCGCACATTGCGGCGGTGCTGCCAGAATACAAAAGCAGCGGGCTGGGCGCGCGCCTAAAACTGGCCCAAAAAGATGTGGCTCTGGCCCGCGGCATTAACTTGATGACTTGGACATTTGACCCGTTGGAATCGCTCAACGCGGCGTTTAACCTGCGCAAGCTGGGGGCCATTGGCCGCGTGTATTTGGTCAACGCATACGGCGTGATGGACGATGAACTCAACCGTGGCATTCCCTCCGACCGATTTGAAGCCGAGTGGTGGATGGATGGCAGCCAGCCCTGGCGCAACGGGGCGCAAACCCCCAGCGCCAAAATGGAAATTGAAATCCCGCTGGATTTTCAGGCCCTTAAACGCAAAAGTTTGGATGAAGCGCTGGCTTGGCGGATGAAAACCCGCGCTCAGTTTCTGGCCGCATTGGGCGATGGCTACGTGGCCGTTGGTCACGCCATCCGTGATGACCGCAGCTTCCATCTGCTGGAAAAATACTAACCCGCGCTCTTGTGCGATTGAAATCGCAGCTGGAGGACATTCTGCCGAGTGTCGGCCTGCGCCGACACGGGATGCGTCCGCGCAGGCGGACGCTCAGCCAAAGGCTCATAAGGCGCGATTTCAATCGCACGGCAAAAATCCCTCACGCCTCCAATATCAGCGTCACCGGCCCATCATTCACCAGCTCCACCTGCATATTTGCGCCAAACACGCCGGTTTGGATGGCAACGTCTTGCGCCCGCAACTGCTGGCAAAAATACTCAATCAACGGCGCGGCCACCTCTGGCCTGGCCGCGGCCACAAAATCTGGGCGGCGGCCTTTGCGCGCCTCGCCATACAAGGTGAACTGAGACACCACCAACGCCGCGCCGCCCACATCAATCAACGAGCGGTCAAACCCCGATGAGCCGTCCTCGGCTTCAAACACCCGCAACGTGGCGATCTTTTTTGCCAGCCAGTCGGCTTGTTCGCGGGCATCGGTGTGCGTAACACCCACCAGCAACACCACCCCGCGCCCAATTTTGCCGACCACGGCGCCATCCACCGCCACTTGCGCCCGAGTCACGCGCTGCAAAACAACTTTCATTTGCCGCCCATGCTACACTCTTTTGATATGAACACTGAACTGGAAAATGCCCGCCTTGTGGCGGTGGAACTGGCCCGCGGCGCGGGTCGCATTTTGATGGATGGCCTTAAGACCATGAACGCCAACGCGCGGGTAGATTTCAAATCCAGCGCGGTTGACCCAGTGACCGAGTTTGACCGCAAGAGCGAAGATTTTATTGTGAGCCAAATTCGCGCGAACTTTCCCAGCCATGCCATCGTGGGCGAGGAAGGCGGCGAGTACGCCATCAACAAAAACAGCAGCCACAAATGGTTTGTGGACCCGCTGGATGGCACGGTGAATTTTGCGCACGGCGTGCCGCATTTTTCGGTCTCGCTGGGTTTGCTGGTGGATGGCGTTCCGGCCATGGGTGTGGTGTACAACCCGTGCATAGATGAAATGTTCAGCGCCACGCTGGGCGGCGGCGCAACGCTAAACGGGCGGCCTGTGCGCGTGTCTGGCACCAGCATCCTTCAGCGCAGCCTGCTGGCCACCGGTTTCCCCTACGACCGCCAGACCAGCGAGGTGAACAACTTTCAGAACTTCATCAACTTTAAGCGCAATTGCCAGGCCGTGCGCCGGTTTGGCAGCGCCGCGCTGGATATTTGCATGGTGGCTTGCGGGCGGTTTGATGGCTACTGGGAGTTAAAAATTAACCCGCACGATATTGCCGCCGCCACCGTGATTCTGCGCGAGGCGGGCGGCCTGGCGACAGATTTCTCTGGCAACGATGCCATGTTTGCCACAAAACAAGCGGTGGTTAGCAATGGCCTCATCCACCAGGATATGCTGCGCGTCATCGCGATGAAATAAAAAAAGAGGGCAGTAAATAGCCCTCTTTCACCTTCCACGCACGCGAACCTCCCCCCTTCACGGGATCTCGCGTTTTAAAACACTATTTTCAATGGATAGCGGCCCCGCGCCGCGGATGACCAGCGCAAGACAACCCAGCAAAAGCAACAATTCGGTGCGCATGGCGTTCCAGCCGTTGGGCAAACCCAGCGTGAGCAATCCCTGCTGGCCGCCCAGCCGCGCGGCCAGAATCGCCACAACCATATCGCCAATGAGCAACAGGCTAAAGAAGCGCGTGCCGATGCCCAGCAAAATGCACAGCCCGCCAATCAGCTCCAGAAACGTGATAAACGGCCCGGTGATGCCCGGCGCGGGAATGCCAAGCTGGGTGAAGAACGGCACAGCAAAGTTGCTCAACTTGCTCCACCCTGCGAATAAAAAGGTCAGCCCAACGCCAATGCGCAACAAAACCGGCACCCAGCTTCCATCGCCTTTTCCAAAAATTTTCCCAACCATGATATTTGCCTCCTGAGTAAAACTTGCGCGCCCACCCTTGTGTGCGCCTCTTGTTTGTAATAACGCGCAAATATCTGATTTTGGATGTGTGTGGTTAAAAAGCCATGCGATTGAAATCGCGCCTGGCGGGCATTCTGCCGAGTGTCGGCCTGCGCCGACACGGGTTGCGTCCGCGCAGGCGGACGCTCAGCCAAAGGCTCACAAGGCGCGATTTCAATCGCAAAGCATGTCAAGAATGCCCGTCATTCCCGCGAACGCGGGGAATGACGATCTTGGCTTGTGCGCAAGCCCTGTTTTTTATTTCTCTGCGGGGAAAGAAAAATTTACGCCGGCTGGCTGTTGAGCGCACCTGGGCCGGTGGGGCCGGGGCTGCCGCCGGCGGGCTCCACCGTAATGCCAAAACGGATGTACTGGCCCAGCGGCTTGCTCCCGCTCACTGCAACCCACTCATCAGAATTTCTCACCTGAAAGATCGCGCCAGAATCGCGCGTGCCATCGGGGTTCACCAGCCAAAGTTGATACGCCTGATCTGCGGGCAAGGCGGGCAGGGCGCGGGCTTCCAGCACGCCGGTTTTGGCATCTGGCCTAAAGCGCAGGGTGCCGCTGGCTTGCGGGGCGGCGGGCCGCCCAAACATGGGCAATTGCGCCGCAGCCGGGTCTGCGGCCAACTGCTGGGCCATCTGCCTGTTTTGCAGCGCGGCGGCAAACTGGCCGATGGGACCCGCAAGGGCGATGAGCGCGACGGCCAACACAAGCGCCATCCCAGCAAAGGCAACGCCCCTGCGTGGCGCGGCCCAGCCCTGCGCCAAACGCGCCCAAAGCGAAGGCCGCGCCGGGGCAGGTTGAATCTTTTGCAGCAACGCCGCCCGAATTTGCGGCGGCGGTCTGCGCAACGGGGCGGCGGCAAGCAGCCCCGCGCTCACCGGCGCGAAGCTTGCGCAGTATTCCGCGCACGGCTGGCAGGCCGCCACGTGCCTTTCAAACGCGGCGCGTTCATCGGCGCTCAACGCGCCAAGGGCATAGGCGCCCGCGTTGGCGCGGACATCTTCGCAACTCATCTCAATCACTGTGTTTATCACCGTGTTCATTTTGAATAACGCAAAAAAAGGCCTAATCAGATGTAAAAATGGCGCGGAGTTTTTCCATGGCCAGGCGCATTCGGGTTTTGATGGTGCCCAGCGGCGCGCCAAGATGCGCCGAAATATCCGACTGGCTGAGGCCGTGATAAAACGCCAGTTGCACCACCTCGTGTTGTTCCTTTGGCAGCGTGTCAAAAGCGCGCTTCAGGTCGCGCCAGCGCAACTCATCGGCCTGGGTCACATCCGCAATTTCGGGAAAATTGTCCTCGTCAATTGAATCGGTCACATGCCCGCCCGCGCTTTTTTCGCGCCGCAGCCGGTCAATGGCCATGTTGCGGGTCATGGTCAACAGCCAGGAGGCAAAATGGCCGGTCTCGTAGCGGTATGTTTCTGGTTTTTGCCACACCCGCAAAAAAACATCCTGCGTCACTTCTTGCGCGGTCATGTTCTCGCCCACAATCATCACCGCCAGAGAGTACACCCGCGCCCCGTAATCGTCATACAGCGCGGCCAGTGCCCCTGCATCCTTGCGCATAATGCGCGCCAGCAGCTCGCGCTCTGGCGCAGGGGCCGCGCTGGCAGATGGGGCGGCAAGGACATTGGACTGCATGTGCGAGACGCTTTTGGGGCAAGCGCCAAATTTCTCTTGATTTTATGATTCGGCTTCGTGCGTGGGCACAGGCCGCGCCTCAAAGTGGGTGGCCAGCACAAGGCAGGTGGTGGGGGCGCTGGCCGCAGAAATATCATGAATAATTTGATCCAGCCGCGCCACACTGGAGGCGATCACCTTTAGCACAATCCCGTTGTCGCCGGTGATGCGATGACTTTCCAAAATTTCGGGGATCGCCACCGCAATGGCCGAGACCTGCTCGGCCTCGCGGATGGTGGCGGCCTTCACCAAAATAATCGCCATGATGGGATAGCCCAGCTTGTAGGTGTTTACTTTGGCATGGTAGCCGATGATGATGCCTGCATCTTCCAGGGCGCGCACCCGCGCCGCAACCGCCGTTTGCGAAAGATGCACCCTGCGCCCCACTTCGCTCAGCGAGATGCGCGCATCTTCCTGCAAAAGCTGCAAAATCTCGCGATCTGTTCCGTCTAATGGGTGCTGTTCCGGGTGCGGGTTGATTTTCAAACCGTCGGCGTTTGTTTGCGATGAATTTGTGTGTTTCATGCCATTTTTTAACGAACTTTCAATGCCCCATCATACGCGAACCGGTTTATCATGTTTCCTTTCTGTGAGCCTGCTCAGGTCGCTTTTCGGAACAGCAAAGCGCTGGCATTGGGGCTTGCAGAGTGAGACATGAAGAGTCCTTCTCTCTCAACCGCGAAGGCTGAAGAGCCTTCTAAACTCCGGGCGGTGGATGCGGCAACGCAGCCATCGCCCGGAACCCCATCCAGCAAAATACTTCTTGCCCTGCTGGCGGTATACACCATCTGGGGCAGCACCTATTTGGGCATTCGTTTTGCGCTGGAAAGTTTTCCGCCGCTTTTGATGATTGGAGCGCGGTTTATCGTGGCTGGCCTCATCCTGCTGGTCATCGTCCGCGCCCGCGGCGAGGCCATGCCCACCCGCAAAGAATGGCTGCACTCGGCGTTTGCGGGTCTGCTCATGCTGGGCGGCGGCACCGGCTTCACCGCGCTGGCCGAGCAATTCATCCCATCCAGTTTGTCGGCCACCATCGTCACCGTTTCGCCCATCATGGCGGCGGTCATTGCGGGCATTTTTGGGATGTGGCCGCGCCGCGCCGAGTGGCTGGGCATCCTCATCGGCTTTGCGGGCGCGTTTTTGCTCACTTTTGACCCCAGCGCGCAGGCCAACCCGGCTGGCATCGCCCTGCAACTCACCGGCTCAATCTTCTGGACGCTCGGCTCCATTTTGTCCGCGCGAAAGCTCACCCTGCCCAAAGGCGGCATGACCAGCGCGGCGCAAATGCTGGCGGGCGGCGTTTTGGTTTTGCTGATTGGTTTCGCCCGCGGCGAGGCCATCACCAAAGAGATTGTGCCGGTGGCGGTGGCCGCCTGGGTTTATCTTGTTATTTTTGGCAGCATCGTCGCCTATTCGGCCTACGTCTTTTTGCTCAAGCACACCCGGCCCGCGCTGGCAACCAGCTATGCCTATGTCAACCCAATCGTGGCGGTGGGGCTGGGCGCTGTGCTCGGCGGAGAAGCCATCAGCCCAGCCCGCGTGGCGGCCATGGCCGTGATTTTGGTGGGTGTGGCTTTCCTCACCCGCGCCAGAATGCAAGGAAGCTAGGGGCAGGAAAGCTGAGAGTTATAGTTGAGAGTTATAGTAGGTGTGCCGAGATTTTTCGTGCCTACAACCTATAACTACAACTAAAAATGCAAGCAGATCAACCTTTTGATTGTCCCGGCAATTACATTAGCCCCGACCCCAACACATTGCTCAAGTGCTCCAAATGCGAGCGCAAACTGGCCGCCAAAGATGCGCAGCGCACCCCCACCGGGTATGTGTGCCCGTATTTCGTAAAGGCTCGCGTGGCAACGTTTTACAGCGCCAACGCCGGGCATTACGCGGTGGCGGGCATCATCTCGCTGGTGTGCGGGGCGCTGCTGGGGGTGTTGCTCAATCTGGTCTCGCGCATTGGCATTTTTAGCTTGATGATTATGCTGATTGGCGCGCCAGCCGCTGGCGGCGTCATTGCCGAGCTGGTTCGGCGGGTTTTGCGCAAAATGGGCAACGCGCGGGGTCAATACATTTGGCTGGTTGGCGCAGTGGGCATCGCGCTGGGCGCGGCATATTTCAACATTTTGCCCGCGCTGGCGCAGTTTTTGCGCGGGTCGCCCAGCGCCATTTTTGCGCTCATTCCGCTGGTGGGGCTTGGCCTGGCCATCAGCGCGTTTATTGCGCGGACCAGGTTGTGACTGGGCTTACGAACAAATCCAGATCGTCATTCCCGCGTGCGCGGGGATGACGGACATCCTTTCAATTATTTGACTAGATTTACGCAAAGCGCGTTATTCAAGGCAAAAGTAAGCCTGTCACCGCATGACATATCATCGTTTTTCGAGTGATTAGATTAAGCTTTGCGTAAGTCCAGTTCTAAAAACGCAGTATGCCTGCCTAGTGCGCCAAGCTGGCGAGATATTTCTCGGCCTCCAGCGCGGCGGCACAGCCAAACCCGGCGCTGGTGATGGCCTGCTTGAAGCGGTTATCGTGCACCTCGCCCGCGGCAAACACGCCTTTTACGCTGGTGTGCAAGTGGCGGTTCACCACCAAATAGCCGTGATCGTCCATCACAAGCTGGCCCTTGAACAAATCGGTGTTGGGCTGGTGTCCCACAAAAACAAACAGGCCATCTACCGGGGTGATGGTTTTCTCGCCGGTCTTTACGTTCTTCAAGGCCACCTCGGCCACTTTGCCATCTGTGCTGATAATGCGCTCCACAACCGTGTCCATCACAGTTGAGATTTTGTCGTTTTCCCTCACATATTTTTGCAGCGTTGGCCCCCCGCGGAAGGAATCGCGGCGATGCACAATACGCACCCGCCTGCCAAATTTGGTGAGAAACAGCGCTTCTTGCAATGCGCTATCGCCGCCGCCCACAACCATGATCTCTTTATCACGGAAGAAGAAGCCATCGCAGGTGGCGCAATAACTCACCCCGCGCCCGATGTGCTCTTCCTCGCCCGGAACGCCCAGCTTGGTGGGGGTTGCCCCGGTGGCAACAATCACCGCATCGGCCTGGTATTCATTGCCGCTGCCATCCCAAAGCTTGAACGGGCGCTGAGAGAAATCCACCTTATCAATGATGTCCTCCACCATCCGCGCGCCAAATCTCTCGGCCTGCTCGCGCATGGCATTGGTTAATTCCGGCCCTTGCAAGCCGTTGGGAAATCCGGGGAAGTTCTCCACCTCGGTGGTGGTGGCAATTTGCCCGCCAAACGATGAACCAACAAAAACCAGCGGGTTCAGAAACGCCCGCCCGGCGTACAAAGCGGCGGTCAGGCCAGCTGGCCCAGAACCAATGATGATCAGTTTCTCAGACATTCGCATTACCTCTTGTTGAACGCCCAGAATTTTCCGGGCGCAAAATATTTTTTACAAGCCCAAACAGGCCATCTTTAAAAGCACCAGTTTAGATGCCCCGTATTGGATTTGCGTTACATGGCGTTTTACGGTTAAAAAAACGCCCCACCTTTTTCAAGATGGGGCGTTGCATTCAAACGAAAACCGGCTGGCGGTCTATTCCTCGTCCTCTTCCTGTTCGTCCTGCCAGTCCTGATCGGCGTACTCCGACCAGCTCACGCGCTTGAGGCTGAGGGCGATGCGGCGCGACTCTGGCTCCACGCGGAGCACGCGCAACGTCACCACCTGGCCTTCCTTCACAATCTCGCGAGGGTTGGTAATTTGCTTGTCGCTCAGCTCGCTCAGGGGGATGAGGCCCTCAATGGCTTCATCATCCTTGAGGCGGGCAAACGCGCCATGCTTGGGGTGCGTCTTGATGATCTCGGCTTCCACAAGCTGACCGGGGCGATACTTCTTGTCCAGCTCCGACCAGGGATCGGATTGCAGCGCCTTCAGGCTGAGGCCGATGCGCCCGCCATCCTTGTCCAAAGCGATGACCTTGACGCGAACCTTGTCGCCTTCCTTGACCACTTCGCTGGGCTGCTTGATGCGCTGGTGAGACAACTCGGACAGGTGAACCATCCCGTCGGCTCCGCCCAGATCAACAAACACACCAAAATCCTTCACGCTGGTGACTTCGCCATCCAGGATCGAGCCAATCTCGATTTTGCCCAGAAGCTGGTCTTTTTGCGCGGCGCGTTGTTCGCGCGAGGCGGCGCGTTCGCTCAGAATCAGGCGATTGCGCTCACGGTCAATTTCGATCACCTTGACCAGAGTTTTGCGGCCAACCAGTTTCTGGTAGCGCTGCTCTGGGGGAAGGCTCTCGTCGCCAATGAGGCGCTGATGTTGCAGGCTGAGTTGCGAGGCGGGCACAAACCCGCGCAGGCGACCAACCTTCACAATCACGCCGCCCTTGTTAAAGCCTGCCACCATGCTTTCAAAGGCTTCTTGCGACTTGTGCAAATCTTCGGCCTGCCGCCAATCGCGTTCTGCGATGGCGCGAGCCAGAGATAGCACCACGTTGCCGTTGCGATCTTCGGGCGCAACAACGTAGGCGTAAATTTCATCGCCCGCTTTTAGCGTTGCGCGGAAATCTTTTGGCAGGGCGTCAATTTCCTTGCCACTCACAATGCCTTCTGATTTGGCCCCAAGATCAACGATGATCTCGCGGTCAGTGACAGACGAAACATGCCCAGACACGAGCTGATTGCGCTTCATTTCGAAGCCTTCAGCCTTGTCGAGGTAGTTGCTCAGCGAGGCGGCGAACTCATTCTCCCCTTGTGGAGTAGCGGGTTCCACTGCGGGGGTCCCTTGCGTATTCATATAACCAGATATTCATCCTTCGGCGTATAGTTTGGAAGGATTATACACAACTCATCTCTCATATTGCGCAGCAATGGCGCAAGCGGCTTTTTGAAGGCTGCAAACGCTTGCCGCGTTTTGCGAAAAAATTTCGTGTCGCCGCTCGCATGAGCCATCTTTTTTGTTTTTTAATTGCACAAACCCGGCTATACAATTCATGTGTTAAAAAATAAAACACACCATGACCAACCCATCCAACCAACCCCAGCACGAAGCGCACGACCCGGAAATTCTCGCCAACGCGCGCGCCATCATAGATAACTGCCGCACCGGCAAAGATATGCAAGACGCGGTGATTGCCGCCGTGAAGCGCAACGAGAAATGGCGCGGCGAGCAGTGCATCAACCTGCTTGCGCCAGAAGCGCCCACCAGCCCCGCTGTTCGCGCGCTGCTTTCATCCGAGGTTGGCACGCGCGCCGCCGAGGGCCACATTGGGCGGGTGAACCGCTGGTTTGCGGGCACAAAATATATTGATGAGATTGAATCGTTGTGCGTGGAGCTGCTCAAAAAAGCGTTCCGCGCCAACTATGCCGACCACCGTCTTGTGGCCAGCATGATTGGCAACATGACCGTTTACACCGCCATGACCGAACCCGGCGATGTGGTGATGACCATCGCCCAGCCGTTTGGCGGGCATTCCAGCAACCGCATAGATGGCCCCGCTGGCGCGCGCGGCCTGAAGATTGTGGATGTGCCGATGGACCCGGTTGAGCTGGTGGTGGATTTGGATTTGTTCCGCAAGATGGCCCCGCTCGTCCGGCCAAAGCTGGTCACGCTGGGCGCATCCATGACCCTGTTCCCCTTCCCGCTGAAAGAGATGAACGAGATTGTGAGCGAGTGGGGCGGCAAAATTTTCTTTGATGGCGCTCACCAAATTGGTCTGATCGCTGGCGGGCAATTCCAAGACCCGCTGCGCGAGGGGGCCGCGGTGATGACCGGCTCGGCAGGCAAGACGTTCAGCGGCCCGCAAAGCGGCATCATTGTGTGGAACGACCCCGCCCTCACAGATTCCATCACCCACACCATTTTCCCGGTGATGGCCGCCACCCACCAGGTGAACCGCGTGGCCGCACTGGCCGTTTCTGCCGCCGAGATGATTGAGTTTGGGCAAGTGTATATGGCGCAAATTGTGAAGAACGCCCAGGCGCTGGGCGCGGCGCTGGAAAAGCGCGGCATCCCGGTCATCGCGGCGCACAAGGGCTACACCCGCACCCATCAGGTGATTGGAGATGCGCGGGCGTTTGGCGGCGGGCTGGACACGGCGCACCTGCTGGCACGGGCCAACCTGGTGACCAACAAAAATCTGTTGCCCAACGATCAGCCGCAAGATTGGGATCGCCCCAGCGGGCTGCGCATGGGCACAATTGAGGTCACGCGGCTGGGCATGCGCGAGAAAGAGATGGACACCATCGCCGATTTTATGAGCCGCGTGCTGATTGAGAAGCAATCGCCAGAAAATGTTTTGGAAGATGTGATTGAATTCCGCCAGGCGTACCAAACGCTGTATTACAACTTCGATCACGGCATCCCGCCAATGTAATGGGCGCATCAAGATCATCATTCCCGCGTGCGCGGGTGTTGGTAGAGACGCAACATTTTGCGTCTCTACCTCGCGGCTGGCATTGTTTTTTGACCACAACCTCGCAGGCCAACCTGCGAGGTTGATTTGACCGGATGTGCGCCTGTTATCACCACGTCTAAAAATCTCTCACAAAGGCGCAAAGCAAATGCCAAATCTTTGCGGCTTTGCGTCTTTGCGAGAGATAAAGAGCAAAAATCTGTCGGGTTTTTGTTAAGACTGGACTTGCGCAAAAACTCCCTTGAACGCATGGAATGGCGCGGTAGGGGCGAGGCATGCCTCGCCCCTACGCCTAAACCTTCGGTTTATTTCATCACTTTCACAAAATTAGCTCAGTTTTGCGTAAGCCCAGTTAAGACCACAACAAAAAAACCTTTGTAAAGATTGATTGATTACTCGTGCTTACAACCGCTCCGCTATCCACGTTTGCGCCTGCTCAAAACTTTCGCCGGTAATTTCGTGGCGCATGGGATATTCGTAATACGCCACGCTCGCGCCAAGGCTGGTTAACTTGTCGCGCAGGTCGCGCCCGCGGGCAATGGGCACAACCATATCCGCCGTGCCATGCAACACCAGCGCATCCAGCGTGATGGGCGCGATCAGCTCCGGCGCGGGCAACATCGCCCCGCTCATGGCCACAATTCCCCGCGTCAGCCCGGCATGATGCGCCCCAACATTGGCTGCCATCATCGCACCCTGGCTAAACCCAACCAGAAAAACGCGCTCCGGGTCGGCCTCATAGGCGTTCAGGCATTCACCCACAAACCGGGTGATGAGGTCGCGGCTGACTTTGATCTCCGCCAGATCGTATCTAAACTCCGTGCCATCCAGCGCGATGTTGAACCACGCGAAACCGGTTGCCCATTCCAACGGGGCGCGGGCGCTCACCACCACGCAACGCGGGTCAAACATGGGGGCCAGCTCAAACAAATCAAACTCATCTGCGCCAATGCCATGCAGCAACACAATGAGCGGCGGTTTGGTTTTGCCGCGCCGTTTGGGCTGGCTAACCTGGTGAA
>DAORUN010000080.1:0-14945 GCA_035433205.1 Thermoflexales bacterium | reverse complement strand
CGGATGGGTTTAAGAACGGCGCGTTTGCCCTGCACCCTGTTTTGCAAAAGTCGGCCGATGCGGTCACGCGCTCATCCGCGTATAACGCGCAGGCGGGGGCGTTCAGTGTGCCGGGCAGAACAACCGCCGTGTTTGTGATGGGGAGGAGTAAATAAATGAATGTCGATAATCGCCTAGTTGAACTTATTAGCGAAACATCCGGCTTTATTGGAAGTCAAACGCGTGAAGGCGAGAGGGCTGCTGTAATAATTGGGGCAGCACGTATAGATGCCGCCATCGAAAATCTTCTCAAGTCTGTGCTCGTAAATAATCCAACGGGTAAAAAAGAAGACAATCTCTTTGGGCCTGATCGCCCATTAGGGACATTTAGTGCCAAAATATCTTTGGGATATCGAATGGGCTTGTTTGATCGTGATGTCGAACAAGCCCTCAACTGCATAAGAAAGATACGCAACTTATTTGCACATGGGTATGAAAATATAACTCTTGACTCAAACAATGATTTAACAAAAGAATTTATTAAATTACGCCAATTTACAGACAAGAGTGGGTACAAGAAAGCAATATTCTCCGCAATTCAACTAACAGATCCAAGCATGCCAGAAAGTTTGCTTCAATTTGCAACTTCAACAGCATCAATACTTTTAATTCTTGAGATTGCCATAACTGCAAATACCCAAAGACGAAATAATATGCAAAGATTCATCTACGAAGCTAAATTCCATAGCTAACTATATTTGCCAAGAAACCCAAATCGTCATTCCCGCGAACGCGGGAATCTACAACTAACCCCCAAAAACGAATTGCAAGGAGCTAGAACTCCATTGCGTTTTGGGTTTGGCGCGGCATGGATTCCCGCGTTCGCGGGAATGACGGCCTTGCTTTTGGCTCTTTGGCATATATTTTGCGCAAGTCCAGTCCGCAAGAAATTTTTTCGAACGCAGATTAGATGATCATTCCCCAAAAATATTCATTTAGTAGAAATCTATCATTTGATGTAAAAAATACTTGACATTTGGAATAAAAAACATTACAATTTCTTTCGTAAATCACACAACACGAGAGAAAGATATGTCATTTCAGCAAAAAAATATCGCGGCATCGTTGCTTACCTTCAGCCTCATTTTGGGCTTTTACGTCATTTGGGTTTTGCGCCTGATCGCCACCGAGGGCTTCAGCGCGCCCAATCTCTTCCAGACATGGGGCATCATCGCCCTGCTGGCCGTGCTTGGCACAATCCTCGTGAGCATCCTCGCGCATATCGCGGGCGGGGTCGCCCACAAAATCCGCACAAACGAGGACCCGCGAATCTCGGATATTCAAGATGAACGCGACCAACTCATCAACCTAAAAGGCTCGCGCGTGGCGTATACCTGCGCCACCCTAGGCGTTGCGCTGTCCATGCTCACCTTCGTCCTCGGCCAATCGCCGCTGGTCATGTTCGCCAGTTTAATTTTCTTTGGGCTGCTGGCTCAAATCATTGCGGATGGGTATCGGCTGGCGTTGTATCGCAAAGGATTCTAAAAATGGGCAAGGGCAAAATCAGCAACAACATCCGCAAATTGCGCTTCTTCCGCGATGAGATGACCCAGCAGGAACTGGCCGACAAGGTCGGCGTGACCCGCCAAACGATCATCTCAATGGAGCAAGACAAGTATTCGCCATCGCTGGAGCTGGCCTTCCGCATCGCTCATGTCTTTGGCGTGCCTTTGGAAGAGGTGTTTGCTTACCACCCAGGGGATTCGCCCGCCTAAACCAACTCGTAAATCCAAGAGGTTCGCGCTCACGAATTTTTTATTCGTGTGGTTTCGCTCGCCTCAATTCAGACTTCACAACCGGAGAAAAAAGAAAATGAACACACCTGCTCGCATTCGCAAAACAGAAATTTTGGTGGCGTTGCTGTGGATCATCACAGCCGCCGGGGCCATCGGTGGCGCGACCCTCATCAACCCCATCATAAACACCCCAGATTACTTGACAACCGTTTTTGCAAAAAGCACAACCATGACAGTTGGAATGTTGGGATGGCTGGTCAATGACATCGGGATTGTCTTTATCGGGATTTTGCTATTCCCCATCCTAAAAAAGCACAGCGAAAGAATTGCGCTGGGCTATTTGAGCATGAGAATGTTTGAGTCATTGCTCATGATCGTGGGCGTATTTTTTGCCATGATGCTCATTCCGCTGAGCCAGGAATTTTTCAAGGGCAGCGGGGATAACGCGGCCTCGTATCACGTCATCGGCGCCATCCTAAAACAAGCCGAGAATTGGTTTCTCAACCTTTTGCAACTGGTGTTTCTTGGTTTGGGCGGGGTGATGCTCACTTTCACCATGTTTCGCGCAAAACTCGTGCCGCGATTCATCGCTGGATTTGGATTTGTTGGCTATGCCTTGTTGCTGCCAGCGGCCATCATTGGCTTGTTTGGCGTGCTTGATCCCACGCCCGGCGGCGCAGGCTCCATTTTGGCCGCACCGGTTGCCATCTGGGAAATTATCATCATGCCAATTTGGTTGTTTGCCAAAGGATTCAATCGCACGGCTGCTTCGTTTGCGGATACAATCGCCCCAACATGAATCGCGAACATCACAAATGGTATAGCCCCAACCTGGGGCGAGAGATGGATTTGATCATCACTGGCCATGCTGGCGCAAAAGTTTTGGTTTTCCCCACCAGCAAAGGCAAGTTTTACGAGTGGGAAGATCGGGGGATGTTTGGCCCGCGTTGTTTGGGGCCAATGATTGAACAAGGCTGGCTGCAAACATACAGCGTAGACAGCGTGGACGCCGAGAGTTGGTATAACTACCGGGCGCATCCGGGCCAGCGGGCGTGGCGCAACACCCAATATTTTGAATACATTTTGCAAGAGGTGTTTCCGCTTTCGCGCCAAAAGAACCCCAACAATTATTGGATCACGGTGGGCGCGAGCTTTGGCGCGTTCCATGCGGCCACATTTGCCTTGCGCTACCCGCATCTGGTTGGGCGCACGGTTTGCATGAGCGGGTTGTATGACATCCGCGAGTTCACCGGCGGTTACTCCGATGACAACGTGTATTTCAACAACCCCATGCAGTTCATTGCCAACGAGAACGACCCGGTGCGACTTGCCAGTTTGCGTAATTTGGATATCATCATCGCCACTGGCCGCGATGATTCCCATCGCCAAAGCAGCGAGAATTTATCTTATTTACTTTGGGGCAAGGGCATTGGCAACGCGTTGCGACTTTGGGATGGCTGGTCGCACGACTGGCCTTACTGGGAGCAAATGTTGAAGTTGTATATCAGCGGGCATGATTGAAACATCAAGCGCTCGGGGCGTTTTGAAACGCTCCGAGCGCTAAATCAAATAACAGGAGAAAACCATGAAAAAAATTGGTGTGATTGTTGGGCGGGAATGGAGCTGGCCGCCAAAATTTATTGAAACTGTTAACAGCCGCAACGCAGGCGTGACGGCGGAATACGTCAAGATTGGCGGCACGCCCATGAACGAGCCGTGCCCGTATGCCGTGATCGTGGATCGCATCTCGCACGAAGTGCCGTATTACCGCAGCTATTTGAAGAACGCCATGCTGCAAGGCGCGCATGTCGTCAACAACCCCTTCCAATGGACGGCGGACGATAAATTTTTTGAGGCCTCGCTGGCGACCAAGTTGGGCGTGGCATCGCCAAAAACGGTGGTGCTGCCAAACAAAGATTACGTGCCGGGCATTGTGCACAACGAGAGTTTGCGCAACCTCTCGTATCCCATCCCCTGGGACGAGCATGTGAATTATTTGGGCGGGTTCCCGCTGGTGTTAAAAGACGCGCATGGCGGCGGATGGAAGAGCGTGTATGTGGTGCGCAGCATGGAGGAACTCTGGGCGCGCTACAACGAGAGCGGCTTGCTCACGATGGTCTTGCAGGAATACATCAAGTGGGATAACTATGTGCGCTGCATGTGCCTTGGGCAGGAAGAAGTTTTGGTGATGAAGTATGACCCCATCAACCGCCGCTACCTCAAGCATGATCTCTCGCCAGAGATGTATGACCGCATTTATAAAGATTCGCTCACGCTGGTGAAGGCGCTGGGCTACGACATGAACACCGCCGAGTGGGCCGTGCGCGATGGCGTGCCCTACGCCATTGACTTTATGAACCCCGCCCCAGACATGGACATTTATTCGCTGGGCGAGGAGTTTTATTGGTGGTGCGTGAATCACATGGCTGATATGTGCATCAAACTGGCAAAAGAGCCGCGCAAGCAAATGGCGAGCTGGACAACTGAAATTTGACGGAAGACCAAAGACGGAAGACGGGGTTTCGGCGAATCCAATCACCGTCCTCCGTCCTCCGTCTTCTGTCTTTTAAACCATGACCAAACTCACCGCCGCCATCCGGCGTTACCATGACCTGCTCACCCCGGCGATGGCCGCCGAGACGAGTGGACAACTTGTAGATCAGCACACGCGCCGAAATTTGTATTTTGGCGACCGCCCCCTTTCCAGCGTATTGCGACCGCGCATGATTACGCTGGAGCAATACAATTTCCTGCGCAGCTCAATCCGCGCCATCATGCCGGCCTTTAGCAAAGCGCACAACGCGGCGATGGCCGACCCGCAGGCGCGCGCCTTTTTGATGCCCGCGGATTGGGAAGAGGAACTTTTCAAGATTGACCCCGGCTACGAGTGGCCGGTGCCGCTCTCTCGCATGGACACGTTTTATCTGGCGGATGAAGGCGTGCTGAGCATGACAGAATACAATGCCGAGGTGCCCGCCGCGCCCGCGTATAACGAAGTGCTGACCGAGATGTTTCTTGGGCTGCCCGTGATGCGCGAGTTTGAGAAAGAATACGAGGTTTACCCGATTCCAGCGCGGCACAAAACCATGCACACGCTGCACAACTGCTATGCGCAATGGGCCAAAAATGGCGGTAAGAGCGGCAGCAAACCAGCAGACCCATCCAAAAAACCAGTGATTGGCATTTTGGACTGGAAGGAAGTGCCAACTTACTCTGAGTTTGTGCTGTTCCGCGATTACTTTCGCTCGCAGGGATACACCGCGATTATTTGCGACCCGCGTGAGCTGAGCTACAAACGCGGCAAGCTGATGGCGCGAGATTTGGACACGGGCGATGAAGTCCACATCAACTTGATTTACAAGCGTGTGCTGATTCACGAGCTGGTTGAGCGGATGGGCGTGAACAACCTGGTGGTGCGGGCGCTGCGCGATAAGGCCGTGTGCATGGTCAACCCATTCCAGTGCAAACTCATGCACAAAAAGGCCAGCCTTGCCATGCTGAGCGATGAGCAGTTTGCGCATTTGTATTCGCGCAGCGAGTTGAAGGCGATCAAGCAGTTCATCCCCTGGACGCGCGTGGTGGCCGACCGTAAAACAAAATTTAACGGCAAAACCGTTGACCTCCCGAAATTCATCAGCCAAAACAAAGACCAACTGGTGATGAAACCCAACGACGATTACGGCGGAAAGGGCGTGGTGCTGGGCTGGACCGTTGGTCAGGAAGAGTGGGACGCGACTTTGCAAAACTATTTGCGCGAGCCGGCAATTGTGCAGCACCGTGTTCCCATCCCCAGCGAGCCCTACCCCAGCATGGTGGATGGCGAGATGAAAATTTTTGACCGCATGTTTGACACCGCGCCATATTTGTGGGGAATGGATTACATGTCCAGTTGCCTCTCGCGCCTGTCCACCGTCGCCTTGCTAAATGTCACCGCGGGCGGCGGCAGCACCGTGCCAGTGGTGGTGATTGAGAAAAGATAAAGCGACCGAAGACGGAAGACGGCCATAACGGTCTCCCGTCCTCCGTCTCTCGTCGTGTTAATTTCGGCCCAACACATCAGGAGTAACCCATGATTCGACCAAGTTTTACCATTGGAATTGAAGAAGAATATCAAATTGTTGACCCCAAAACGCGCGAGCTAAAAAGCTACATCACCCAGATTTTGGAACAAAGCAAAGGTAAAACTTTGTTGATGGAGCAGGTGAAGGCCGAAATGCATCAGAGCATGGTGGAGGTGGGCACAAAAATTTGCGACACCGCCAGCGAAGCCCGCGATGAGCTAATCATGCTGCGCCGCGAGTTGATGCAGCTTTCGGCGCAAAGCGGCCTCAAGATCGCCTCGGCGGGGTCGCATCCATTTTCTTCGTGGATTGACCAGGAGATCACCCCATTTGAGCGGTATTACGGCGTGCGCGGCGAGATGGCGATGCTGGCCCAGCAATTGCTCATCTTCGGCACACACGTTCACATTGGCATAGAAGACCCTGAATTTTTGATTGACTGCATGAACGTGGTGCGCTATTTTGTGCCGCATGTGTTGTGCCTCAGCACCAGCTCGCCATTTTGGATGGGGCAAGAGACGGGCACGAAGTCGTATCGCAGCGCGATCTTCCGCAATTTTCCGCGCACGGGCATCCCGCCCACGTTCAACTCCAGCGCGGAATTTAAGGGATATGTGGACTGGCTTCAGCGCACAAGGTGCATTCCAGATGGCACAAAAATTTGGTGGGATGTGCGCCCCAACCCCAAATACCCCACCCTGGAGTTCCGCATTTGCGATGTGTGCACACGCGTGGATGAAGCCGTGTGCTGCGCAGCCATCTTCCAGGCCATCTGCTTCAAGTTGTGGAAGATGCGCCGCGACAACATCACCTTTCGCGTTTACCCGCCCGCGCTGGCCGAGGAAAACAAGTGGCGCGCCGTGCGCTACGGCCTGAGCGGCAAGCTGGTGGACTGGGGCAAACAAGAAGAGCGCCCGGCCACCGAACTCATCCACGAGTTGATAGACTGGTTTATTGCCGATGTGAAGGACGAGTTTGATGGCCGCAAGCAAATCGAATACGCTTACAAGATCATGGCCGAAGGCTCCAGCGCCGACCGCCAGCTTGCCACTTTCAAACGCACCGGCAGCTTGCTGGATGTGGTGGATCAGCTTGTGGCCGAGACGGAAGAGAATGTGTTGTAAGTAGGACGGGAGACGGAGGACAGAAGACGGGCAAACAACCGAGTATCCGTCTTCCGTCCCCCGTCTTCCATCATCCCGCCACAAACTGATGGCGGAAATACGTTTCGTATAGCTCCGCGTAATGCCCGCCGCCGCGCATCAGCGCATCGTGGTTGCCTTCCTCAATGATGCGGCCATTCTTAAGCACAATGATGCGGTCAACGGCCTTGACCGTTGACAACCGATGCGCAATCAAAATAGAGGTGCTGGATTTGAGGATGAGATTAAGCGCCTGCTGAATCTGCGTCTCGGTGAACGGGTCAACGCTGGCCGTGGCTTCATCCAAAATAAAGATGGGCGGATGTTGAACCAGCACCCGCATGAGCGCCACAAGCTGCCTTTGCCCCATTGAAAGTTTGCCGCCCCGCTCGCCCACTTGGGTGATGAGGCCCGCCGGGAGCGCATCCACCCACTCCCCGCCGCCAATGCGCCGCGCGATGGCTTCAATCTCCGCATCGTTGGCATTGGGCCGGGCGTAACGAATATTTTCGGCCACCGTGCCGCTGAACAAAAACGGCGATTGCGAGACGATGCCCAAACTGCGCCGATACGCCTGCAAGTCAAACGTGCGAATATCGCGGCCATCAATCAAAATTTGGCCTTCTTGAAATTCGTAAAATCGCGCGATGAGCTTGGCGATGCTGCTCTTGCCCGCGCCCGTGTGACCCACAAACGCCACGCTCTCGCCCGCGCGAATGCGCAATGAAAAATCATCCAGCACTTGCGTTTGCTCGGTGTAGCGGAAAGACACATTTTTGAACTCAATTTCGCCGGTTAAATCCAAGCGCTCCGGGCGGTTGAACCGCCCGGAGCGCTCATCAAGTTGCTTCACATTCGACTCCGCATCCATGAGCGCAAACAACCGTTCGCACGCGCTCAGCCCGCTTTGAATTTGGCTCCAGTTGCTGGCAAGGTTGGTAAGCGGGAACCAAAAGCGGTCAAGGCTGTTCACAAACAAATACCACGCGCCCAGGGTGATGGAACCCGCGGCGGCCACAAGCCCGCCGCTGAACACCAAAATCCCAGTGGCAATGCCCGCCATCGAATTGAGCACAGGGAACACGTTTGAGAGGACAAACCCGCGCCGCACGTTGGCGTGATACGCCTGCTCGTTCACGCGCTTGAACTCGCCATACATTCGCAATTCCTGTCTAAAGTTTTTTGCCACGCGAATGCCCGCCACCGATTCCTGAATTGCGGCGTTCACCTCGGCGATGGCCTGAAACCCCCGCCGTGTCATACTGCGCGCAAACTTGCGAAACAACGCCCCTGCCCCAGCCACAAACGGTGTCATGGCAATCATCACCAGCGTGAGTTGCCACGAAATAAATGCCAGCGCGATCAGCAAGACGATCATGGTGGCAAACGATGAAACAAAGTCCACCAAAATGTTGGCGGTTTGCGAAAGCTCTTGCGTGTCATTGCTAATCCGGCTGATGATGCGGCCAGATTGATGTTTGTCAAAAAACGAGAGGTCATGCCGAATGACGCGGGCGAAGGCGTCCTCGCGCATTTTGGAGATGACATCGGCCACCACGCGGGCGGTGGAGCGCCTTCGCCCAAGGTTGGCAAGCCAGATCAAAAACGAGAAAGTCAGCTTGAGCGCCATCAGCCCAAGGATGATTTGCCGGGCATACGTTGTCCCCAAATTGCGCCCCACCGCATCCAGCGTGGCCGAGATGATGAGCGGGTCAACCAATCCAATCACGGTGATGATGAGGATGAGCGCCACCGTGATACGCGCCTCGCGCTTGTGCGGCGTTAAATAACTGGCAAGCCGCCGCACCAATTGCGCATCGGTATATTGCCGGTCGTATGCCTCTGAATTTAGTCCTGCGAACATAGTTTTTATGAGCGCCCGGAGCGCTTGAAGCGCTCCGGGCGCTATAAGTTTTAGGGAAAAATCTCGCGATAAGACGCGCTGGTGCGCATAAGTTCCTCGTGCGAGCCAATGGCGGCCACGCGGCCTTTGCGCATTACGATGATGAGGTCACTCCAGCGAATTTGCGAAAGGCGGTGCGTAATGAGAAAGGTTGTTCGCCCTTCGGCCACATGCTGGATGGCCTGCTGAATCATGTCCTCGGTCGCACTGTCAATCGCGCTGGTCGAGTCATCCAAAATCAAAATGCGCGGGTCGGTGAGAAACGCGCGGGCGATGGCGATGCGCTGACGCTGGCCGCCGCTCAGCGTCACACCGCGCTCGCCCACAATCGTCTCGTAGCCATCCTTAAAAGACGTGATGAAATCGTGCGCCTGCGCGGCACGGGCAGCCTGCACAATTTCGTCGCGCGTTGCGCCGGGCTTGCCGTAACCAATGTTATCGGCGATGGAGCGCGAAAAGAGAAACAGGTCTTGCTCAATGATGGATATTTGCGAGCGCAAATTCGCCAAATCCCAATTACGCACGTCAATGCCATCTATCTTCACGCTACCCTCATCGGCATCGTAAATGCGGTTGATGAGTTTGGTGATACTGCTCTTTCCGCTGCCGGTTTGCCCAACGATGGCAACTGTTTGCCCCGCGCGGGCATGAAACGAGACATCGCGCAACGTGGCAGAAGCCGGTTCACCTGCGGCTCCCCCCGCCAGGAGAGAAGATTCGTAGCCAAACGTCACATGGTCAAAAGCCACATCGCCAACAATGACCCGCTTGCCCTCTTCATGCTGAGAGGGGTTGGGGATGGGCGCGCTCGCGTCTCCCATCAACCCAAGCAACCGCCGCGCCCCGGCAATGCCAGATGACACCTGCACATACGCGAATTGCGAGGCGAAAGTGGGAAATTGAAAGAGCATGAGCAACCCGTTGTATGCGATGACATCGCCCAGGTTGATTTGGCCCGCGTTCCACAACCACATGCTATGCGCCAGACCCAACGCCTGAGTTGCGCCATACAAAAGCAACGGCAAGAATCGCGATTCCGTCCTGGCTTGATCAACCGTGGCGTTGCGCCAGTTCAAAAGCAGATTCTTAAATTTGTTTGTCTCGCGCTCTTCCTGCGCGTTGGCTTTCACCGTCTCCACGCCTTCAACAGATTCTTCCAATGCGCTGTTCATCGCGCCAAACTCGCGGCGCACTTTCTCTGTCCGGGGGGCAAGCTCGCTTAAAAAGCCGCGCACCAAAAAAATATAAAGCGGCACAAACAATGCAGGCGCAAGAATGAGCTGCGGGTAAATGCGCGGCGCAAAAACGAGCGGGAACAGAATAAACGAAGCCGACCCCAACACGATGTTCAAGCCGGGCGAGGCCAGCAGGTTGATTTCGCGCACATCGCTCGTGGCGCGGGCCATTACATCGCCCACGCTCTGGCGGTCGTGAAAGGTCATGCTCTTGCTCAACAAGTCGGTGTAAAGCTCATCGCGCGTGTCGCGCTCCAGCCGCTGGCCAATGAGTTCCGCGCTGAAGTTGCGCATGAGCTGCAACACGCCGCGCGCCAACTGCGAGACAGCGATCAAAATCGCCATTGTCAAAAGCGTTCCCGTGTCTGGCGGGGTTTTGGAGATGGCGTTGAACGCCTGACCAATATAAATGGGCATGAGCGCCGCGCCCGCCGCGTTTCCCATCGCCCCAAGCACAATGCCAAGAAAAAGCCACCAGTTGCGCTTGATGTGAGAGTAAATCCAGCGGACGGGGCCGCGCCTGTCGCTGCGCCAGCGATGCAGGCTGTCAAATTCGGTGATCACGAATGGATTGTAACGCCTTGCATTTTTTACACGCGATATGCCATAATTTCGCTTATGAAAATTCCTTTCTCAGGCCGAATTCTTCAACTGGGCTGCGGCGCAGTTGGGCGCACGCTGCAACCACTTTTGCTCAGGCACATGGACATGGACTTTAGCAAGCTTACTGTGATGGATTTTGAGGACATGCAGGATGTGGCTGCGCCGGTCGTCGCGGCGGGCGGACATTTTGTGCAGGAATACATCACACCGCACAATTACGTGGAAGTTCTCTCGCGATTCCTTGGCCCCGGCGATATGCTGATTGATCTGGCGTGGAATATTGAGACCGGCGAAATCATCCAGTGGTGCCACGATCACAACGTGTTGTATGTGAACACCTCGGTGGAGTTGTGGGATCCATACGCCAACGCCGCAGACACACCGCCCACCGACCGCGCGTTATATGTGCGGCACATGGCCTTGCGCAAACGTGCGGCGCGATGGAGTGAGCGCGGGCCAACGGCCATCGTGGAACATGGGGCCAATCCGGGCCTCGTCAGCCACTGGGCCAAGATTGGTCTGGAGGATGTTGCAAAAGCCATCCTAAAAAAGCGCACCACCCGCGACCGCGAAGATTTTCTGGAAGAGTATTTGGCAAATGGCGATTACGCGCGGCTGGCGATGATGACCGAGACCAAGGTGATTCACATCAGCGAACGCGACACACAAATTAGCAGCCGACCCAAAGAGGTGGGCGAATTTGTCAACACGTGGTCGGTGGCGGGATTTCATGAGGAAGGCATTGCGCCCGCGGAGATGGGCTGGGGAACGCACGAGCGGCGTTTGCCGTTTGGGGCACAAAAACACGCGTATGGCCCCGGCAATCAAATCTGCCTCAGCCAGATGGGCGTGAACACCTACGTGCGCTCCTGGGTGCCCACCAGCGGCGAAATTATTGGGATGGCCGTGCGGCATGGCGAGGCGTTTACGCTGAGCGACCACCTCACCGTTTGGAACGATGACGTTCCCATCTACCGCCCAACCGTGCATTACGCCTACATGCCCACCGACGCGGCCATGGCCAGCTTGCACGAGATGAAGATGAGCGCGTATAAGCTGCAAGACAAAACGCGCATCATGAACGATGACATCATTAGCGGGATGGACGAGCTGGGCGTGCTGCTCATGGGTCACGATTTGGATGCGTGGTGGGTTGGCTCGCAGTTGGATATTGATGCCGCGCGCAAGCTGGTGCCCGGCCAAAACGCCACAACCGTTCAGGTGGCCGCATCTGTTCTGGGGGCAATTTCGTGGATGGTGAAGAACCCGCGCCGCGGTTTTTGTGTGCCCGATGATTTGCCGCACCGCGAGATTTTGGCGGTGGCAAAGCCGTATCTTGGCCCAACGCCATCTTTGCACTCTGATTGGACGCCGCTGAAAAACCGCAATGACCCGTTTGAATACTGGGGCAAGCCGCGCCCCAGCGAGGAAGACATGTGGCAGTTTGAGACGTTTGTGGTGTAAGGAGTTAAAAAACTAACCCTGAGCAACGCGCCGATACACATCAAAAGTTTCTTGCGCGGCGCGTTGCCAGGAAAATTTTTTCGCCTGCGCCAACCCTTTCTCGCGCAATGCGCGGGCCAGCGCGGGGTCGCTCAATACGCGGGCGATGGCCGCCCGCAATGCGGTGACATCGCGCGGATCAAACAGCAGGGCGGCGTCGCCCACCACCTCTGGCAGCGAGGCGGCGTTGGAGCAAATCACTGGCGCGCCGCAAGCCATCGCCTCTAACGGCGGCAAACCAAACCCCTCATAAAGTGAAGGAAACACAAACGCGCTCGCGCCGCTCAACAACGCGGGCAGGTCTGCGCTCGCCACATAATCGGTCAGCGTCACGCGCTCGGTCAAGCCTAGCTGGGCGATGGCATCCAGCGTGGGTTGAAACATCCATCCCTTGCGGCCAACCAACGCCAAATGCACATCGGCAAATTGCGGCTCGGCAATCAAATCACGAAAAGCCTGAAACAACGCGGGCAAATTTTTGCGCGGCTCGATGGTGCCGAGACAGAGCAAATAACGCGGCGGAAGATGATATTTTTGGCGGGCGGCGGCCAGCGCAGCCTCATCCAAAACGGGCGCCAGCGCGTCATCTGCCGCCTCGTAAATCACCTGAATGCGGTCTGGGTCTATGCCATACAGACGCGCGGCATCGAGCTTGCTACACTCCGAGACGGCGATGACGGCATTGGCGCGGCGCAAAAAACGCGGCATCATCAACCCCAAAAACGCGCGGTTCATGGGCAAATGGTGTTCTGGAAACAGCGCGTAAATTGCATCGTGAAAGGTAAAAACGCTTTTGGCATGTTTAAGCGGCGGCAGCAAATGCTCGGTGGCGTGAAAAATATCAAAGCCGCGTAACGCGCCACCAAATGCGTCATCCATTGGCAAACCAGCCAGCGTGTGCGCCGCCACGCGCAACCGCCAGGGCCGCGCAGATTGCGGGATGACTCGTTGCGGAAGCGCGGCCAGAGGGCCATCTAACGGCGCAACAACCTGCGCCCCGTAATGAAAGGCCTGCAATTGCGCCCCGCCCTGCCCCAGCATGTGCAAAGCAATCTGGCGGGCATAGGTGGCAAGCCCGGCCTTGCGGTGCACAACGGGCGAGAGGTCAAGGCAAATTTTCATTGAGCAGAAGAAAATTGTGTAACAGTGAGGCGGTTAAGGTAGGCCTCGCGCCCAAACAAACGCGTTTTTATCGCGCGGTATGTCTCGTTTTGTGTGGCAAAACCAGTAACTTGCTGGATGGAGCGCTGGGCATGCAAGGCCTCACGAAGATCAACGGCAGCGGCGTTGCGGGTGCGGTCTCGGCCAAGTTCTACTTGCCAGACCTGCGCAGATGGATTGGCCGCCAAATACTTTTTTAGTTCATCTTGCGCAGAAAGGTCAAAGTTGTGCGATGTTGTGAGGTAATACGCCACAACGCTATCAGCCTCGGTCACAACCGCATCCGCCGGAAGAGCGCGCACGTTGATGAATTGAGCAACCTCGCGGGCTGGTGTGTTGTAAACCGTATTGATGAAATTCTCGCCGCGGTAATAATTCACCAGCGCGATGATATGCGCCAAAAAAACAATTGCCACGGCAACTAAGGCAATTCTGCGCGAGAGACGCGCCAGGCCAATTCCCATCGGCACAAACAGCAAGCCAAAACAAGCCATTGACCGCGCTGGCGCATTAACAAATGGCGAGTCGGCAGCAACTGTGCCCAATAAAAGCTGAGCCAGCGCAAAGGGGATGCTAAAGGCAATTAGCCAAACTATTCCGGCAAAGCCTGATCTAAGTGAGAGCCATCCAACCACCAGCAAAATACCGAATACAACGAGGCACAAAACAGCAACTGGCAACCAGGGAAAGATCGTCTCGCCTACAAGCCAGGCGTAAAAGGGATACGCAACTTTGAGGGTTGTCCCTGCCAGCGTGCCACTTAAATCTGCCGCGCCAAAATCTCGCGTGCCCTGATTGAGAATGACTGGCATCCACGCCAGCACAGGCAGGGCCAAAAGAACCTGCGCAGCCAGCCATTTGAATCGAGGATGCTGAGGCGCAAACGAGGCGCGCCTCCACACCACAAGGCCAATCGCCAACTGGGCGGCGGGCACACCATATGCTGGGTAATCTGTTAGCAAAAGCAGCAAGGTGAAGACAAAATAGGCCAGCCAGGGTTTGCGCTTTGAGCGAAGAAGCATAAAAAAAGCGGCAAAGGACAGCGCGGACAGCGCAGCGACCATATCATAGTAACGCACTGTTTGGGCAAAAGCCAGCAAGATGGGAGATGTGGCTGCCAAAAGCGCCGCAAACACCGCGGCCTTGCGGCCTGTGAACGCAAGAGCAAGCTGGAACGTAGCGGGAATCATCAACACGGCCCAAAACACGGAATACAATCGCGCCACGCGCTCGGTTTGGCCTGCTATTTGCATGAGCGCCCATAAACCCAAATGATACGCTGGTGGGCGACGTTCCTGCTCGATGACGGCGTTAAGCGTTTGCGCGGCTGTTGGCTGGCTGGCTATGTCAAAGCTTATTTTTTCATCCACCCAAAACGAAGGCCGGTTGATGGCGATTGCAGAAAGCAAAAAGCACAGCAACGTCAAGGCAACAATCATCCAGCGGACGCGGTCAAACTTTGGCGATATACGACTTATCATACACATCGCGAATGCAAATGACGATCGAATGTCATCCTGCCCCAGATTGGAAACTTCCATGTTATATAGAACATTTGCCAA
>DAORUN010000079.1:0-14976 GCA_035433205.1 Thermoflexales bacterium | reverse complement strand
ATGAAAAACCATCCAATATCGTGCCAAAAAGCCCCGAAGGGGCGTTTCATATCAGGCGGGAGCGAAGCTCCACGCCAATTTACCCGGAGCGCCGCTCCGGGCTGATATGGAGCGCGCCTTTGGCGCTTAAAAAAATCACACACCCTCGCTCTCACTTTCCTCTGCCCCTTTTGACGAATGCACCTCTCCGCGTTTCATTTTTCATCGCATTGGCGAATAAAATGTTCGGCTTTTTCAACCAGGTCGCGGTTGCCAATGAACACCTGCGTGCGCATGTGCAAACCATCTGGCGCAATATCCAAAACATCGCGATGGCCATCGCTGGCATAGCCGCCCGCCTGCTGAGCGATGAGCGCCAGCGGGGCGCACTCATAAAGCAGGCGCAATTTGCCCTTGCCATCTTTGGCGTCGGCGGGGTAGTAATACACGCCACCGTGCAGCAAGTTGCGATGAAAATCGGCCACCAGCGACCCAACGTATCGCGCGGAAAGCGTGTGGCTCGGCTCGGTTGGGTGCCGCCCAGAGAGCCATTGCGTGTATTGTTTCACGCCCTCGGTCCACTTGGGCCAGTTGCTTTGGTTCACGCTGTAATACTTGGGCTTTTGCGGAATTTGAATGTTTGGGTGCGAGAGCAAAAATTCGCCCAGCGTTGGGTCCAGCGTAAAGCCGTGCGCCCCATTGCCGGTGGTGTAAACCAGCATCACGCTTGGGCCATAAATGACATAGCCCGCGCCCGCCATGACCTTGCCGGGTTGCAGCGCGTCTTCCATCGTCACATCGCCATCATGCGAAAGCCGCCGGTGAATGCCAAAGATGGTGCCCACCGTGCCGTTCACGTCAATATTCGAGGAGCCATCCAGCGGGTCAAACAGCAAAATATATTTGCCCTCGCCATGCGCATTGCGCACATGAATCAGGTCTTCGCTTTCCTCAGAAGCCATCGCGCCCAGCCGCCCGGTGTATTCGTTCATGCGCAAAATCATCTCCTCGGCAAATACATCCAGCTTCATTTGCTGTTCGCCTTGCACATTTTCGCGGCCAAACATGCCCAAAATGTTGGTCAGCCCGGCGCGGCGCACCTCGCGGCCAATCAATTTTGCGCTGGTGGCAATGTCGTATAACAAATTGGAGAATGCGCCGGTTGCGCCGGGGGAATGTTTTTCCTGCTCAATGATGTGGCGTTCAATGGTGATGAACTTATCCATAAATATTTTCCTCCGTCGTGGGAGAGTGTTTGATGGCAGGCAGTGTAACGGGGAAAGCGTGAAATGTGAAGAGCCAAATTTCGCCCTTCACTCATCCCGCTTTACATTTTCATAAATCTGTTCCAGCCCCGGCACGATGGCGCTCCAGTCGAACGTGGCCTGCACAAAGGCGCGGGCCGCCTCGCCCAAAGAACGCCGCAGCTCGGCATCGCGCAACGCCCGAATCACCGCCTGCGCAAAATCGGGCGCGCTGTCGGCAATCAGCGCCTGCTTGCCATTTTCAATTTCGAACCCTTCGCAGCCCAGCGATGTGGTTACGATGGCTTTTCGCAGCGCCATCGCCTCCAGCAACTTAAACCGCGTGCCGCCGCCCACCCGCAGCGGCGCAATATACACGCCCGCTTTGGCGATGTGCGGGCGAATGTCATCCACCGCGCCGGTGATGGTGATGTTTGGGTCGGCCCGCAACATATCCAGCCGGGCGTGTGGTTTTTGCCCAACGATGTACAGCCGCGTGGTGGGCACGGCTTTTTTAACCAGCGGCATCACTTCCTGCCCAAACCAGAGCATGGCATCAATGTTCGCCCGAAAATCCATCTTTCCGGTAAAAACAAGCGTGGGCGCCTGGTTCACCGGCAACCCGCGCGAGGCAAGGGGTGCGGGCGTGTCTGGCAGGTCGTAGGTCGCCAGGTCAATCCCATTAAAAACCACATGCGGGGTGATGGCCGGGTCAAGGGCGTTGATATGCGCCGCGTCTTGCGGCGACACGCACAACACGGCGTCTGCGCGCTGGCAAATCTCGCGCTCAAACGCCATCAGCCTGCGCGATTGCACAAATGAATACGCCGCCGCGTGCGCCCGGCGCGGGTTGGCGCGGTCAGTCTCATAGGCGCGGCGCTGCAAAAGATACTCGCAGTTGTGATCGTCAAAAATCCAGCGCTCGGAGCGTTGCTCTGGGCGCTTTGAGGCTAGTTCCAGCGCATACCGCGCCATCTCAATGCCCTCAATCTGAATCACGTCAAAATTTTCTGCACTCACCCACTCGGCCAGTTTTGCCGCAAATGCTGGCGACCACAACCGCCACGCCATATCTGGCAGTTGCGATGTGACCAGCCGTTGCAGGCGTTGCGCAACGCCGCGCGGCGGCACGGGGAAGGTGGCAATTTGGGCGCACACCCCATCGGGCAAAGTTGCGCCACCCGCCGGGTTTTCATCAAACGAAAGCAGCCACACCTCGTGATGTTTTGCCACGCCCGATATCAAGCCCCAGTTGCGCATGGCCGTGCCTTGCCTGGGCGGGTATGGCAGTTGCGGCGTCAAAAATAAAATTTTCACGAGTGCCGCAAATGTAACACGAAGCGCTACTTCGTCGCCCCGCCCGCCGTCTTCACCAAATCCAGCGCCATCGCCTGCATTTCTTTGTAAGTTTGCGGCACGCCGTTGGTCACCTCGTAGGTGGTGATGGAATTTGTTTTGGCTGGCGTTGTCACCTTAATCGTGATCTCGAAACAATCAGCGCACATCAACGGCTCGGCGTGGCCGTAATCTGGCAGGGTAAAGAACTTGACCTTTTCAACCGCCGCAAACAGCGCGGCGGTTTTAGCAGGGTCGGCCCGCATCTCCACATTTGCCCTCGTCACGATCTTGCCATCTGGGTAAATCGTCCAGCCTTCGTTTGCGCCAATAAAGCCGCCCTTGCGCGTGAGCGTCATCACCGCTCCGGCGTAGCTGTCTGGGGTGATGGCGGTTGGGCTGGGCGCAGGCGTGGGCGGCGGCGCGTTACCCGCGCACGCGCACAACCCCATCGCCAGCACAAGCAAAAACTTTTTCATATTCCCCCCTTTTTATTTGACAAGGGTGACAAGGATGACCGGGATGAAGGGGGTGAAAAGGATGACTTGGGTGATGGACCCACAAACTCACCCTTGTCATCCCCGTCACCTCGTCACTCTGTCATTTCTTAACGCTCACCACTGCGCCACCAAGAGCCGCGCTTTCTTTTATCGCGTCCCAAAGCTGGGTCATGCGCAAGCCAATCTCTGGCGGGCTGGGGTTGGGGATGCGGCCCTGGCGCACCGAGACAAACGTCTCCCACGCGCCCAGCGAGGGCGGCAAAGCCACATCCACCGGGGCGGGGTCGCCACGCCGGTGCACGCGCAGCCGCTCGCCCCACACGCCGGTATGAATCACGCCATCCTCCAGAAAAACTTTGATCTCCGAGTCAATTGCCACTGTGTTGCCAGAGCCGTGCAACGTGACCAGCGCCCCGTTTTGCAGGCGGCCAATCGCCACGCCAACAATATCCACCTTGCGCCCGCAGTTATCCAAAAACGCGGCCACCTCCGCAAATGGCTCGCCCGCCAGGTCGGCGGTGGTGTTCAGCATGTGCGCGCCAGTGTCAAACAAAAAGCCGCCGCCCGCGATTTTTGGAATCTGCCGCCACGTTGTGAGCGTGTGGCGATCCCAATCTTGCCAGACCGTTGCGCTGATGCTGTGCAGTTTGCCCAGCTCGCCGCTTTTAATCATCTCTGCGGCTTTGCGGATGGCTGGCGAGAGCGAGCCATTAAACGCCACGGCCAGCAGCCGCCCGGTCTTGTCTCTTTGGCGGATGAGTTTTGTGGCCTGAGACACGTTTAACACCATTGGCTTTTCCAGCAGCACATCCACACCCGCCGCCAGCAGCGCCATGGTTTGGGCAAAATGCTGGTTGTGCGGTGTGATGACAAACGCGGCGTCAATTTTGCCGGCCTGTTTTGCCAAAAACGCCTCAAAATCTTTTTCGCGGGCGGGCGTTTTTAGCCCGGCCTGCTTGAACATTTTGGCTGTTTCGGCAAACGCGGCGTCAGATGGTTCGCAAATGGCCGCGATGCGCGTGGTGTCTTGTTGTTTGAGGATTCTTTCGATGTGCCAGCGCGCCATCCCACCCGCGCCGACCATGCCGAGACGAATTGGTTTCATGAGGATGCCATTGTAAATGGGCGCATTCGCCAACAAAGCCGGAAAAAAGCCACAGCCTAAGCCAGCAGATTTTTTTATCTCTCGCAAAGGCGCAAAGCCGCAAATGGAATGCCAAATCCTTGCGGCTTTGCGAGAGATTTTTAGACCGGGTGATAACAGACGTGCATCGGGTCAAACTGATTTACTCAGAATACATACTGCATAATGCGCCCCTATGTCCGATGACGACTTTCAGATCACCGTCTCCAGAAACTTTCCCGCGTGGCTGGCCCAGCAAAAAACCAGCATCGCGTTCACCCACCCCCCGCTCAAAGTTTTTTTGATTGGGCTAAAGCGCAACGGACAGTTATCCATCTACGAAAGAACGTTTCCGCGCTGTCTGGGCATTGCCGGGCGCGATTCAGACACCATCTTCGTCACCTCGCGGCATCAGATCTGGCGGCTGGAAAACGGCCTGCGCCGCGACCAGCTTGTGGAAGACGAATACGACCGGCAATTCATCCCCCGCAAGGTATACACCACCGGCTACATGGGCACACACGATGTGGCGGTGGACAAAGACGGGCGGCTGATATTTGTGAATACGCGCTTTGGCTGCCTGGCCACCGTGAGCGATGAAGTGAGTTTTACGCCCTTGTGGCGGCCCAACCACCTCAAAAATGTGTCGTTCAAAGAGGCAGGCGACCGCTGCCATTTGAACGGGCTGGCGATGAAAGACGGGCAGCCCGCCTATGTGACCAGCGTGAGCCAGACTGATGTGATTGACGGCTGGCGCGACCGGCGCAAAGGCGGCGGCGTGGTGATTGACGTGCCCGCCAACGAAGTGGTGTGCACCGGGCTGTCTATGCCGCATTCGCCGCGCTGGTATCGCGGCAAATTGTGGCTCACCAACTCTGGCACTGGCCATTTTGGATTTGTAGATTTTGCGCGCGGCGTGTTTGAGCCGGTGGCGTGGGCGCCCGCCTTTTTGCGCGGGTTGTGCTTCGTCGGAGAGTACGCCGTGGTGGGCGCATCCAGACCGCGCGAGGGCGACGTGTATTCCGGGCTGGGGTTGGATGAACAGTTGCGGGCGCACAATGCCACCGCGCGGATGGGGCTGTTTGTCATCAACATCAACACCGGGAACATAGAAAACTGGCTGTTTATTGAAAGCGATTTGCGCGAGGTGTACGACGCGATCGCCCTGCCCGGCGCCCGCGCCCCCATGGCCGTGGGCATTGTGAGCGATGAAATTGACACCACCTACATTTACGATTCCGCCCTGCGCCCATAAATTTTTTTGACCCGCCATGAGCAACACCTTTCTTGAACTCCGCGAATATCAATACGCTTTCTCTGCCGGGCTGGAAGGCTGGCTGGCGCAGGAAAACACCAGCCTGCTGTTTAGCATGAACGGCAAAAATCTGTTTGCGCTGGGCCGCAAAGCCGATGGGCAAATCACGCTGGATGATTACGACTGCGAACATGCGTTTGCGCTCACCGCGGCCCAATCGCAAACGCTCTACTTGTTCACCCGCTTTCAAATTTGGCGGATGGAAAACGCGCTGCCCGCAGGCCACACCACCGATGCCGGTCACGACCGATTGTTTGTGCCAAAGTCGGCCAACACGGTGGGCCGGCTGGGCATTCCAGACCTGGCGCTGGATGCCGATGGCGCTGTGATTTTTATCAACCCCGGCTTTAACTGCATCTCTCGCCTGGATGAACGCTACAACTTTGCCCCGTTGTGGCAGCCGCCGTTTATGCCCACCCCAGACCGCGTCACCAAGGGCGATTGCTGCCACCTGAGCGGGATGGCGCTGCGCGAGGGGCGCGTCACGCACGTCTCAAGCTACGCCCAGTCGCCGGTGGTTGATGGCTGGAAGAACGCCATCCAAAACGGCGGCGTTTTGCTGGATATTGCCGGGCATTCTGAGCCGGTGCTCGGCCTGACCATGCCTCACGCCCCGCGCTGGCACAACGGCCAGCTTTGGCTGATGAATTCCGGGACGGGCGAATTTGGGCGGGTAGATGTGACGCGCGGCGTGTTTGAGCCTGTCTTGCGCGTGAGTGGGTTTGTGCGCTGCCTGTGTTTCATCGGAGATCACTACGCGGCGCTGGCGGCTTCCATCCCCCCAGACGGCGAAGAGTTTGCCAGCCTGCCCCTGCGCCAAAACGGCGCAAAACCAACCTGCGCCATTCTCATCGCCGATCTTGAACGCGGCGAAATTGCGCACACGGCCAGTTTTTTTGGCAAAAACGCCCGCGAAATTTTTGGCATGGCCGCGCTGCCCGGGGCGCGGCGGCCCGCCCTTGTGCCGCTGCACAGCGACGCCATTCAGCACGTGGTGACCGTGGGCGAGATGCAAAATATTTAACGCCAGCTTTGGATAAGAACAGGGTTAGCAAGTCGAGCGAACGTTAAGAAGTCGGGCTGCTTGCTGGCAAGTTTGCGGCTTGCCCAAGTTTTAGCAGTCCGACTTCTAATCATGCTACACCGTGAGAGTGATTAACCCATTGTTATCCCGAATTCACGTTATTTAGAGATTATCTTAAACACCAATTCCCAAATAAAAATTTCCCTTCTATGCGCAGAAGGACCCGGTAGTGGAGACATGCCCATCTATTCCGAGTAATTCACTCTGACGCGCCGTGCGCCGGTTGCCGCCACCGGATAAATCCGGCGGCTAGTCAATTAGAAAACCCGCTCGCGGGTTATGTCGGCGCTTTTAACCCGCGCCAGCGGGTTTTCTAAGGCTTAGGCGGCGGATTTTATCCGCTGCCGGTGGGAGGCAGATATACACAAACGAAGTTATACAAAGAAAATCTGGCAAAATGCCTTTTTGAGCAACGCTTTTGAGTAGGAGACGGCTTCAATCAGCACTTTTAACGGATTGCTCGGCATAGATGCGAGACATGCCTCGCCCCTATGCCTAAAACTTTCGGCTTTCGTGCCAGAACAGACGGCAAAAATTATTTTTAACGCCAGCTTTGGATAAGAACAGGGTTTAGCAAGTCGAGCGAAAGTTAAGAAGTCGGGCTGCTTGCTGGCAAGTTTTTTGGCTTACCCAAGCCTGAGCAGTTCGACTTCTGGGCATGCTACACACTTACCCAAACTTGTATTTGTTTTTTTCGCAAATAGGGTTATACTCGCGCCCCTCAGCTTTTTTGGAAGAAGAAAGCTGGTACACACACCGAGTTCTTCTGTTTTTACATCTTTCATAAAAGGGGTCGTAATGCGAAAGCAAAAAGATTCCGTCACATCTATTTTTCATGATGACGGAAAAAACGTTTTTGGCGCAACACCAACTCTTGCGCTATTTGTTGATCAAGACGAAAAGACAACCCGCGTTTTGCAGCGTCTTTGTGCCTTGGGCTACGAGATCGTGTCGCCCGAAGCCGCCGCACAAGCGGGAGCGCTGGTAATTGGCGCGGGAGATGGGGCGCGGGATGCCATGCGCTTTGCCGCGCACAACAACGCGGCGCGGCTGGCGCTACTCAACCCATCTGCCACCAGCCTGTGGGCGTTGCCGCGCGGCCTCAACATGCCGTCGCTGGTGCTGATGGATTATGCAGCCACGCCGTTTCAGCGGCTGATGGGCCAGCTTGCGGCCTGGCAGTTGCGCCGCCAAAATGAGCGCAGCGCGCTGCATTACGCGCCCAGCCCAGCCCTGCGAGACGCGGCCTTGCTGGAGTGGATGATGAGCGGGCGGCTCGTGGATCAACGCGCCAAATCCGCCTCGTTTGTTTCCATCGCGCGGCGGGTTGCCACCGGCGCGGCGGTTGGGGCGATGGCGCTCTCGCCGGTGGCCGCCGTTGCCAAGACCGCCGCGGCGCCTGCGCCCGCCCCGGCCGCATCAACCCAAAACAGCTTTGACGCCATGTTCTCTGACGGCATGACCCTAAACAGCGCCCAGGTGAAAGGCGATGGCTACACCGTGCCGGCCAGCCGCGCCCGCGCGGGCAACCCGCCACCCATCAAAACAAAAGAAAAGACCAAAAAGAAAAACCACCCCGTCCCAGAAGGCGGGATTACGATTGGCTCCGATCAAATACGCGGCGATGGCTACAGCCCGGAATCGCTTCAGGGCACCGGCGGTATACAGATAGTGGATGCGCACGGGTTGAAGTATTTCATCAACACAAACATTACTTTTAGCACCAGCTCATCGGCCAGCGGCGCGGCCTCCGAGGCCAGCTTTACTGCCGCCGTGAACGCCTCTACCACTGGCGGCGGCGTAGTGGCCACCACCCTTAATGACGCCTTTGACGGTTATAACGGCTTGTGCGTGGATGTGAATACAGCTGGCACAGCTGACTGCCAAACTGGTACCGCTGGCATTACCATGTATACCAAGAATGGGCCTGCAAGCATGGATACGTCTTGCACATCTGGGGGGCAGGTTTTGTTTCCCACAAAGATCATCAGCGGGGTAGAGGTCTCACGCAAAGTGTATGTGCCGTGGAATGACGAGTTCATCCGCTGGCTCAACATCTTCCATAACCCCACTGCCTCACCCATCAGCATCCGCATGGCAACTAGCAACAATCTGGGCTCGGATGGCGGCACAATCATTGTCAATGCCTCCTCTGGGTTGCCGGTCAGCACATCCTCGCAGTGGGTCACCACCTTCCAAAACTTTTCCGGCAACGCCTCATCCGACCTGCGGTTGGGACATGTTTTGCAAGGCGGCGGCGCGCTGGTCACACCTTTGAGCGGGCTGGTCTTTGCGAATGGCGATGACAACCCGTACTGGTGGTATGTCATCACGCTGGCCCCCGGCGAGACACAGATCATCGCCAATTTTGCCACCGGGCAGGGCACAAAAGCGCTGGCGGCCAGCAAATCGGCAGATATCGTGACCCAAATGGACACACCGGGCTCTCACGCGCAGGCCTGCATCACGCCCGCAGAACGCGCAGAGATTACAAACTTTACGTTGGCTGATCCAACGCCAACGCCCACACCTACGCCCACGCTTACGCCGACCAGCACACCGACCAGCACACCAACGCCCACCGCCACTCCCGGAAATACGGCCATCGAGCTGGCCTACTTTGGGGCAAAGAATGTGTGCGAAAACGTGGAGGTGCGCTGGGAGACGCTGAGCGAAATCGGCGCGGCGGGTTACCAGGTTTATCGCGGCGAGGGCAATGCCTTTGCGGCGGCCAGCCTGCTCAGCGAAAATCTAATTGCCGCAAACGGCTCTGGCGGCAGTTATCAGTTTGTGGATGAGGCCGTGAAGGCTGGAAAAACCTACACCTACTGGCTTGTGGAAGTGGAGCATGATGGCAGCCAGAAAGTTCGCGCCAGCGCCAGCGTGACGGCGGAGGGATGCGCCCTCTCTCACTAAAACAACGTTTGTTTGAGATAAAAACATCGCGCGCCTAGAAGTCGGACTGCTAAGGCTTGGGCAAGCCAAAAACTTGCCCGGCAAGCAGTCTGACTTCTGAGCGCGCCAGGCACGTATCAAAAAATCGGCGAGGCGGAGACGCAAAATCTTGCGTCTCCGCCTTCATCTCAGCTTCTTAAAAAACACCAACTCCGGGTCGCCCTCATCCAACTCATGCAGCACACCGCTCAGGGCGTAGCCCAATTTGTCTAGCAGCGCCTGCATGATGGCGTTGGACATGTTGGTGGAAGTGAACAGCTTGTCGGTTTGGCACACGCTTTCCGCGTGGCGCATCAACGCAGAGCCAGCGCCCATGCGCCGCGCGTTCTCGCTCACATACAGCAGCGAGACAAAGCCATTCCCGTAAAACGAATACTCCAGCATCACATAGCCCAGCACGCCATCGGCCAAAGCGATGTAACAATTCCCCGCCAGCACATTGCGTTTAATCAGCTCGCGGCGATGGCTGCTTTGCCGCGCAAATTTGTCGCTGGCGCAAATCGCGTCAATATCGGCCCCCTCTGCCAGCCGAATGGATACTACTTTCTCGCTCATCACATTCAAACAAACAGGGATGAACGTTTTTTGTCTCGTTCATCTTGTCTGCCCAATTAAAAGTTTATTCCAGAGCCTGCCGCAAATCCTCAATCAAATCATCAACGTGCTCAAGGCCAATAGAGCAGCGCAGCAAGCCTTGCGGCGTGCGGGTGGCTGGGCCTTCCACGCTGGCGCGATGCTCAATCAAACTTTCAAAACCGCCCAGCGAGGTGGCGCGGATAAACACCCTGGCTTTGGCCGCCACCGCCAGCGCGGCCTGCGCCCCGCCCTTCACCTCAAACGAGAGCATGGCTCCAAAATCGCTCATTTGTTTTTGGGCGATGGCGTGCTGCGCGTGCGTGGGCAACCCCGGATAGCGCACGACCTCCACGCGCGGATGACCCATCAGCCAGCCCGCAATTTTTTTTGCGCTGGCGCACTGCGCCCGCACCCGCACCGGCATAGATGGAATACTGCGCAGCAAAAGCCAGCAATCAAATGGCGATGGCACCGCCCCGCCCATTTGCTGATACCCGCGAATGCGCTGCGCCATCTCGCTGGCCGCGTCTTTGGCCACCACGCACCCGCCCAGCACATCGCTGTGCCCGCCGATAAATTTGGTGGTGGAATGCGTGACCACATCCGCGCCCAGCGCCAACGGCTGCTGAAAGAGCGGCGTGGCCCACGTGTTATCGCAGGCGCACACTGCGCCGTGCGCGTGAGCCAGCTCGGCCAGCGCGGCAATATCGGCCACGCGCAAACCGGGGTTGGATGGGGTTTCAATCCACAAAAGTTTTGTGTTTGGGCGGATGGCCGCCCTGACCGCCGAGACATCTGCGGTGTCCACGTAACTGGCCTGCAAACCCCACCGCGCGTAATGCGCATCCAGCAACCCGCGCGAGGCGAAATACAGCTCATCGGGCATGATGACATGATCGCCGGGGTTAAGCGCGTGGAGCACGCTCATGGTGGCGGCCTGCCCGCTGGCAAACGCGGCGGCCATCTGCCCGCCCTCCAGCATGGCCAGGGCTTTTTCGAGGGCGTCTCGGTTGGGGTTGGAGCTGCGCGAGTAAATGTGCCCATCGTGGGCGTAATTTGGCTCACGCTCAAAGGTGCTAGAGAGCACAATCGGCGGCGATACCGCCCGCGTTCCGGGGTCAATTTCGTGGCCGGTGTGTACGGCAAGGGTTTCTAGTTTCATGTTTGCCAATTAAGAAATGAGAAATAACGGAGTTTACGCTGAACGTGTTATTTTTAGACTTGCGTAAAGCCGAGTGAATTTCGTGTTTATGCTCAAAAACCTTGCTCAAAAGCGCATTTTCGCCGGATTTACCTTTCACAACTTCGTCCGCATATTTTTGCATTCCACCGGCAGCGGATAAAATCCGCCGCCTAAGTATTAGGAAACCCGCTGGCGCGGGTTAAAACACAGATACAACCCGCCTGTGGGTTTCCTAAACGACTAGCCGCCGGATTTATCCACGTCCTCCTCGCGAAAGCGGGGATGGCGGCGACCGACACACATCGCATCAGAGTGATTTACTCGGAATATATGGACACGCCTCGTCCCTGCCGCGCCATTCCCGCGTTAAAGAAAGTTTTTGCGTAAGTCCAGTTCTTTCATGTTTCTTGCTATTCTGTCGTCAACTTCATCGGCCTCTCAATCTCTTGCAAAATGATGGAGGTGGTGGGTTTGCCGATGGCGCTTAGGCGTTCAATGACCTGATCGAGATGTTCGACCGATTTGGCGATGACCTTGACCACAAAACTGTCCTCGCCGGTGACCGAGTAGCACTCCACCACTTCGTCAATCTCGTCCAATATCTCCAGCCAGCGGCGGTCTTCGTTGCCGGTGGCGGTCACGCGCACCACCGCGCGGATGGCATAGCCGAGCCGGGTCATGTCAAGATCGGCATGAAAGCCGCGAATGACACCGAGATCCATCAGCCGCCGCACGCGCTCTTTTACCGCCGGTTGCGAAAGATGGATTCTGCGCCCCAGCTCGCTCATGCTGATGCGGGCATCGGCCTGCATCTCTTGCAAAATGCGGCTGTCTATCGCGTCTATGTTGTTCGATTCAATCGTCAGGGCCATGTTTGTTCTCTAGCGCAAATCCGCGCATGCTGAATTGTTGCACATTTTTTCGCGCGTTTTCGAATACCAAAACCCACGCAAAAACATGCCATTTCTCGTTTCGCGCTCAACTCTCCCGCGCGATCTTCCTCACCACCCCCACTCTTCCGCCATTCGCCCGCAATATCTCACGCGGGGAAATGCGGATGAGCGCGCGCGGGCTGCCGCCGCCTGCGTAGACGAACTCGCGCTCCAGTACGCGCTCATCCACAAAAAACAGCGCGGCAAAACCAAAGGGCGGTGTGCCACCTGCGGGGTAGCTGGTGAATTCCAACATCTCATTGGGCGAGGCGATGCTGAGCTTGCCCACGCCCGCCAGCGCTTGTGTGGCGGCGCGGTCTGCGCGATCTTCGCCTTTCACAATCGCCACCACAATCTGGTTGCTCTTGCTGATGAGGCCCACGCTTTTGACAAAATCGTGCGCGGTGGCCCCGGCGGCGCGGGCCGCCTCATCCACCGAATGCGTGCTTTGCGCAAACACAAGATGCTGGCACTCTATTTTGTGTTCGTGGATGTAGGCGAGGAGTTTTTTTTCAAACTCTGCAAAGGATGAAGATGGCAAAGGGGATGACTTGGCTGACGCATCATCCCTTTCATCCTTGTCACTCATGTCATCCCCCTCTTTGCTAGAGGGCTTTCTTCACCGTCTCATACAACGCCTCGGCCTTGAGTTCGTTGAGTGAGAGGCACGGGCCATCCAGATTCTCGGCCAGCTTGCGGGCCAGACCCTGATCAAACGCCACGTGTTCCATGTTGATCACAATGGAGCGAATATGTTCGTCCCGGATCATATTCGCCATGCGGTAAGCCTCTGTGTTGGGAGGCAGACTGCCCATGCTAACGTTGCCTGCGCCATCCGTCAGGATGATGAGCAGGGGCAACACTTCTGGGTGTTGGCGCTTCTCGTGAAGCACCACGCTATACGCCAGCGTCAGGCCAGCGCTCAGCGGCGTTTTGCCGCCCACCGGAATATTCACCAGCGCCTTTTGCGCCAACTCCACCGATGACGTTGGCTTGAGGATGAGCGTGGCCGTGCTTTTTTGGAACACCACCAGCCCCACCCGGTCGCGGCGCTGGTAGGCATCGGTCAACAAGCTCATGATGGCGCCCTTGGTGGCGGCCATGCGCTCAGCCACCGCCATGCTCCAACTGGCATCTACCACAAACATCACCAGGTTGGATGTGCGCTTGACTCGAATCTTTTTGTGCAGGTCTTGCCGTTTGACGATGAAGGCGGGAGTGGACGGAGGACGGAAGACGGAAGACGACGCTTCGGCAAGCTCTGCGCTCGTCTTCCGTCCTCCGTCTTCGGTCTTGCCTTCTTCCTTGCGTTTGCGCTGGTGCACGCTGGCCGCGCGCAATGTGGCGTCAAAGGCGATGTCGCTGGGGCGCTCGCTGCCAATGGCCTGCGCCTTGATGTAATGTCCGCGTTTGCGCTCGGTTTTGCTGGTGCTGCGGCGGCCAGCGGCCTTGCGCGCAATTTTGTCCAGGGGCGTGTTCAGCTTGCGGGCGTGAAAGGTCTCGCCAACGCTGACTTTGTTGCCACCCTGAAAGTCTTGCGCGGTTTGCGGCGCGTTGGGCACCGTTTGAACACTCGGCTGCGCGGGGCTTAGCGCATCTTCTTTTTGGTCTTCGTTTAGCCCCGTTTCACTTTTTTTTGCGTCTCCTGAGGCTTGCCTTGCTGCTGCTCCTGCATCATCTGTTCCTGCTGGGCGGCCTGCTGCTCAATTTGCTGGAGCTTGTCGCTCAACATGCTCATGGCCTGCTCGGTATCTTGGAACGGCATGCGCTTTAGGCGGTGCGGAAGGGCCAACTCGGCGGCCATCAGGATGTCCTGATCGTTAATTTCTTCGCGGGCCATGAACGCAGCGTGCGCCCGCGCGGTTTTGAGGATGACAAGATCGGCGCGGTGGCCATCCACCCCCATGCTAGACATGAGATTGGCGATGGTCGCCAGATCACGCTGAGAATGCCGAACCTGCGGCAAACGCTGGCGAGCCTCATCAATCTCAACCGTCAGGGCTTTCTCATACGGCTCCCACTTGTCCAAAAAGGCTTTGTAATCCGCCTCGTACTCCAGGTTGCGCTCCAAAATATTCATGCGCGCCTTGGGGTCGCGGATGCCCATGATGTCCACGCACAGCGCAAAGCGATCCAGCAACTGCGGGCGCAGGTCGCCTTCTTCTGGGTTCATGCTGCCAATCAGCACAAACCGGGCGGGATGGGTGAAGCTGATGCCTTCGCGCTCAACCACATTTACACCCATCGCGGCCACGTCCAACATCAGATCCACCACGTGGTCATCCAACAGGTTCACTTCGTCCACATACAGCACGCCGCGGTTGGCGGCGGCCAGCACGCCCGGCTCAAAATGCTTCTCGCCTTTTTGGATGGCTTTCTCGATGTCCAGCGTGCCAACCACACGGTCTTCTGTGGCGCTCACCGGCAGGTTCACAAAAGATGTTTTTCTTTTGACGATCTTAAATTTTTCCCCGGCATCGGCCCGTTTCTTGAGCGCCTCTGGGAACGAGCCCGGCTGTTTGGGGTCGCACGAGAATGGGTCGCCCTCAATCACATCCATCTCTGGCAGCAGCGCGGCCAGAGCGCGGGCGGCGGTGCTTTTGGCTGTGCCACGCTCTCCGCGGATCAGCACGCCGCCGATCTGCGGATAAATGGCGTTCAGAATCAGGGCGCGCTTCATGCGATCTTGCCCAACAATTGCGGTAAAGGGGAAAAGGGTTGCCATATTTTTAGAAGCGTGTATTGTACGC
>DAORUN010000078.1:0-15127 GCA_035433205.1 Thermoflexales bacterium | reverse complement strand
CACGTGCCCGTTTTGCAACCAAGGCAAAAAGCTAAAGCATTGTGATTGCGAAGGCGCGCGCAAGTGGCGCGGCGAGGCGTAGGCTTTTTTTCTCTTGCCAGAAGGATTGGATGGGTTGCTATGTTTTTGGATATCCTGCGAAATTGGAAAACTTGAACTCACCCAAGTGAATCAAAAAAAAGAACAATCAAATATCCGAACGACCAGATTTGCGCAAAATTGTCTTTGAACGCGCAGGCTGGCGCAGTAGGGGCGGGGCATTGCCTCGCCCCTACGACTACCTTCGGTTTTGCGTCATTCGCGCAGATATAAATAAAAATGCCGTAAACTAAGCATTACGGTCAAGATGTGCAATGGCATTGCATGGATTCCCGTCTTCGCGGGAATGACGATTTAGAGTAGAGAGAGAGAGAGAGGGAGAAATCAATCCGCGCCACGTCGCGCAAAAAATATACGCCAAAAACAAGGAATTATCTAAAACATCATGGCAGACATATTTGACAAAATCGCAAAAGACCCCACCTTGCGCATGGCGCGGATGGGCAAAGAACAGGGCATTTACCCGTATTTTCGCCCGCTCTCCGAGACCGAGGGAACGGATGTGGTGATTGATGGGCACAAGCTCATCATGATCGGCTCGAACAACTACCTCGGCCTCACCACCCATCCAAAAGTAAAGCAGGCTGCCAAAGATGCGATTGACCGCTACGGCACATCATGCACAGGCAGCCGGTTTTTGAACGGCACGCTGGAGCTGCACAAAGAATTGGAGCGGCGGCTGGCGAAGTTCGCTGGCAAAGAGGCGGCTGTGTGTTTTGGCACGGGGTATCAATCCAACCTGGGCGCCATCACCAGCTTGTTGGGCGATGGCGATATTGCCGTGGCCGACAAAGAGATTCACGCCTCGCTGGTGGATTCCATCAAAATGGCGGGATGTGACCTGAAGCGATTTAAGCACAACGATTTGAACGACCTTGAGCGCGTGCTGAAAATGTGCAACGAAGAAAGCCCCAAGGCTGGTCTAATGGTCATCATTGACGGCGTGTATTCGATGGGCGGCGATATTGCGCCCGTGCCAGAAATTTCCAAGTTGTGCAAGCAATACGGCGCGCGGCTGTATGTGGACGACGCGCACGGCCTGGGCGTGATTGGCGAGGGCGGGCGCGGCACATGCGTTCACCTCAACTGTGTGGACGACGCCGACTTGATCATGGGCACGTTCAGCAAGTCGTTTGCCTCGCTGGGCGGCGTGATTGCGGGTGATAAAGACACGATTGACTTCATCACCCACAAGGCGCGCTCGTTTATTTTTAGCGCGTCTATGCCGCCAGCCAATTGCGCCACCGTGCTGGCGTGCCTGGACATCATTGAAGCCGACCCGTCTTACCCCAAGCGCGTTTTGCACGTGGCCGACATTATTCGTCACGGGCTGAGGGATATGGGATACAACATTGGCGAGAGCGAGACGCCCATCGTCCCCATCATCATTGGCTCGGAGATGAACACGGTGTTCGCGTGGAAGGCGTTTTACGATGCGGGTTTGTATACTAACCCCGTGTTGCCGCCTGGTGTGCCGCCCAACAAAAGCCTGCTGCGCACCAGCTACATGGCAACGCACACGCCCGAACATGCCGAGCGTATTCTGACGATATTCAAGGATGTTGGGACGAAGATTGGGTTGATTTCGTAGAATAAGACGGAAGACCGAAGACCGAAGACGGTTATCAGACTTTCTCAAGATTTCCGTCCTCCGTCTCCCGTCTTAAAAAACAATGTCATCTTCTCTGCCCGCGCACTGGCGCGTTGAACGCGCAAAGCTGGCGGATGTGATTCCGCTGGATGACCCGGCGGCTGCGATTGCGGCCACGCTGGCGCATCCGCTTGCCAGCTTGCCGTTGGGCGACCTGTGCGCCGAGGGCAGCCGCGTGACGATTGTGACCGATGACAGCGCGCCGTTTGCGCTGGTCATCCCGCCTTTGTTGAACGAGTTAAAGGCGGCGGGGGTGAGGGACGAAGATATCACCGTCCTGAGCGCCCGGAGCGCTGATATTCTTACTGGTCAGATCGCTGGAAGCGGTCTGACCAGTATAAAAACTCACGACCCATCCAACGAAAGCGAGCTGGACGAACTGGGCGCGGTGGATGGAATACACATCACCCTAAATCGCCACGCCGCCGAAGCAGATTTGTTGATCGCCGCGTGCGCCATCCGCCCGCACCCGTATGCGGGTTACGCGGGCGCAGAGGCGTGCGTGGCGCTGGGCTGCGCGGGCGAGACCACCCGGCGCGACCTGCTGGGGTTGCCATTTTTAGATGACCCGCGCGTTCGCGCTGGCCGCGTGCAAGACAACCCGTTTGCGCGGATGATGCGCGAGATCGCCCGCCGGGCCGGGCTGCTGTTTTGCCTGAGCGTGGTGATGCGCGGCGATGACCTGGTGGCCGCCCGCGCTGGCTCGCCGGGGGTGGTGTTTGACGATTTGCTGGAGACCGCGCGAGAAACCCATGAGGCCACAACCCAGCGGGGCAAATATGGCGTTGTGCTGGTCGAGGGGCCATCGGTTGGGGAAAATACGTTGTTTGAAGTGAGCGCCATCGCCGCCGAGATTGCCGCCGCGAACAAACCGGTGCTCGCGGCGGGCGGCTCACTCATCCTGCCCGTTACGCCAGACCCGCCCGCGCCAAACCCGCGCCGCGAGAATTTTTATGCGGCGCTGGCCGACACCGAGGATATGCAAAGCGTGGTTCAGCGGCTGCGCCATCGCGGGGCGCAGATGGGGCAGCGCCGAGCGTATCGTCTGGCGCAGGCCATGAGCCAGAACGATCTTTCGGTCATCGTGGTGGGCGCAAACAACCCGGCTCTCATCAAAAATTGCGGGTTTATTCCCGCCGAGACCATGCAAGACGCGGCCAAGGCCGCAGAAAATTTGCAATTTAGCGATACAATTCACTGTCTGATTGCGCCCGCGCAAACGCAGGTGTTTAACCCGGCGGTCACGGCCTATTTTGCGGATGAGGATGAGCCGGGGTTGGAACTTCCATGGCGACAAATCGGCAAATCGGGCGAATTTAATCCGTTTTACAAATAACATTTTTAGAAGACGGAGGACGGGAGGCGGATGACGGAGAATATCGTCGTCGGCCCCCATCTCCTGTTAAAAAATAATTATGAAAGTTTCCTGCCTTCAAGAAAACCTTGCCAAAGGGCTGAACATTGTCAGCCGCGCGGTGGCCTCGCGCACAGCCACGCTGCCCGTGCTCACCCATGTTCTGCTTGCCACCGATAACGGGCGGCTCAAGATTTCGGCCACCAACCTGGAATTGGGGATCAATTGCTGGATTGGGGCGAAGGTGGAAGAAGAGGGCGCCATCACCGTGCCAGCCCGCACCTTTACCGAGCTGGTCTCGCTGCTGCCCACCGACCGGGTTGACCTTGAGTTAAACGTGCGCACGCAAACATTGCGGGTGGTGTCTAACAAATCCGATAACAACATCAAAGGCATAGACGCGCAGGAATTCCCGCTCATCCCCAAATTTAACCCGGATGGTGCGGCGTTTATCGCGGCAGACACGCTCAAAAAGACGATTAACCGCGTGGTGTTTAGCGCCGCCACCGATGAAAGCCGCCCAATGCTGACCGGTGTTCACACCAAGCTGGAAGACAGCGTGCTGACCATGACCGCCTCGGATGGTTTTCGCCTTAGCCGCGCCACGGCCACATTGAAGGAGCCGGTGGCCGAGCCGCTCGTGGCGCTCATCCCGGCGCGGGCCATTGCCGAGGTGGCGCGGGTGATGGGCGAGCAAGAGCAGCCGGTGGCGATCTCGGTCACGCCCTCGCGCGGGCAGGTGCTGTTCCATTTGGAAAATGTGGACATTGTGGCCCAGCTGATTGACCAGCGCTTCCCGGAAGTGGACGCGATCATCCCCAAGCGGCATGACACGCGCACGGTGGTGAACACCGCCGATATGCTGCGAGCCTGCCGCCGCGCCAGCATTTTTGCCCGCGAGAGCAGCGACATCAGCCGGTTGAAGATTGCGCCGGGCGAGGACGTTGAGCCGGGCAAGATCACCGTGACCGCCCGCGCCGATGAGACCGGCGACAACCAGACCGAGCTTGAGGCGATGGTGAACGGCAACGAAGTGGAGATTGGCTTCAACGTGAAGTATTTGGTGGATGTGCTGGGCGTGATGGACGCGCCGCAGGTGGCGATTGAGACCACGCTCCCCAAAGCGCCGGGCGCCATCAAGCCGGTGGGCGATGACACGTTTTTGCACGTGGTCATGCCCATGCATTTGCCAAGATAAAAAAAGAGTGAAGAGAGAAGGGTGAAGAGTGAAATTTAGCCCTTCTCAATGCATTTGAATTCCAGAGAAGGACAAAAAATGCAAAAGACTTTACAACCTGCCGGATACGCCAAAAAAGTGGCGCAGATTGTGAAGGCGATGTCGCCAGACATGGCCCGTGAGGTTTTGCATTATGCAGAGTATCTGACTGCAAAAAGAGATGCCGATGCCCGCTGGGATGTCTTGCTTGCAGCCACGCCCGATGATGCGCTTCAGCGATTTGTGGATGACGCCATGAACGGCGATGAGACCGATATTGACGATTCGGGCAAAGTCTTAAAGCCGGTCTTAACGTCCTCAAAATGAAAGCGAGGGCAAAAGCGTCTTTTTGGCGCTCATACAACGCTCTGCCAGAGAAAACGCAAAAACGTGCTCGTGTTGCCTTTCACCAATGGCTGAATGACCCAAGCCGCCCCTCTTTGCAATTTAAGCAAGTGCGCTCAACGCGCCCACCGCTATATTCTGCCCGCGTGGATGAAGCATACAGGGTGCTAGGTGTTTTGTAAGGCGATACGCTTTATTGGATTTGGATTGGCAGTCATGATGACTATGAGCGGATGATTGGCGGTTGGTAAGTGCCGAAGAGCGAAACGGATTTAGAAGTCGGACTGCTTGCTGGGCAGGTGTGTGGCTTGCCCAAGCCTAGCAGTCCGACTTCTTGATTTCACCCTTCTTTCAGCACGCGCTTTAGCTTGGCCTCCATCTCCGTCCAGCCCAGGGGCGAAAGGCCATATTTCACCTCAAAGTGGTCGTCCTTGATCGTGCCCGCCTCCAGCGCGGCGCGGTAATCGCGCAGGGCGGCGGTCCAGCGCAGCATCTCAAACGTGAGCGATGGAATGCCCACCAGCGGCGCGATCAGCCGGTTGAACTTGTATTCCAGGTTGCGCCCGGTGCACTCGATCAATTTCTCGCGGCAGCCGTAACGCTGAACATGTTCTTGCACCACCTTGCCGGTCTCTGGCGAAATGGCGAGCACGCGATCCTTAAACTTGAGATGCACTTTGTCGTAGCGGATGTGTACGCGCTCCGGGGCGCAATCCTGGCCGGGCTTGCAGCCAAAATCGTCCAGGGTCAGGTTCAGGCATTCCGCTTTTTTCATCCCCGTATCCAGCACCAGCAAGATGGCGGTGAGCGGGCGCAATTCCAAATGCTCGCCCGCGGCCACAATGTGCGCGGCCTTCACCACCTCATCCACCGTTTCATCGGTCAGGTATTCTGGCAGCGGATCCTCAAACGCGCGGTAGGCAATGGGGTCGGCGGGGTTGATGGCGATCTGGCCGGACTCGTGCAGCCAGTTAAAAAAAACTTTTAGCGAGGTGAGACGCCGCTCCAGAGATTTCGGGCTGTTCACGCCGGGACGTCTTTCAAGCGTGTCCAAAAAATCGCGGATGCGGTCTGAGGTGATGCTGTTGAGTTTGAGCGGCTGGCTGGCCTGCATCTCGCGGGCAAAAATTTTCACATCGCCCGCAAAGGCTTTGCGAGAATTCTCCGTGATCGGGCGGCGCATCAAGTGCAGCTCGTATTCCGCCACCGCGTCATCCAATAAGTTCAGTTTTGGTCCAGCCATGCCAAAATTCTAGCACGGATGTTCTGATTTGAGGAGGCCAAAACTCGCGTGAGACAATTTCCGCCGATGTCTCACAAACTCAGCCCAATGCGCACCTTTGAGCCGCAAAAAGCGTCCAAGTTAGAAATGCAACTTTTGGTGATGGCTCAGCGCCGCAAGTGGTTTTCCATGCCTCGCCCCATGTTTGAGCTGGCGGTGAACGGCTATGGCCTGCCCCCGGCTTCTGCCGCGCAGGCCGCCTGGTTTTTAATGGCCGCCCGCCGTCAGTTTGCGGCCTCGCCCGGCAAGGCGGCCATCAGCCAGACAAATTTTTATGGCGTGCTCAAAAGCGCCTTCCCCCGCGAGGCATTTGACCCCGCCCGCGCCGCGCAGCTGGAGTTGGCCGCGTGGGTTGCGCCGCAGGTTGACCCCATTGCCGCGTGGTTTGCCGAGCTATATGCCATGCCAGAGGAGCGCATCCGCGAGGCCGCGTTTTACCGCGCGGATGCCATGCGCCATTTTGCCCGCTGGGAAAAAGAGGGCGCCCGCACCGAGAGCGCCATCCTCAAACAGATGGAGGCCGAGCTGTTCAAGGCGTGGGCCGCGTTGCGGGCAGCGGTTGCAGAGTAAAAGTGATGGTATGCTTGATGGTATGGCAATCATGTCTTACCGAACAACATTTGCGCTTGACGAAAGCACGATGAGCAACCTCAAGAAGCTGGCCGCTCGTTGGAATGTGTCTCAGGCAGAGGTGGTTCGCCGCGCCGTCGCTCAGGCCGAAGCTCAGGATGGCAGCGCCCGGCCAGACCCAGTTGAATTGCTAAAGGCGCTTCATGCGAAAGGGCAGGGGCTGTCTCCAGAAAAAGCGCAAGCCTATCTTGCGCAGGTTCGCGCAGACCGCAAAAAGTGGAGAGGCGAATGATTTGTCTTGACACAAATTATCTGATTTTGGGCGTGACGCCGGGCACAAGAGAAAGCAGCCAGTTGATTGCGTGGGCGCAGGCTGGAGAAATCATGGTTGCCCCCGCCATTGTTTGGTATGAATTTTTGTGCGGCCCGGTCACATCGGCGCAAATTGAAGTTATGCGGGCCTTTTTGCGCGAGATTGTTCCCTTTGGCGAGGTGGAAGCAAAAGAAGGCGCGCGTTTGTTCAATGCCGTCAAACGCAACCGGCACTTGCGTGTGGATGCGATGATTGCCGGAACCGCCATTTCGTTGAAATGTTCTTTGGCAACCAATAACCACGCCGATTTTGAACTCTTTGAAGCCGATGGCTTAAAGCTGGAGAATCGCTGAGAATTTGAAGATGAACACTTGGATCCCCGAACCCGCCCAAAGTTTTATCGCCGCCAACACGCGCCGCATCGCCGCGATGTCATTGGCCGAGCTGGATGCCGAAGTGCACCGGCTGGTGGCCGCGCACGAGCAGCTTGTGGATCACGAGTGCGTGAATTTGTATGCTGGCACAAATGTGATGAACCCCCGCGCGGCAAAACTCCTCGCGTCCTCCATCGGCAGCCGGCCAAGCCTGGGCCACCCCGGCGACAAATACAACAAGGGCATGGTCTATGCCGAGCAAATTGAGCTGATCACGGCGCAGTTGTTTCGGCAGCTCTTTCACGCCGATTTTATTGAATACCGCGCCCCCAGCGGCTCCATCGCCAATTTGTTTGCGTTTATGGCCGTTTGCAAACCCGGCGACCTGATCTTCTCTTTCTCAGACTCCGCCGCGGGGCATCCCACCCATCACGCCAACGGCGCGGCGGGGTTGTATGGCTTGCGGGTGCAAAACGTGCCGTTTGATGAGGCCCGGATGGATGTGGACGCGGATGCCCTTGCCCGGCTGGCCTGGCAGGAAAAACCAAAACTCATCATTGTGGCCGGGAGCATGTGTTTGTTCCCGTATTCGGTGGCAAAGGTGCGGGCGATTGCCGATGAGATTGGCGCGGTTGTGATGTATGACGCGGCGCACATGAGCGGCATGATCGCGGGCGGGGAATTTCAGCAGCCGCTGGCCGAGGGCGCCCACCTGATGACCAGTTCAACTTACAAATCGCTGGGCGGGCCGCCCTCTGGCTTTATCGCCACCAGTGACCCCGCGCTGGCCGAGCGGCTGGACGCGATTGCTTACCCCGGCCTGACCGCCAATTTTGACCTGAGCAAAACCGCCGCGATGGCGATTGCGCTGATGGATTTGCGCGAGCACGGCCCGGCGTATGCCCGCGCGTGCATCGCCAACGCGCAGGCGCTGGCGCAGGCCATGCACCAGCGCGGGCTGGATGTACATTACGTGAGCGGGCGCGGTGGGTTCACCGCATCTCAGCATGTGGCGTTGCGGGCCAACACATACGGCGGCGGCAACGCGGCCTGCAAAGTTTTGGAACGCGCCAATTTGCTCATGACCAGCATTGGCCTGCCCGGAGAACAAGTCGCGGGCGACGCGAATGCCATCCGCATTGGCACGCAAGAGGTGACGCGCCAGGGCATGACCCCCGATGCGATGCGCCAAATTGCAGATTTTGTGGGGCGCGTTTTGGTGGATGGCGAACCGCCGGAGCAGGTTCGCCCGGAGGTCGTGCGTTTTCGGGCGGGTTACCAGACGCTGGCTTTTATCAGGTAACGGATTGTTTTTAATTAACGTGAGTTTTGGATAAGAATCAGCCTGTCATCCTTTGGCAGGCTCAGGACAAATTTCGACGAACGAGGTGAGGAGAAATACGCCAAGATCGTATAACCAGCCCACAAAATAAATTGCGAGGAACCCGGATTCCACCACGTTTTTGTTTTGGCGCAGCATGGATTCCCGCTTGCGCGGGAATGACGGATTCACTTTTGCGTCTCTACAAAATTTTCTTACACTTCCTCAATCTTGGCAACCAAGCCTTTGGGTTCGCCGCCCAGCGGCTGGCCGGGCAAAAGCTGGCTGGGCCGCCATGCGCCGCTGGCTTTCTGGCCGTCATACCGCAAAGCCAAATGCGAATTGGATGTCTCTTGCACGGTTTCGGTGTATTGCTCGCCCGCAATGGGCTGGGTGTAGCCAAGCTGGCGGTGGGCGGCCTCGCACACGCCGGGGATGAACGGCGAGAACAAAATCGTGAGCGAGTCAATCACGCGGGCGGCTACGTAAAGCTGGGTGGCGGCGCGGGCGCGGCCTTCCTCGCCGGTTTTGATCGTCTTCCACGGCGCTTCGCTGTCCAGATATTGATTCGCTTTGGTGGCAAGCTCCATTGTGAGCGCAAGCGCCTCGCGCTGGCGCACGGCGGTGTGCGCCGCGCCAATAGTGTTGAAGGCATCCTCGCTGGCCGCGATCAGCGCCTCATCGTTTGGCGTGAGCGGGCCGGGTTGCGGAATTTTGCCGCCAAAGTTTTTCCAAATTTGCGAGAGCGTGCGCTGGACGAGGTTGCCCCATTTGGCCAGCAGCTCGCCATTGTTTTTCAGCATCAACTCGTTCCAGTCCCAATCGGCGTCTTTGCTTTCTGGCAAAATGCTGGCGATGTAATACCGCAGCGCATCCGCGCCGTATTTGCCCGCAATTTCCACCGGGTCGAGCGATACGCCCTGGCTTTTGCTGAACTTTTGCCCTTTGAGGTTGAGGTATTGGTTGGCCGGAACGTCGTAGGGGAGTTGCAGTTTTTCGCCTTCGCCAACTTTGTTTTTGGGGTAGGGGCGAAGCACTGCCTCATCTCTACGAGGAACGTCCTGATTCTCCGCCGAAAATGTTTCCATCCCCAGCAAAATGGCCGGCCACAAAACGGTGTGAAACAAAATATTGTCTTTGCCCAGAAAGTTGTAAATTTTGGCCTGCGGGTTAAACCAAAAATCTTTCCAGGCATCGGGCTGGCCGGTCACTTTGGCCCATTCAATTGTGGCGGTCAGGTAGCCGTGCAGGGCCTCCCACCACACGTAAATGCACTTGCCTTCCGAGTTTTCCACCGGGATGGGTATGCCCCAGATCAGGTCGCGGGTGAAGGCGCGCGGCTCCAGCGCCCGCGCGTATGAGCGCGAGAAATCCAGCACGGTGTTGCGCCAGTATTCATCTTTATCCGAGAGATAAGCCAGTAGTTTTTCGCTCAGCGCGGGCAGGTCAAACATGTAATGTTCGCTCTCGCGCACCACCAGCGTGTCATCGGGGTGGGTGCGGCTGCGCGGGTTGATGAGTTGCAGCGCGTCCAGAAGTTTGCCGCAGTTATCGCACTGGTCGCCGCGGGCCTTCTCGTAACCGCAATGCGGGCAGGTGCCCTCTACCAAACGGTCTGGCAAAAACTTTTGCTGAGACTCGGAGTACAGCTGTTTTTGGGTTTGCTTGAACAACAAATTGTTATTCAACAAACGGGTAAACATTTGCTGAGAGAGGACGCGGTGATTTTCGGTGTCGGTGTGGGTGTAAAGATCGTAACTGATGCCGATCTTTTGCCACATTTCCACAAACACGGTGTGGTATCGCTCAAAAATTTCGCGGGGCGTCACGCCTTCCTGGTCGGCCCGGACGACGATGGGCGTGCCGTGGCTGTCTGAGCCGCTCACCACGACCACCCGGTTGCCCATCAGCCGCTGGTAACGCGCAAAAATATCCGCGGGCAAATATGCCCCGGCGATGTGACCGACGTGCAAATTTCCGTTGGCATACGGCCATGCCAGACAAACCAGAATGTTTTCCATGTTCTCGCTCTCCTCTCTCAACAAAAAACCGCCCGGCGCTTGCGCGGGCGGTTGATATGGCTGAATCCGTGTTGTTTTTGACGAATCACTTCAGCCCGCGCGTTGGTTTACGCCGGGCATGGGCATCGCCACTAAACTGCTGTGCTTCGTCATTACAATAGGTGAGTATAGCATTTTCTGAGAAACCTGATTTTGTCGCGCAAAAAATGAGTCTCGCGTGTGCCATTTGCGATTTGGTTTTACAATCACGCGCATCGAGGGTATTTATGCGCATGTTGATGATTTTTATTGGGTTGCTTCTTACGCTCATGGGCGGCATTTGGCTGTTTCAGGGTATTGGTGTTTTGCTGGGCAGTTTTATGACCGGTCAGAGTTTTTGGGCTGTCACGGGCGGCCTGACCATGCTGGTCGGGTTGCTGGTTTTGGTGATGGGTCTCAGGCGCAAGTCGTCTGCCGCGCGTTCTTGAACCAGCCAACAGCCGCTAATCACGAGCAACTAACAACAAAGGAGACGTAACTTGAAACTTGGGTTGATGAGCGCCGCGCTGGGCAATCTTTCGCTGGAGCAGTTGGCCGTCTGGGCCTCATCCAACGGATTTGACATGTTGGAGCTGGCCTGCTGGCCGCAGAGCAAAGCCAACCGCCGCTATGCTGGCGTTACGCATGTGGATGTGGCCGCGCTGACCAAACCCGGCGCGAAAAAGATAAATGCGTTGATGAAGAAAACCGGGTTGGAGATTTCATCGCTGGGGTATTACCCCAACCCCATGCACCCCGACCCGGAACACCGCGCCACCGTGATTGCGCACCTTAAAAAAGTGATCGTGGCCGCGCAGATGATTGGTGTTCCCATCGTGGGCACATTTGTTGGGCGCGACCAAACCAAAACGGTGGAAGCCAACCTGCAGATGTTTGGCGAGGTGTGGACGCCAATTGTTAAATTTGCCGCAGATCACGGCATCAAGATCGCCATCGAAAACTGCCCGATGATTTTTAGCAACGATGAGTGGCCGGGCGGGCAAAACCTGGCGACCACGCCCTACATTTGGCGCAAAATGTGGGAGATCATCCCCGATGCGAACTTTGGGTTGAATCTTGACCCCTCGCATTTGTTCTGGCAAATGATTGACTACGAGCGCGTGGTGTATGACTTCCGCGACCGCATCTTTCATGTGCACGCCAAAGATATGGAGATCAACCGCGAAGGGCTATACCAGCGCGGCATTCTCTCGCTGGGGATGGGCTGGCAGGTGCCGCGTTTGCCGGGTCTGGGCCAGGTGAACTGGGGGCGATTCATCGCTGCGCTGTACGCCATTGGCTACGATTACGTGGTGAGCATTGAGCACGAAGACCGCGCGTTTGAGAAAACCGAGGAGCTGGTGAAACGCGGGTTTTACATCTCGCGCGATCATTTGCGCCCGTATTTGCATTAGTTGCTTGATGAGCGCCCGGAGCGCTCCGGGCGCTTTTTGTTCATGAGCAAAACCAACACTTACTTTGAGCTGATGGAAGCCTTGCGCCAGCCGGGCTGCCCCATCTGCCGGATGGCCGACCTGGCGGTGCGAAAACACATTGACGTGTTTTTCTACGAACAGCTAAACGCGCTGGAGCGACGGGCCGAGATCCGCGAGGCGCGTGGGTATTGCTCATTTCACGGGGCCATGCTGCCCGCGCCTGGCCGCATGACAGGCGTGGCCGTGGTTCATGCGGATGTGCTGGGCGCGGTCTTGCGAGAGTTAAACGCCGTTTTGCCGCCGCGGGGGATGTCGGTGGGGGCGCAGACCGGGAGCGCCATCCGCCAAACGGCCCGCCGCGCCCGCGAGGCCGCCCGCCCGCGCCGCGGCTGCGCCTTATGCGATTACGAGCGCGAGCGCGAGACGATGTATTTGGATACGCTGGTGCGCGAAATGCGTGACAAAGAGTTGCTGGAGGCGTTTAAGGCGTCATCTGGTGTGTGTCTGCCGCATTTTGGCGCGGCGCTGGCCCTCTCGGATATCGCGCCTGTGTCTATGGCGACCTTTCTGGAAATTGAGCGCGGGCATTTGCAAAAGCTCAAGGATGAGCTGGATGAGTATTTGCACAAGGTCAACGCCTCGTATGACGCGGAACAGATGGGCGCCGAGGGTGACGCGCCCATCCGTGCGGCGCGTATGCTCAGCGGGCGGGTGGTGCATACCGATGGGAGATGGTGAGAGGCGATTACTGGGCAGGCTGCTTTTCCAGCGGTCTGCCCAGTACGCCTTCATTTCTGAGAAATTGCCGAAAACCTCTTGACAAGCCCGTGCCAGATGAGTAAACTCTAGGCATTATTAGCACTCGAAACGACGAGTGCTAATTTTGTGGGTGCTTTATTAGCAGTCTAATACCGAGAGTGCAAATTTTACCCAACATCTTAAATAAAACGGAGAAAAATCATGGCGAAGAATGCAACAAAGTTGAACATCCGCCCGCTGGGTGACCGCGTGGTCATCGAGTCGGTGGAGGACGAGCAGGTGCTGCCCAGCGGTCTGGTTTTGCCAGAAACCGCCAAAGAGAAGCCCCAGAAGGGCATCATTGTGGCCGCAGGCGCTGGCCGCAAGGACGAAGAAGGCAAGGCGATTGCGATGGACACCAAGGTGGGCGATCAGGTGCTGTATGCCAAATATGCTGGCACAGAGATTAAGCTGGACGGCAAGAAGTATCTGATTATGAAGGAAGCCGACATTCTGGCGGTGATTGACTAACAAGGGCAAGATGCAAAATGGAAAATGCAAAACTTTGCACTTGCCATTTTGCGCTTTGAACTTAAAGAAGGGTTAAAAAAATGGCAAAGCAATTGATATTTCAGGAAGAAGCCCGCGCAAAACTAAAGAAAGGCGTGGACATGGTGGCGGCGGCGGTTTCCACCACACTTGGCCCCAAGGGCCGCAACGTGGCGCTGGACAAGAAGTATGGCGCCCCAACCGTGACCCACGATGGCGTGACGGTTGCCAAAGAGATTGAACTGCAGGACCCGTATGAGAACATGGGCGCGCAGTTGCTCAAGGAAGCCGCGACCAAGACCAACGACATTGCGGGCGATGGCACGACAACGGCCACCGTTCTGGCGCAGGTTATCGTTCACGAGGGCCTCAAGAATGTGGCCGCTGGCGCGAACCCGATGCTCATCAAGCGCGGGATTGACGCTGGTGTGGACGCGATTGTGGCTGCGCTCAAGGGCTTGTCTGTGGATGTGAAGAATCACGACCAGATCGCTCAGGTCGCCACCATCTCCGCGCAAGACACCGAGATCGGCAACCTCATCGCCCAGGTGATGGACAAGGTTGGCAAGGACGGCGTGATCACGGTTGAAGAGAGCAAGTCGCTTAGCTTTGAGACCGAGTACGTGGAAGGCATGGAGTTTGACCGCGGCTATTTGTCGCCCTACTTCATCACCAGCCCAGAATCCATGCAGTCCGAGATCAAGGATGCCTACATCCTGATTTACGACAAGAAGATCAGCGCGGCGCAAGACATTATCCCGTTGCTGGAGAAACTGGTTCAGCGCGGCAAGCGCGATCTGGTCATCATCGCCGAGGATGTGGACGGCGAAGCGCTGGCGACGCTGGTGCTGAACAAGCTGCGCGGCATGTTGAATGTGTTGGCCGTGAAGGCCCCTGGCTTCGGCGACCGCCGCAAGGCCATGCTGGAGGATATCGCCATCCTGACCGGTGGTACCGTGATTACCGAAGAGTTGGGCCGCAAGCTGGAGACCACCACCATTGACGACTTGGGCCGCGCTGGCCGCGTGGTGAGCACGAAGGATGACACCACCATCATTGATGGCGCTGGCACCGACAAGGCCATCAAAGCCCGCGTAGAAACCATCAAAGCAGAGATTGAGAACAGCACCAGCGACTATGACAAAGAGAAGCTGAACGAGCGCATGGCCAAGCTGGCCGGCGGCGTGGCGGTTATTCGCGTGGGCGCTGCCACCGAGACCGAGCTGAAAGAGAAGAAGCACCGCGTGGAAGACGCGCTGAGCGCCACCCGCGCCGCGGTTGAGGAAGGCATTGTGCCCGGCGGCGGCGTCGCGCTGCTGCACTCCATCCGCTCGCTGGAAAATGTGAAGATGGCCCACGACGATGAACAGGTGGGCGTGAACATCCTCAAGCGCGCGTTGGAGGAGCCAATGCGCCGCATCGTTGGCAACGCGGGCATGGATGGGAGCGTTGTCATTCAGGAAGTGCGCCGCCAGGGCCGCGAGAAGAAGTACATCGGCTACGATGTCATCAGCGGCGAGTATGTGGACATGATCAAGGCGGGCATCATTGACCCGCTCAAGGTGACGAAGGGCGCGTTGCAGAACGCGGCATCCATCGCCAGCATGATTTTGACCACCGAGGCGTTGATCACGGACATTCCTGAGAAGGAAAAGGCCCCGGCAATGCCCCCCGGCGGCATGGGCGGGGACTTCTAAAGTCCTGAGGGATTAAGTTAATAAAAAGCCTCCGAGGTTGAAAGACTTCGGGGGCTTTTTGTTTTATTTGGGGTTTGCGGAAGGTAAAAACCTCGCAGGTTGGCCTGCAAAGCCTCGGTTTTCCAAAACCGCACAGGCCAACC
>DAORUN010000077.1:0-15142 GCA_035433205.1 Thermoflexales bacterium | reverse complement strand
GAAGCATGAACACCACTCACAAAGTAATTCCGGCGAAAATTGGAGTCTGGTTTGAATTGAAAAACAATTTCTTAGAAAGATGTTAAGCCTTTTATTCCGCTTGTGCCCATCGCCGCTAACTCCAGCTTTTGTTATTCCTCGATTTTTTTAGCTCTTTTAGCTCACAATACGGATGCATCTTTCGCTTTGGCGCCCTATTTTATTGAACATTTTCTTGTTAATTTTGCAAAAAACAAGTTATACTATTCACAAATAGCCTTTAGGAAAGGTTATTTACTTCACACATCTTACGTCTTACGTCGGTTTGGGTAAATTGCAAGCAAAGTTTTTGCATTAGCTTAATCTAAAAACAGGATGGTATTTTTATGAAGACCCGGGCGTTGGCTATTGTTGGTGTTGCTGTATTGGTTTTGTCTGCGTGCGGCGGGGCTGCCCCCACTGCGCCCCCAGCGCAGATCATCAAAGAGACCGTTGTGGTTGAGAGGTCCATTCAGCAAACGGTGGTGGTTGAGAAATCTGTTGACAAGCTGGTTACAGCCACGCCTGGCCCCAACCCAGAGGCGTTGATCAAAAATGTTGAGCCAAACGCAACAATCACTCTGTGGACACTCTGGCTCTCGCCCACATTCGACGATTACATCAAAAGCACAATCGCCCGCTTTAACCAGGCGTATCCCGGCGTAACCGTGAAGTGGGAAGATCACCAGGCCACCTTTCAAGACGACCTGAAAGCGGGATTTGCCGCTGGCAATGCGCCCGATGTCATCAACATGTCTGTGGTCGAGGGTTGGGTAAGCGATTACGCGGGCAAAGGTCTGCTTTTGCCCCTGGATGATGTTGTTCCGCAAAATGTGAAAGATTTGTATTTCCCCGGTTTGTGGAAAGCGCAACTCATCAACGGCGTGAACTACCAGTTTCCCTGGTATCAGGGCATGAGCGTCAACCTCATCAACACCGCCATTTATAGCGGCACGCCCAAGACCGATGACAAGGGCAATATGACCTATGTTGGCGGCGCGGGGCTAAACGTGAGCGATTTCCCCAAGACGATTGATGGCCTTCCCGCCTTGTGCAAAACCATCAAAGCCAAAACCGGCACCCTGTGCGATATCCGCCTGACGGTAAACGATTTGCTGGCCCAGATGGTGTATGAGGGCGGCGCAAAAGTCATCAGCGATGATGGCAAGAAATTCACATTCGACTCGCCAGAGGCCGTGGACTGGCTAAAACTGTATGTGGGCATGGTGAAGGATGGCACGGTAGACAAAACTGTTTTGGTCACCGAGCTTGACCGCGTTGGGCTGGATCTCTTCGCCTCTGGCAAGGCTGCGTTTTATTCCACCGGCCCAAACCTCATCCGCATTGTGCGCGCCAACAACCCAGGGTTGTATGGCTTCCTGGCCGTCGTGCCATCGCCGTTGGGCAAATCTGGCGTGGCGGGCAAGGGGTTGATGGGTCTCTCGGTTAAAAAATCCACCAAGTTCCCCAACGCTTCCATCGCTTTGGCGCAGTTCTTCACCAACCCCAAAAGCATGACCGAGTTCTCGAAAATTGTGAGCATTTATCCGTCCACGCCGTCTTCGTATGATGACCCATTCTTTTCGGCCAAGCCAGTTGCCATTGAGGACAGCGCCAAACCGGTGGCCCGCGACACCATCTCGCACTATGCCGACATCGTGCCAACCATTCCACACAAAGCCGATGTGAACAAGGTGGTTCTGGACGCTGTTCAGCAGGCATTGTTCAATAACGTTGACCCGCAAAAGGCGCTCACAGATGCGGTGGCAAAAGCCAACGCCCTGCTTCCGTAAACGCACTTCACATTATTATTTGCGAGATCGGGATGCCATCGCGCGTCCCGATCTCATCTTCCAACGAGGGCCTATACGTCTCAGTCTCGCCTCACACCATACTTGTTTCTCGCGCCCGCAATGCTCATCATTGGGGTGTTTGTAATCTATCCCATTTTTGCGGTGGTGTATTACAGCTTTACCAGCTATGATATTGTGACCCCGCCGGTTTGGGTTGGCCTGGATAACTACGCAAAACTGCTGAACGATCAAACTTTTTGGCAGGCCTTGCTTCACTCTTTTACCTATTTGCTGGTTGTGCCAATTTTGATTGTGCTGTGCATCGCGCTGGCAATTTTGGTCAACCGCAAAGTGCCGGGCATCAACGCCTTCCGCGCCATTTATTACATCCCGGTCATCAGCGGCAGCGTAGCCATTGGCATCGCGTGGCGGCTGATACTGGATACCAACGGCCTGCTCAACAGCCTGCTTCTGGCGATGAAAATCATCAACGAACCAGTGCAGTGGCTGGCCGAGCCAAATTACACTCTGCCCATCGCCATGCTCCTCACCACGTGGATGGGGCTTGGGTATTACATGATGATTTTTCTGGCCGGCTTACAGAATATTCCAAAAGAACGCTACGATGCCGCGCAAATTGACGGATGCAATAGTTTTCAAAAGCACTGGTATGTCAGCGTCCCCGGCCTGCGCCCGCAAATGTCATTCGTGCTCATCATCTCCAGCCTCGCGGCCATAGAGGTGTTTAACGAGGTGTTCATTTTGTTTGGGCCAAGCGGCGGCCTGCTAAACAGCGGCGTGACAATTGTGCTTTACCTTTGGCAGCAGGCCTTTCGGTTGCAGCATGCCGGTTATGCCTCGGCGCTGGCAATTGCCTTGCTTATCATCACCATGGGGTTCTCCATCCTGAACATGCGCCGCATTGAAAGAGAAGAGGTGGTCGGATGACATCTTCAACACCCCTGCCCCGCAAATCTGGCGGCAAACTGCGCCGAATTGCAGGAAATACCTTTTTATACGCCATCCTCACACTGGTCGCCATCATCACAGCTTTTCCATTTGTGTGGGTGCTTGCCACATCGCTAAAAGGCCCCACCGATGCGATCTATTCCGTGCCGCCGCAACTCATCCCGCATCAACCAACGCTAGACAATTACCGCCGGGTGTGGGATCAACTGCCCATCGCCAGCTTTTTTCTCAACAGCATTGTTGTCTCGGTCATCACGGTGGCGGTCAACCTGCTCTTCACCTCGCTGGCGGCCTACCCGTTTGCAAAGATGAACTTTCGTGGGCGCGATGCCATCTTTTTCCTCCTTTTGGCAACGTTCGTCGTCCCGCCCCAGCTCACCCAGATCCCCAGCTTTGTGATGGCCGTCAATGTGTTCCGCTACTATGACACCCTGTTCGCGGTCATCTTTCCGTCGTTGGCAACCGTGTTCAACATCTTTTTGCTGCGCCAGGCTTTTAAAGCTGTGCCCAACGATTTGATTGATGCCGCGCGGATTGACAGCACGGGCGAGCTGCGCATCTGGTGGAGCATCCTCATGCCCGTGGTGCGGCCCTCGCTGGCAACCACCGCCATCATCACCTTTGGCAATCAATGGAATGATTTTTTCTGGCCTTCGCTGATGTTGCACACCCGCAGCAAAATGACCCTGCAAGTGGGATTGGTGGCCTTGCAAGGCATGTTCACCTCAGACATGCGCGGCATTGCCGCTGGCGTGGTCATGACCGTCATCCCGATCATCATTTTCTTCCTTGCGTTGCAACGGCAATTTGAGCGCGGTATCTCTGGCACGATGTAAGATTGGGTGATGACCCTCACTCTCGCGCAGGCCATCGGCCAAAAACTGATGTGGAGTTTTGACGGGGTTAAGCCCTCGCCACGCATTCTCCGCGCCATCAAAAAAGGACAAGTTGGCGGCGTCACCATTTTCCGCCCGCTCAATGTTGCCAACCCAGAACAAGTTCGCGAGCTAAACGCCGCGCTGCAAAAACACGCCCGCAAACACGGCCAGCCGCTTTTGCTCATTGGCGCAGATCAAGAAGGCGGCACACTGGTCACTGTGCCGGGCACAACCTGTTTTCCGGGCAACCTGGCGCTGGGCGCCACCCGCTCGCCAGAATTAGCGCGGCGCGTGGGCCACGCCATCGGCCTGGAAATGGCCGCACTGGGGTTCAATGTAGATTACGCGCCGGTATGCGATGTGGTCGTTTCCCAAAACAACCCGGTCATTGGGCCGCGCTCTTTTGGCGGCTACCCGCAAGTGGTGGCACAACTCAGCGCGGCCATGGCGATGGGATTTCAGATGGCGGGGGTGGTCGCCACCCCCAAGCACTTCCCCGGTTTCGGCAACACCTCCGATGACGCGCATTTTGGTATGCCTGTTTCCAGCCACACCCTTGCACAACTGCACGAGATTGATCTGTTCTCCTTCAAGGCAGTGATTCGGGCCGGGGCGCAGATGCTGATGACAAGCCACATCGCCTTGCCGGCGGTGAATGGCGATCCGCGTGTGCCAGCCACCCTCTCCGCATCTATTCTGCAAGGGCTGCTAAGGCGCGACCTTGATTTTGACGGCGTGATTATTTCCGACGCGATGGACATGCGGGCCATTCGCCAAGGCAAAGATTTCATCATTGAGCTAATCGCGGCCACGCGCGCCGGGGTGGATATGCTGCTTATGACCAAGTTTCTGGATCAAAGCGGCGCGCACCGCGGGCTGGTTCACGCCGCCGAGCGCGAACTCCTCTCCGAGCAAGAGGTATTTGCCTCTGCGCAGCGCATCCAAAAGATCAAAGCGTGGTGCGCCCAGCAGGCGCAACCCAGTCTGGATGTCATCAACTGCGCCGAACACGCTGCGCTGGCGCTGGAAGTGGCGCAAAAATCAATCACCCTGGCCAAAAACACCGGCGGGATGGATTCTCTGCGCTTGCCAACCAGCGCGCGGGTGGTTGTGCTTGTGCCCCGCCCGGCAGACCTCACCCCAGCCGACACCTCATCTTACGAAACACCCGCCCTGGCCAGCGAACTGCGCCGCTACCGCGAACAGGTTGATGAGGTTGTGTATCCCATCAACCCGGATGAAAACGAAGTGGCCGCCCTGCGCCAAAAAACAAGCGATTACGATGTGATTCTGCTTGGCACCATCAACGCTCGCCAGCACACCGGGCAGGTCGAACTGGCTCGCAGCCTCATCCGCCAAAACAAGCAGGTCATTGTTATTGCGCTCAGAATGCCATACGACCAGGGTATGGTGCCCGAAATGCAAACCTATATCTGCACATACAGCCTGCAGTTGCCCTCCATGACCGCGTTGGCGCAGGCTTTGCATGGTCAAATTCCGTTTGCGGGGCAGTTGCCGGTGACGCTGCCAACGGACTCCGCACAAGGGTGAACCCCGTGCCCCCAGAAATTGAATTTACCGTTCAAGGGCAAAACGCCAAACGGATTCGGCCATTGCTGGATGAGTTTGAGGCGCAGAGCGGCATTCATGTCAACGTCCGCGAGATGTTGTGGGATCAGTCGTGGGGCGAGTTAATCCGAATGGCGTTGTATGGCGATGGCCCGGATGTTTCAGAGATTGGCTCCACCTGGCTGGGCGACATCGCGGCCATGAACGCCTTGCACGCGTTCAGTGCGGATGAGATTGCGTTTCTGGGCCACCCACATCGTTTTTTGTCAATCGCCTGGCATCGTTGCCATTTGCCAGAGAGCGGCGTCATTCAGGCGATTCCGTGGCTGGTTGGCACGCGGATGATTTATTATCGCCGCGCCCTGCTCAGCGCCCTCGACATCCCCGAAGAGACCGCCTTTCAAACGCAAGAGCATCTGGAGCGCACGTTGATGGCTTTGTGCAAGGCTGGCGTGAAAGTTCCCTGGACGGTGCCCACCGGCTACACCCACACCACATTCATAAACTTGTGCAGTTGGGTGTGGGGTGCGGGCGGACATTTTGTCTCGGATGATGGCAAACGGGTGCTGTTTAACCAGCCCGCCGCCCGCGAGGGGATTCGGCGCTATTTTTCGCTGGGGCGATTTCTGGCGCCATCCGTGCGCCATCTCAATGGGCTGGAACCAGACGACCAATTTTTGAACGATGCGCAAACCGGCGCGACCATGAGCGGGCTGTGGCTTTTTAATCGAATCCCGGCTGATGCAAGAGACCAAATTGGGTTGGCCATGCCATTTGGGACGTTATTTGTGGGAGGCTCGCGTCTGGTGGTGTGGAAGCACTCGCGGCAGCGCGAGGCGGCCATCCAACTGATTAAGTTTTTGACGGGCGTAAAACAACAAGCGGAGCATGGCTTGCAGGTTGGGCTGTTGCCCGCCGTGCCAGAGGCGTATGACCAGCCACCATATTCCACCGAGCGGCCATGGACGGTGGCGATCCCCGGTTTGGCAAATGCGCACACATCTCCCATGACCCGCGCATGGGGGTTGATGGAAGACCGGCTAACCACCGAGTTTGCCTATTTGTGGGAAGAAGTCTTGAATGACCCCAACCTCAATTTGGAAGCTCTCATCGCCCGGCGGCTAGAGCCACTGGCCCGCCGATTAGATTTGGTGCTGGGGCAGGCATAAAGATGGCTAAAACAGCTTGGAATCGCCGTTTACATCCGCAAATATGGGCTTTTCATGGCATAATGTCGCCTTTAAAGCAGATGCGAAGGGGTTGAAACAAGAGTAAATCTGCGTGTCACAAGAGATTGAACTTTCCGTTCAGGGACCAAAAGCCAACTTGCTTCGGCCATTGTTGGATGTGTTTGAGGCGCAAAGTGGCATCCATGTCACGCTCCGCGCGTTATCGTGGGATCAATCATGGGGCGAGTTGATCAAGGTGGCGTTGTATGGCGATGGCCCGGATATTTCTGAGATTGGCTCCACCTGGCTGGGCGATATTGCAGCCATGAATGCCCTGCACGCATTTACCCCAGATGAAATCGCGTTTATTGGCAAACCACATCACTTTTTGTCTGCGGCCTGGCATGGCTGCCATTTGCCAGGGAGCGATGTTATTCAGGCCATCCCATGTTGTGTTGGAACACGGCTTATTTTTTACCGCCGCGCCATGCTCAACGCCCTTGGCATTGCAGAAGACACCGCATTTCAAACGCTGGATGACGTTGAAAACACGCTCGCGGCCTTGCAAAAATCCGGCGTAAAAGTTCCGTGGACGGTGCCCACCGGCTACACCCACACCACGTTGCTTGGGTTATACAGTTGGCTGCGGGGCGCAGGCGGGCATTTTGTCTCGGCTGATGGCAAGCGGGTGCTGTTTAACCAGCCTGCCGCGCGCGAGGGGATTCGGCGCTATTTTTCGCTGGGGCGGTTTCTGGCGCCATCTGTGCGCCATCTTAACGGCCTGGAGCCAGACGAACAGTTTTTGAACGATGCGCAAACCGCCGCCGTCCTTAGCGGGGTGTGGCTAATTGAACAAATTCCCCCCAGCGCGAGAAATGAAATTGGGCTGGCCAAGCCAATGGGGACGTTGTTTGTGGGAGGTTCGCATCTGGTGGTGTGGAAACACTCGCGGCGGCGCGAGGCGGCCATCAAGCTGATTAAATTTTTGACGGGCACAGAACAGCAGGTGGAATACAGCCGGATTAGTGGAGAATTGCCTGCCGTTTTGGAGGCTTATGATTTGCCGCCATATTCCAGCGATCCGCTTTTTAAAGCAGTGATCGCTGGTATGCGCGATGCGGACACATTCCCCATGACCCGCGCATGGGGGTTGATGGAGGATCGGCTGTCCACCGAGTTCGCCTATTTATGGGAAGAAGTCTTGAATAACCCCAACCTCAATTTAGAGGCGCTCATCGCCCGGCGGCTGGAGCCTATGGCCCGCCGCCTGGATTTGGTGCTGGGACAATCGTAAAGACGTTGGATTCATTTCCCAAAAAAGTTTCGGGATAGATCAAAATTGAGAGAGAAAAATATTTCGGCTGATTCTTTTCAGCCTGGCGCAAAAACTTTTATCTTAATGACAGGAAGCGCCACCATCCTTACGCATATCTGCCAGTTGATTCACGCCAGCTTTAGCCTGTATGTGAGCGCGTTAGCCATCACACTTGTTCTTATATTTGCGGGCAGCGCATGGGCGGAAATTAAGAACGGAAACTGGCGAGGTTCAAGGTTAACCTGGCATTCATCGGCTTTCATCATGACGGCCACCTGCATTTTGGGCGGAATGCTGGCCTATTTGATGAATCATCCCAACATTGACGATTATTACTACACGCCCAATGCTGTGTTTTTTACCGAACACCCATCTGCGCAAATGGGGAACGAAATTCATTTTTTGTTTAGCGGAGGGCAGCCCTTTGTCTCCAGTTTTTGGGGGACGGCGAATGCGTATGAGTTGGCTCAGGCTGGCTTGGCCCGCTTGTTAAACACGCACTTTCTAGATGTGTATCACACCCTCATAACCACGCTAAATGGCCTCCTCATACCGTATGCGATTTATCTGGCCATCAGAAGTTTTAAGATAGACAAAACATCTGCGGCGGTTGGGGCGTTCATCACCACACTTTTTATACTTGTTTGTCATGAAGCGCGGACGATAGGGGTGTTTTCATTCCCGCGAATTTTTCAGGGCAAGGCCGTTGTTTTAAGCATCGTCATCCCTCTGACGATTGCGTGGTCCAGGGAATTTTTTAACCGGCGATCTGTTAAAAACTGGTTGTGCTTATTTTTTCTTTTTACATCCGCCGCCGGTCTATCCATTTCCGCCGCGCCCATCTTGTGCGGTCTGTGCGCGTGTCTTTTAATTGGGTGGATTTCTGAAAACAGAAGAATCGCCGCCGCCAGAACCATATTTTTCTATCTCCTGTCTCCAATTTATCTCGTTGCCTGCGCGTTATATGCCTCAACTACATCTGCAAATGTATTGTCGGAAGGCAGCGTTGTGAATTGGGGGTGGCCGACAACTTTTATAGGGCATTTGGCGCTGGCGGAAAACATCAACGCGCCGGTTAGCCTTGTTCTTGGCGTTATTTCTCTGTTGGTATTTGCGCGGCTAAACACAGATGGCCGGCGCCTTTTTATTTTTGGCTGGATTGCATCTGCGGTTGTTTTGTTTTTAAATCCACTGTCCGCCATTCCCCTGATCAAATATGTCACCTCGCCAAATGCTTATTGGCGATTGTTTTTTATCCTGCCTTTCCCGTTCATTTTGGGGCTGGCCGTATCGGTGGTCTTTGACCGCGCGAGGATGCGCTCAACTCGTCAGGCAGTTCTGGTTGTCATCACCCTGCCTCTTGTTGCAGCCGGGATACTGGTTGCAGTTCCGGCATCATCCGCTTTTCAACGAACCACCCTTCGTTCGGGGCTGTATAACTACAAAATATACGATTGGCTTTTGCCCGTTTCCAGATCCATCATTGAAACCAATCCGCCGGGAATTATGCTGGCGCCGCCCGACCTGAGCGGCGCCATGTCCATGCTCAGCTCAAAATTTACGCAGTTGCGCATACGCGAAGATGCGGTGCGGTTGTGGCTTGGGGGGCAGGGCCGGGGAGAGGAGGCGGAGAAAAGAATTGCAGCTTCAGATTTCCTCGATGACGCCTCGGCTAATTTTGACGCGTTGAAAGAAATTGTTGGGAAATATGGGGAGATTGATTTTGTGCTGGCGAAATCCGCCGTCTCCGCAAAACCCCAAGTGAATGACTTTCTTCGGGCATCGGGGTTTGCCGCGCAATCGGAATATGGCATTTACACGCTCTGGGCGCGATCCAGCGAAAAATAAAAACGAGAGGCATCGGGTCTGATGCCTCTCGTTTTTGTGAATGGAAATTCAAAACTACGGAGCAGTGGCGAGATAGTCTTCGCCGAACATCGCCCCATTGTCTGCGTTGTAAGTGGCTACGCGAACCACCGCCACAAGCTGGCTGCCCGAAGGCCCTTCAATCAACATGCCGCCGCCGCTCGTGCCATCGCTGTAATAGCCAAACTCGGTGGCTGCGCTGCCTGCCTGGGATGGGTTCACGCTGAACTTCTGCCCTGCGCCCAGCGCGGCGGCGTTGGAGACTGTGCTGCCAACCTGCGCGCCGTTCTTGTCCAGGAACTTCACCGTCACCTGACCAGCGTTAAGAGCGCCGCCAATGTTCTGAATGGCGATGTATGAGCGCTGGCGGGTGGTGGCTGTCCACTGTGTGTCTGTCCATCTCACAAATGGCGCATACAGCTTGTTGGAGCCAGAGGTGGCGCCCAACGCGGCGGTATACAAGCCATACACGGCTCCGTTTGGCGGTGTCTGGTTATAAACCTTGAGCATCGCCACGATGGGCGCGCCGGAGCTGGTGATAACCGCAGAGCCGCTTGTCCCATTCGGGAAGCCATCTGAGCAGGCCACCGAGCTGAGCTTGCCACCCGCCGCGATTGTTGCATCCTTGCGGGCAACTTCTGCGCCTGCCAGGCTGCGATAGCTCACGGTCACCGAGGCGCTGGCGGAATCGCTGGCGTTCTGAATGGCATAAGCTGTGTTGGATTCACCGGGCGCGTTGCACAGCGCCGATGGCATGTAAATGGTGTTCGCGCCGCCAGAGGTGCCTTCAAATGAAGAAGCATTGGCGTTGGCGGTGCCCAGTTCCAAAGCGGTAACGGCTACCACCGCCGCGGTGGATGTGCCAGACTTGACTGCGTCCACGCGGGCAGACCCGGAGAAGTTGGACGGTATGCTGGCGATGGTGCCAACATCAAAATACTTGGCCGCGCCCGCCGGAATGCCGGTGGCGGTTTGGGTGGAGACCAACGCAAATGGGCTGGCGCTGTAAAAGCGCACGGTCACATCAATGTTGCCCGAAGCTTCGGCGTTCTGAACCGCGAAACGGGTGTTGGTGTTATTGCGCTCTTTCAAGACGGTTGCCACCAGCACGCCGGTTGCGCCAGAAGCAAAACCATTCGACAACGGGCGATTCTTCACCGTTGTGCCAGACCCAGAGGAAATTTGCACCAGGGTCGCCACAATCGGCTGATCCGATGAAATCACGCCGGAGCCTTTGAAGCCATCGGGCAGGGTGCCAACCGAGCTTGCGAAAATCGTCGAGCTGCCGCCAGCGGGCAAATCGGCCAATGTTATGTTGATTGGGGTGACTGTATTTTCCGGGTAATAGGAAAGTGTCATGTGGGCCGTGCCCGTGCCAACGTTCATGTAAGCGACGGCGGTGGAAAACGTGGCGGTGTAGCCAGTGTCAGCCTTCGCCACGCCAACCAAACTGGTTGCCAGCGAAAGCGCCGCGATCCCCGCTCTTAAAATTTTCTGTTTCATATTTTCTCCTTATGTTAAGCAAACAAATCTCTGCTAAGCCTTGTGAGTGGATTATGGCCTCGTATTAGCCGTAATTCAATACTTCATCAGGATTATTTCAGGGTAACCGTGAAGATTCCCATGTTCATAACTTGATTTGCGGCTAAAGACCAGATTTTTTCTTTGCCATCTTCTGCGCGTATGACCGTATAGGCAAAAGTTGGGTCGCCAACAAACATAACATATTCTCTGGGGGTCAAGTCAGAAATGGCATAACGACCAGTACCGTCGCTCATTGTTCCGGGACTGCTGGCGGTGTTAAGAACATAAATCGGATCGCTGTTCCCCTGACGATACACCTCGGCCAGCCGGATGGCCGTGTTGACCAGCGGCTTGCCGTTGTCCGCCGAGATAATCACCCCGTGCGCAGCGGCCTTGCCTGAGGTTGGGGTGACAATTTTGGCAACCGCGACCGTTGCCGCCTGCGCCGGGGTTGGATACGCCGAAGCCTTGTTACCCCCGGCTGGCGCAGCCGTTGGCGTGGCGGCGCAGGCCGTCATAACAAGGGCGCTCATTCCGATGCCGACCAATAATATTTTTATGTTTTTCAAATTCATCCTCTTTATTCCACCCAGATGTGTTCGGCCAGTTGTTGCCCGATCACGTGTTCATCCTTAAAGCTACCATTTTGCAGCCGCACCCGCAGCGGCCCGTTAAACGGCGCGCGCCCTACCAGCTCAATAGCCGCGCCGGGGCGCAACCCCAGCGAGTCCAGATAATTCAGCATGTCCGAATCGTGCGAAGCCACGCGGCTGAGCGTCCCAGTTGCGCCTTCTTTCGCGTCTGTCAGTTTTTGCGCCGCCGGGTAGTTTATTTTGCCATCGCGGGTGGGGATGGGATCGCCGTGCGGGCAGCGCTCTGGCTTGCCAGTTTGGGCAAACATGCGCTCCACCATCTCGTCATCCAAATGATTGCACGAGCTGGCCGCGACCGGAAAGACCTCCGTCCACTTGTAGCCCAGCGATTTGACCAGAAACACCTCAAACACACGCTGCTTGCGGATGGCTCTCATGGCGATCTTGAGACCCGCGTCCGTCAAGTCAATCCCGCACGCGCCCTCGCGGCGCACATATCCCTTGCGAACCAGCCGCTGCGTCATGCGCGAGACCGCCGGCGGCGTCACGCCCAGCCGTTCGGCCAGCGTGCGCAACGCCACGCGCTCCTCCAGCGATGACAGATACGTCTCTTTCAAGAAATCCATCACCACCGTTGTGGAAGCGTGCTTTTTTAGCTTTTCCGCAGATGACATGCGGGTGATTATAATGACGCGCCCGCCCGCCACACCCGCGCCAAAGCTTTGTTTTCACCTTTGTCACCACTTGTTTGGTGTAGCATTTGCCCTCATGTCCGACCTTAAATCTCAATTTTTGCTCGACCCGTCCATTACCTTTCTCAACCATGGCTCGTTTGGCGCAACGCCCGCGCCGGTGTTCGCCAGCTACCAGCGCTGGCAGCGCCAACTGGAAATGCAGCCGGTGGAGTTTTTGGGCCGCCGACACCCATCCTTAATGCGAACCGCCCGCCGCGCGTTGGGCGCGTTTGTGGGCGCAGAAGAAAACAGCGTGGTCTACGTGCCAAACGCCACCGGCGGGTTAAACATCATCGCCCGCAGCCTTCAGCTTGGCCCCGGCGATGAGGTGTTAAGCGCCAACCACGAATACGGCGCGCTTGACCGCACCTGGAAATTTTTGGCGGGCCAGCGCGGGTTTCGGTATATCAACCGCGTTTTGCCCCAGCCGTTCACCACACAAAAAGCGTTGGCCGATGTGTTTTGGGCCGGCGTGACCCCGCGCACGAAAGTGATCTTCCTCAGCCACATCACCTCGCCCACCGCGCTCATTCTTCCGGTGGATGAAATTTGCGCCCGCGCCAGAGATGCCGGGATCATGACGATTGTGGATGGCGCGCACGCCCCCGGCCAATTGCCGCTTGATCTCACAAAAATGGGCGTGGATTTTTATAGCGGCAACTTGCACAAATGGACCTGCGCCCCCAAGGGTTGCGCGTTTTTATACGCCCGCCCGGAACTGCACAGTTTGGTTGAGCCGCTGGTGGTGAGCTGGGGCTACGAGCGCAGAAAAGAGGAGGAATCGCGCGGGTCGCAACTGGTAGATTACGTTGAGTGGACGGGCACACACGACCCCGCCGCATATCTCGCCGCGCCAGATGCCATCCGCTTTTTGGAGGAGAACGATTGGCCCCGCGTGCGCGCGCAATGCCACGCGCTGGCGGGCGAGGCCTATGCCCGCGTGGTCGCGCTCACCGGCATGAAAAACGTTCTGCGCCCCGATGACGATGACACGTGGTTTGGTCAGCTTGTGGCCGCGCCGCTGCCGCGCGGCACAAACGTGGCCGCGCTCAAATCGCGGTTGTATGACGACTTCCGCATCGAAGTGCCCATCATTGATTGGAACGGCCAGCAGTTTGTGCGGGTCAGCATTCAGGCCTACAACACCCGCGAGGATGTGGACAAGCTGGTTGAGGCGCTGGAGATTTGCTGCTAGTCGCTAGTGGCTGGTCGCTGGTGAACACCTCACTAGCAACCAGCCACTAACAACCAGCGACTAGCCGCCAACCACTAGCTCGTCACTGCCCCATCACAGGCGCGGCCAACAAGGGCGGCGTATTTGGCAAGCGCCCCAGTCGTATACATCGGCGCAGGATGTTTGACCGCCTTCAAGCGGCGCTTGATCTCGCGGTCGCTGAGCGCCACGCTGAGCACGCCGTTAAGCGGGTCGGTGGCATCCACCGTGATCACATCGCCATCTTGCAGCGCGGCTATTGGACCGCCCACGGCCGCCTCTGGCCCAACATGCCCCACCATCAAGCCGGTGGTCGCCCCGCTGAACCGGCCATCGGTGAGAAGCGCAACGTCATAGCCCAAGCCCTGCCCGCGAATCGCAGCGGTGATGCTGAGCATCTCGCGCATACCGGGGCCGCCCTTTGGCCCTTCGTAACGAATCACAACCACATCGCCCTTCTTGATCTCGCGGCGGGCCACCGCCTCGGCGCAGGCTTCCTCGCTGTTAAACACGCGGGCCGGGCCGGTGTGCTTGATCTTTTCCACGCCCGCCACTTTCACCACGCCGCCCTCTGGGGCAAGGTTGCCGCGCACAATCACCATGCCGCCGGTCTGGCGGATGGGCTTCTTGACCGAGTGAACCACATCCTGCCCTTTTACCTTTTCTGCGGATGGCGTTTTGCTCAGATTTTGCTTGAGCGTCTTGCCGGTCACGGTCAGCACATCGCCGTGCAAAAGCCCGGCGTTGAGCAGCGTTTTCATCACCACCGGCACACCGCCAATGTTGTGCAGGTCTTCCATCACATATTTGCCGCCGGGGGTCATGTCGGCAATGTGCGGCGTGCGGGCGTTGATGCGAACAAAGTCATCAAAGGTGAGAGTGATGCCCACCTCGTGCGCGATGGCGGGGAGGTGCAGCGCGACGTTGGTGCTGCCACCCATCGCAAACACAACCGCCAGCGCGTTCTCAAACGCCTCTTTGGTCATGATGTCTCGCGGGAAGATGCCGCGCTTAACCAGATTCATCAGCGCGAGGCCGCTTTCAAACGCCACGCTCTTGCGCCCGCCATCCACCGCTGGCGGCGAGGCGTTGCCTGGCAAGGCCATGCCCAGCGCCTCGCTCACAGAGGCCATGGTATTGGCGGTGAACAACCCGCCGCACGAGCCAATGCCCGGACACGCCGCACATTCCATCTCATACAATTCGGCATCGGTGATGAGGCCCGCTTCGCGCTGGCCCACCGCCTCGTACACGTTTTGAATGGTCACATCTTTGCCGCGATACCGGCCCGGCTTGATGGTGCCGCCATACACAAAAATGCCCGGCACGTTCAGCCGCCCCAGCGCCATGAGCGAGCCGGGCAAACTTTTGTCGCACCCGGCAATCGCCAAAAGCGCGTCGTAGCAGTGCGCGTTCATCATCAGCTCGATGGAATCCGCAATCACCTCGCGGCTGACCAGCGAGGCCTTCATGCCCTGATGCCCCATGCCGATGCCATCGC
>DAORUN010000076.1:0-15144 GCA_035433205.1 Thermoflexales bacterium | reverse complement strand
AGCGCCCCCAGCACCGCCGCGATGGCTTTTTGCTCGGCGAGGGGTGGGAGCGCGAATGGCACCACGCTCATGATGGACGTGTTGAGGTTCGGCATCGTCGCGCCGACCGCATGGCGAACTATCCATTCCTTGATGGCGGGATGACCGAGAAAAAGTGAAGCGAAAAGCGGGTCAACGACTCCAGAGCCGAGGCGGACTTTTAAGCAGCCAGTTCCACACAACCAACCTTCCTCGCGTTCTCTGATGAGTGACCGCTTTTCTACGTCGCCGCGACGGCTGTAAACGATGTCGCCCGCTCTCAGTCGGTGCTGCCCTAAACGATTCGCATCCGCTTCGGTGATTCGGGCAATTCCATCCTCGACGATTCGGTTATCGCCGATGTTGGTCGGCATGATGGATGGTACCCCAACTGGAACATAGTCCGAAGCGTGTAGTTGGCTTCCGAACGGGCCGGTTTGAATGTTGCCGCCTCCACGTTGGCAAACGTCACCGAGCGTTGTGAACTCCCAATGGTCGGGAATTTCGCCGTTGATGAGGTCACCCGCCATAACCCAGCCCCCTCAGGTTTGCTGTGATGGCCTGCTCCAGTTTGGCGGACTCGGCGAACTGGGCGCGCAGTTCGGCCACAAGGCGCGGCATCTTTTCCTCGAACGGTTCGCCGTCGTCTTCGACTTCCTCGGCGCCCACGTAGCGCCCGGGGGTGAGCACGTAGCCGTGCGCGGCGATCTCGGCGGTGGTGGCAGATTTGCAAAAACCGGCCACATCAAGGTAGGCGCGCGCCTCAGACCTGCCCCCGCCTCCATCATCACCCCGCCATGCGTGATACGTCCCCGCGATTTTTTGCAAATCGGCGTCGGTCAGTTCGCGGTGCACGCGGTCAATCAGGGTTCCCATCTTGCGGGCGTCAATAAACAGGGTGTGGCGGCGGCGGTCGCGCCGTTTGCCATCATTTTTATTTTTGGCCAAAAACCACAAACACACCGGGATCTGGGTGCTGTAAAAAAGCTGGCCGGGGAGGGCGACCATGCAATCCACAAGGTCGGCCTCAATGAGAGCTTTGCGGATCTCGCCTTCGCCGGACTGGTTGGAGGACATGCTGCCATTGGCCAGCACAAACCCGGCCATCCCTTTTGGCGCAAGATGATAAATAAAATGCTGCACCCAGGCAAAGTTGGCGTTGCCTTTGGGCGGCGCGCCAAACTGCCAGCGCGGGTCGTCATCTTTGCGGAACCAGTCGGAATCGTTAAACGGCGGGTTGGCCAGCACGTAATCGGCTCGCAGGTCGGGGTGCAGGTCGCGCCGAAAAGTGTCGGCGTGCTCGGGGCCAAAATCGGCCTCGATGCCGCGCAGGGCCAGGTTCATCACCGCCAGGCGGCGGGTGGTGGCGTTGCTTTCCTGGCCGTAGATGGCGATGTCGCCAATCTTTCCGCCGTGCGACTCCACAAATTTCTCGGACTGCACAAACATCCCTCCCGACCCGCAGCAAGGGTCGTAGACGCGGCCTTTATACGGGCCAAGCATTTCTACCAGGCAGCGCACCACGCACGAGGGGGTGTAAAACTGCCCGCCGTTTTTGCCCTCGGCGCTGGCAAACCGGGTGAGGAAATACTCGTACACCCGCCCCAGCAGGTCAACCGAGCGGTGCGTCTTTTCGCCCTCGCTGGCTGCGGTAAGCTCAATCGTGGCGATCACATCAATCAGCTCGCCAAGGCGCTGTTTATCCAGCGCCGGGCGGGCGTAATCCTTTGGCAAAACGCCCTTCAAACGCGGGTTGTCACGCTCAATGGCAACCATCGCGTCATCCACCATTTTGCCGATGGCGCTCTGTCTGGCATTGGCTTGCAGATAAGACCATCGGGCTTCTGGCGGCACCCAAAATACATTTTTGGAGCGATATTCTTCCGGGCTTTCTGGCAGAGCGTATTCGTCGTTTTCTTCGGCCGGTTTTACCTTTCCGGTCGTTACATCCAAAAGATATTGGTGTAACTCCTCGAAAGTGTCGGAGATGTATTTGAGAAAGATGAGACCGAGGACGACATGCTTGTATTCCGCCGCGTCCATGTTGTTCCGCAGTTTATCGGCGGTTTGCCACAGCTTAGCCTCAAAGCCAATTGTGGCGGTAGATTGTGCCGGTGAACCGGTGGGTGAATCAGATTTTTGTTTCGGCATGGCGCGTCGTTTTTCTCAACACACAGAATGCCACAGATTTTATCTTGGTTAGGCTGCAAATGCAGAACGAGAAGTAGTCAATTGGGCAATGTTTTGTCAGACGCGGAAAATAAAGCCCGTCATTCCCGCGCAAGCGGGAATCTATAACAAACCCGCAAAAACGCTTGTTAGGAAAGCAATTTCCCTTGCGTTTTGGCTTGGCGCGTTATGGATTTCCGCTTTCGCGGAAATGACGTTCTCCATTTGCCAATTGACCACTCTTAAACCACATTTTGCGCGGGGTTATGATATAAGCAGGAACGGAGCTTTTTTTTCATGGCACATCACGTTATTACCCGTTTGGGCATCTCGATTATTTTGTGGGCGGGCTTTGCCGCGCCAGTAAATGGGCCGGCTTACGCCACACCCGTCAGCCAAAGCGAAACGCCCCCGCAGGCGCAAGCTGAACCGCAGGGCCACGAATTGCCGCTTAATCTGGCGCAGCGTTCGCGGCGAATTTTGCCGCAAGACCGCGAGGACGCCCGCGCGCGCTCAAGCCGGGTTGCGCCCGTGCGCGACGCGCAAACCGGCGCGCCCGCCGACCCGCCCCAGCGCGTGATTGTGCAGTTGGAAACCCCGCCATTGGCCGAATATGTGGCAAATTTGCGCCAGCTTTCGCAAAACGTGGCCGAAAAATATGCCAGCGAGGCCAACCAGCGCCTTGATGTGAACACGGCGGCCTCGCTGAATTACCGCGCTGCGCTGGGACGCGACCAACAAGCCATTCTGGATGCCATCGGCAAGCAAAACGGCGCAAAAGTGGCGCCAACGCACCGCTACGATGTGGCGTTTAACGGCTTTGCGCTTGAGCTGCCCGCCAGCCAGCTTGAGGCCGTGCGCGCCATGCCCGGCGTAAAAGCCATCTACCCAGACCGCATTTTGCGCAAAACGCTAGACACCAGCCTGAGCGTGATTGGCGCGCCGAGCGTGTGGGCCAATATCAGCGCCACGCTGGGCATTACGCGGGCAGGGCAGGGGGTGAAGGTGGCCGTGTTGGACACCGGCATAGACAACGCCCATCCATTTTTTGCAAACGATGGCAGCTTTGCTTACCCGTCGGGCTACCCCAAAGGCTACTGCGCCGCCACTTCGGGGTTTTGCAATGGCAAAATCATCGCCGCGCGGTATTACGCCCAAAGCTCAACGGTGAACATTAGCGAGACGCTTACCCCGCTGGATGCGGACGGGCACGGCACGCACGTGTCTGGCATAGCGGCGGGCAATCTCAACACGGTTGCCTCGCTGGATGGCGCCTCCATCACCGCCACCGTGAGCGGCGTTGCCCCATTTGCCTATCTCATGGCCTACAAAGTGCTTTGGCTCATGCCGGATGGGTCGGGGAGCGGCGAGACTTCTGGCATTCTGTCTGGCATTAACGATGCGGTGGCCGATGGCGCGGATGTGATGAACTTGTCGCTTGGCTCTGGCACAAGAAGCGGCGACCCGCAAAGCGACCCGCTGAACCAGGCCGCGGTGAACGGGGCAAATGTGGGCGTGGTGGTGGCATGGGCCGCAGGCAACGATGGCCCATCGGACAACACCGTTCAAGACGAAGGCGGCGACCCAAAGATTATCTCGGTCGCGGCCTCATCCACCGGGCGGGCATGGACGGCGGATGCGCAGATTGGCTCGCTGAGTTTTAGCGTGCCGCCCACCATGACCAGCGTTCGCGGCGAGAGCGTGGGCGCGGGCACGGTGGTGAGCGCCCCGTATGTGGACGTGGGCAATGTTGTGGCCGCGCTGTCCGCCGGTTCGCTCACTGGCAAAATCGCCATCATCACCCGCGGCGTCATCGCCCGCGTGCAAAAAACGCAATATGCCAAAGATGCGGGCGCAATTGGCGCCATCTTGCGCAACGATTGGGCGGATTCCACCGCGCCGGATGATTTGGAGATGGACGCGCATGTCATCCCCACCATTCACATCAAAAAAGCGGATGCGGCCAATTTGACCAACTACCTAAACAGCCTGGGCGCGTTAACCAGCACCATTCGCATCACGCTCACGCCCAGCGTAAAAAATTTAATTTTTGCCCCGGTGGATGAGGTGGCCGACTTTAGCAGCCGCGGACTTTTGTCAAATATCAACTTGATAAAGCCAGATGTGACCGCGCCGGGGGTGGGCATTTTGTCATCGGTGCGGGCCGTGCTGGAGCCGGGCAAGCAGTGGGATTTGTATGGCGGCACGAGCATGGCCTCGCCGCATGTGGCGGGGTCGGCGGCGCTGCTGCTAAGCGCGCGGGCCGATTGGAAAGCCATCGGCACATATGGCCGGGTGATGCGGATAAAGAGCGCGTTGATGAACACCTCGGTCACCGCTTTGACCGACGCGGGTTCTGCGGCGACGGTTTCGGATATGGGCGCGGGGCGCATCGCGCTGGTGAACGCCGCCGACCCGGGCGTGGTGTTTGACCCGCCCTCGCATTCGTTTGGGGTGGTGTATCAGGGCGGCAGCAAAGTCTTTACGGTCACAAATGTGTCGTCCGCGCCGCTCACGTATACCTTTAGCTATTCGCCAGAAGTGGCGGCGGCTTACACGCTCAGCGCGCAGCCGTCCACTCTGGTCGTTCCGGCGGGCGGCGCGGTCACTTTCACTTTGGTTTTGGCCGCGGCTGGTTTGGCAGATGGGGATTACGCCGGGCAAATGTATTGGAACGCCGCTGGCTCGCAACAATCTATGCACTTGCCCTATTTCTTCCGCAAACAGCCAGAGCCATTGAGCAAGAGCGTTGCGCCAAACCCGGTTTTGCAATGGCAGGAAGTGACATACACCCTTGTAATTTCCAATGACACATTTAACGCCCTAACTTATGCGCTTACAGATGTGTTGCCAGTTGGGGCGCAATATGTGGCCGGTTCGGTCACGGGCGGGGGCACATACAACGCCGGCCTAAACGCCATCCTTGCCAGCGGCACAATTGCCGCGCCAGTGCAGGCCAGCTATTACGAATTTTTAGACAACCTTGACGAACCCGCGCTGGCTTCGTATTCGCCATTTGGCGGGTATACCGAATTGCTGGCCCCCGGCGATGTGCCCACCGCTCTTGGAGATGATGCGACGGACCTGTCCGCCTATCTGGGCTGCAATCAGGATTTGTATGGCACGACCAGCGGCTTTGCAGAAGATTTGCGCGTTTCCAGCAATGGCGTGTTCTTCCCGCGCGATGTGAGCACGTCGCTGCAAACTTCATCGGTTTCGCACACCATGCCTACCGCCGCCAACCCCGATGGTTTGCTGGCGGCTTACTGGGATGATCTTATGCTTTCGCCCACCGCGCTCATCACGCCATCGGGCGTTTCGTATGCCAATACGGATGACGCGACCCAATGCGCGGCTCTTGGCGACAACGTGGCTTACATTGCGCAAATAGACAACGCCTACCGCAAAGCCAACACCAGCCAGCGGCTTACCTATCAGCTTCAGCACGATGGCCTATACGGAGATGAATATTGGGTTTTGTATAACTCGGTGTCTGGAACGCTCACCACTGGCTCGGTGGGAATTGAAAACGCGAATGGTTCGTTGGGCACACAATACAGCTATGCTGGTTCGCCAACCACCCGCACAATTGAATCTGGCCGGGTGATTTTGTGGTATCGCCCGTATATTTCTCAACCGCCCATCACCATCACCTTCCGGGCGGTCATCACCACGCCGGGGCCTGTGCTTACCAACACGGTGGCGTATCGCACATCAGATAGTTCTCAGGAGATGACGGCCAGCGCGAGTGTGACGATTACGCCTGCAGTTCAGCCCACGCCTACACCTACACCTATCTTTACCCCCACGCCCACACCGGGCGCGTGTGTGGCGGCGGGCACAGGTGTTGTGATTAGCGAGTTCCGCACGCGCGGGCCAAGTGGTGGCAGCGATGAGTTTATTGAATTGCTCAATACTTCCAATGCCAGTGTCAACATTGGCGGCTGGAAGGTAAATGGATCCAGCTCTGGGGGAGTAATCGGCACACGAGCCACAATCTCGGCGGGGGTTGTTCTTGCGCCGGGTCAGCACTATTTGTTGACCAACTCTGCTGGGTATGGCGGCGCAACTGCTGGCGAGCAGACATACTCAACGGGCATCGCAGATAACGGCGGGATTGGGTTGCTGAATGCGTCCAGCACGGTGATTGACCAGGTTGGGATGATTAGCACAAGCGCATATCAAGAAGGCACAACACTCACGCCCATGAGCGGAACTGCGAACCAAAGTTACGAGCGATACACGCAGGGGACGCAGGACACGGGCAACAACTCGACTGACTTTGCGTTGAATGCCGCCACCAGCAACCCGCAGAACATGGCGAGCGGGGCGGTAAATATTTGTGTGCCAGCCACATCTACGCCAACCCCAACGTTCACGCCCACGCCAACCCCAACGCCAACAGCCACGCCTGTTCCGCATCGCATCTATATTCCAAACACCATGCGCAATGTTTCCAGCAGTTGGTAAGACGGGAATTTGATGACAGAATGATGGATGACACGCCGGGCTTTGTTCAGAAAGCCCGGCGTGTCATTTTACAAATCCCACATTTCATGTTGGATAATGTGTGGGATAACGCAAAAGGGGGTGCGTGCGCATTTGCCCCACTGGAGATATAAGATAAATGAAGCAATCATCGTTGAATCATTGTGTTCGCATTGTTTTGGGTGGGGTAGTGGCGTTTCAGGCGATGGCGCTTGTGACCGTGCAGGCTGCGCCCGCAGCGGCGCCAATCGCAGATAACGGCCCAATCGTGGGTGAATCTGCAAAGGTGGATGAGAGCGCCCCGCTGGCGCAGATGAGCGCGCCTGCTGTGAATGGCCTCATCCAGCCACGCCAGGGGCCGCTGCGCCGCTTTCGCGCGGGCAACACTTCATCGTCCACACAGCAAGAAAACCCCGGCGCAGATGCCGCGGTTCAATCGGCGCTCGCGCCAGCCGCGATGCCATCCACCATTTTGAACTGGGCTGGCTTGACCAATGTTAGTGGTTACTACCCGCCCGATACGGTGGGCGACGTGGGCAAGACCCAATATGTTCAAAACACCAATGACCATATTGCCGTGTATAACAAAACCACCGGCGCGCTGGTGTATGGCCCGCAGCCCACCAGCATTTTGTGGCAGGGTTTTGGCGGTTATTGCGAAACCCAAAATGATGGAGATGGAATTGTCTTATACGACGCGATGGCTGAGCGCTGGTTTGTTTCTCAGTTTGCGCTGCCCAATAACGGCAACGGGCCGTATTTGCAATGTATTGCCGTGTCGTCCACATCGGATGCAACCGGCACGTGGTATCGCTATGTCTACACCTACAGCCAGACCGTGATGAATGATTATCCGAAATTTGGCGTGTGGCCCGATGGCTATTACATGTCGGTAAACCAATTTGGCAGCAGCGGTAACTCTTGGTCTGGCGCGGGGGTGATGGTTTTTGAGCGAGACAAAATGTTGCAAGGGTTGCCCGCCCGCAATGTGTTTTTTGATGTTGGCGCCGTGAACAGCAACTACGCCAACCTTCTTCCTTCGGATCTGGATGGCAATACGTTGCCGCCATCCGGCGCGCCCAATACGTTTGTGGCTGTTTCCGACCCCACCGGTGGGTCTTTTAACGGCTCGCAAATGTATCGCTGGGATTTTCATGTGGACTGGACAAACACCGCCAACTCCACATTTGGCAACTCCAGCAACCCCAATCAAACGCTCACCATTGCCACATGGGCGGCGTTGCCGTGCGCGGTCTCTGGCGCGTTGTGTGTGCCCCAGCTTGGCTCAACCACAAAGCTGGATGGCCTGGGTGACCGGCTGATGTTCCGGCTGGCGTATCGCAACCAGGGCGGCATTACCCAAACGCTGACCGTGAACCACACCGTTGACGCGGGCAGCGGGCGGGCTGGCGTGCGCTGGTATGAGCTTCACAAATCCGGCTCAAGCTGGTCGGTCTATCAGCAATCCACCTATGCGCCTGCGGATGGGATTCACCGCTGGATGGGCAGCGCCTCGATGGATGGCAGCGGCAACATGGCGATTGGCTTCAACGGCTCAAGCTCTACCCAGTATGCGGATATCCGCTACGCCGGGCGGCTGGCCACCGACCCGCTCAACACGCTGGGGCAGGGCGAGGCGGTTTTGCAAGCTGGGGCCGGGGCGCAAACCGGTTCTGCCGGGCGATGGGGCGATTACAGCGCGTTGAATGTTGACCCCTACGATGACTGCACGTTTTATTACACCAACGAATACATGCCATCTACCAGTTTTAACGGATGGGTTACCCGCGTGGGTTCGTTTAAGTTCCCCAGTTGCGTGGCGCAGACATTGGCCACATCCACACCCACTGCCACGCCAACCAATGGGCCATCACCCACGCCAACAAACACACCAACGCCAACAAACACCCCAATTGCGACCAACACGCCAACACAAACGTTTACGCCCACACCCACGCCCACGCCGGGTGGATGCGTTGCGGCTGGCGCGGGCGTGATTATTAGCGAGTTCCGCACACGCGGGCCAAATGGCGGCAGCGATGAGTTTATTGAATTGCTCAATACTTCCAATGCCAGCGTCAACATTGGCGGCTGGAAGGTAAATGGATCCAGCTCTGGGGGAGTAATCGGCACACGAGCCACAATCTCGGCGGGGGTTGTTCTTGCGCCGGGTCAGCACTATTTGTTGACCAACTCTGCTGGGTATGGCGGCGCAACTGCTGGCGAGCAGACATACTCAACGGGCATCGCAGATAACGGCGGGATTGGGTTGCTGAATGCGTCCAGCACGGTGATTGACCAGGTTGGGATGATTAGCACAAGCGCATATCAAGAAGGCACAACACTCACGCCCATGAGCGGAACTGCGAACCAAAGTTACGAGCGATACACGCAGGGGACGCAGGACACGGGCAACAACTCGACTGACTTTGCGTTGAATGCCGCCACCAGCAACCCGCAGAACATGGCGAGCGGGGCGGTAAATATTTGTGTGTCAGCCACATCCACGCCAACCCCAACGTTCACGCCCACGGCCACGCCCACTCAAACGCCAACCAGCACACCAGTGCCTGTGCTTTACCGGGTTTATATTCCAAACGCCATGCGCGGGGCCATGAGCAACTGGTAGAACCAATTACGAATTACGAATTACTAATTACGAATGGTCACAAACCAATTAGTAATTAGTAATTCGTAATTAGTAATTCGTAATTTATTTGCCAAACTCATCCAGCAAAACGCCAATGTAGCGCATGCCATCGTAATAATTTTGCACGATGGAATTCTCGTTTGGCGAGTGCACGCGCGAATCGGGGTGGCTGATGCCCGCGCAAATCACGGGCACTTTGCCGATGAAGCTGGAGAGAGACCACATTGGCCCGCTGCCCGCGCTGAGCAGCTCGTGTACCGGCTCTTGCTTATGTACCTTGCGGCACGCTTCTTTGGCCGCCCGCATAATTCCGCTGTTCGGGTCGCTGATCTCAGATTGATACCCGCCCAGCAACTTAATCTCAATATCCGCAAACCCGTGCTTGTCTAGATGTTTGCGCAGCAGATCCAAAACAATATCTGGCGAGAGATTGGGCACCAGCCGGAAGTCAATCTTGGCGCTGGCGGCGGCGGGCAAAACCGTTTTTGCGCCTGTGCCTTGCCACCCGCTGGTCAACCCGGCGATGGTGGCGGTGGGTTGGAAATACAGCCGTTTGACCGCATCGTATCCCTTCACCCCGGTGACAAAAGCGTCAATTTGCCACTCTTTCTTCATCGTGTCTTCTTCAAACGGCATGGCCTTTAGCACGGCTTCCTCGGCGGGGTTTGGCTCGCGCACATGGTCGTAATAGCCGTCAATCAAAATTTTCTCATCCGCGCCTTTGATGGTATTGAGCGCCCAAACCAGCCGCCACGCCGCGTTTGGCGCAATGGCCGCCAGCGAAGAGTGCAGATCGTAGGCCACACCCTTTGCGTGCAGCTCCACGTAACAAATGCCCTTCACCCCGGTGGTGATGACGAAGCGCCCCTTGCGGTCAAACGAGCCGAACTCCCACAAACAGCCATCCACCGGAGAGCCATCCGGTTTTTTGAACCAGTCTTTGTGCTGCTCCACAAACCCGTGCAAATGCGGGCTGCTCACTTCTTCCTCGCCTTCAATCAGCCACTTGATTTTGCATGGCAGCTTGCCTTGCGTTTTGAGCCACGCCTCCACCGCGTGAATGCGCGTGACCAGTTCGCCTTTGTCATCTGCCGCGCCGCGTGCAAACATGCGCCCATTTCGGATGGTTGGCTCAAACGGCGGAGTTTCCCAAAGGTCAAGTGGCTCGGCGGGTTGCACATCGTAATGGTTGTAGATGAGCATCTCGTGTGGGCCATCGCCCAGCTCTGCCCACACAACGGGCGGTGTGTCCACGCCGGTGGGCACAATCTTCACATCAAAGCCCAGACCAGCCAGCCGCCGCGCCACAAGGGCGGCCATCTCCACAATGCCCTGGCCGGTGGCGGCCACGCTGGGCTGGCGCAAAAAGTCTTTGTAATCTTCAAGCAATCGTTCGCAGTTGTCGGTCAGGTATTGGTCAAAGGTTTGGTAGTTCATGGCAAGTGTGAAAGGAGAAAGTTGAAGGGTGAAAGGTGAAAGGTGAAGAAACTATTTCACTCTTCACCCTTCATTGGGTTACAACATAAAAGAAATCTCGTTTGTTGCTTTTCAAATACCGATCATCATCCTGTTTGCTCATGCTGTCAAATAGGGCTTCGGTTCTCATGGCGCCCGTGTCAGCCCGAACGGCGTCAAAATGCACCCAGTAATTGTTGATGTCTAACTGCATGGCGTTCCACGCGCCAGCTCTTTGCATGGCGTTTGCCAGCGGCTCGGTGACCAAAGCGTTGCCCGCCGCGTAGAACAGTGTTTTGCCGTCTTTGCTCAGCCCCAGCGATGAACGCCACACCGCCACCGAGCCATCCAAATTTGCGCCCCAATTGCTGGCGGTCATGTCATGCGTGAGCGGGTTAATCGCGCCCGCGTCAATCATGGGCGGGCCATTTTGCCGCCACGAAACCGTGTTGGTTGTCACCAGCCCCGGCTGGCCCCATTTGCCAATGCGGATGGCGCTGTCTTTGTCCAGCGCAATGGTCATCATGTTGTCGCGGGCGGGCACAATCACCCGGCCGTTGAACATGGCGCCATATTTGCCGTGCGTGGTCTTAAATCCGCCGTTAAACACAGCAATGAGTTTGCCCGCCACAAAATCATTTGGTGGGATGCGGCCCGTGCGCGTGAACGGCGTTGCGCTCACCGGTTCCTCTGTGCCAGCCACAAACCCCAGCCGCGTGCGGGTCAAATCAAATGCCACCACGCCCACCGAGACATACGGGCGTTGCGGGTCGGGGTTAAGGAACGTGCGCGCGGCCACCATCTCGCCATTTTTGTTGCGCAGGTAGGGCAGCCACTCGCCTTCGCCCTTAATTTGGCTGAAGGGTTGCGCGGCGGGCAACGGCCAGCCTGCGCTGTTCAAGCTCGCAGATGACGCCCCGTCCGTCATCTTGCCGTCTTCATCCGCTTTTGGGGCGCTTGCGGCGGGGTTTGTGTTCGTTTGGCCGATGGGTAATTCGTCGGATGGAAGCTGCCAGGACAAATCCGCTTTTTTTAGACCCGCGTTAAACTGCAATTGGTCAAGCTGGTCTTTGGCCGAATAAACAAAGGTCTCTAGTTTTGCCACAAACGCATCGCCAAAAATGCTGCGCAAAAAATCTGCGCCATTTGCGCCAAACCGCGGGGTCATGGCTGCGGATGCGCCAAGAGCCATACAAACAAAACACGCGGCGATTACGCCGACCAGCGCGCCAGGAATGTGGCGCGGAGAAAAAGTTTTCATATTACGCTGATTTTTCCGAACGCGTAGTCTACACGGAGAAAACAGCGCGTTTTACCAGCATGGCAGGGCGCTCAGGGCGATGCAGACCAGCGAAATAAGCGCGGCCTGCCAAACGTGTAGGCCGCGCTTGGTCAACAGCCCCGCCAACAAAAAACTTTGAAATGCTTAAAAATTTACGCAGATTCTTTCTGCATTCTGAATTCAGCATTCAGAATTCCCAAAAGCGCCCCAATCAGCAAGGTCATGTTGGCCACATACAAATTGTCCACCACATTGTGCGCCGCCAAATGCGCCCACGTTCCCATCAGCCCCAGCGCCACAAAACGCCATGCCCCGGCGGATGGGTTGCGCGCCGTGCGCCAGGTGACGACGAACACGCACATCCAAAAGGCCAGGTAGGTCATCAGCCCAAACAGGCCGGTTTCTGCCCAAATGTTGATGTAATAGTTGTGGGCGTGGGCCAGCGCAATGGGCCAGTTGATGAGGCGATATTGGTCGTAGGCGGCCTCGTAATTGCCAAAGCCCACGCCTGTCCACGGCTCGGCCTCAATCATGTTCAGCCCGGCCTGCCAGTGCGCCAATCGCTCAATCACGGCGTAATTGGCGGGCGAGATGCTTGCGCCGCGCACATCCACCGCGGTGAACTGCGCCGTGAAATCGGTCAGCCGCGAGCGGATGGAGGCGGGCAGGGCGTTGGCCGCATACAAACCCATCAGCACAGCCAGCGCGGCCAGCACAACCCCAAAACCAAGGATGGGTTTTTTGAACGCCGCGAGCGCCATCACCAAAACCGCCGCGCCCGCGCCCAGCCACGCCCCGCGCGACCACGACCCCACCAGCCCGCCCAGCCCGGCCAGCATGGCAATCCCCGCCAAAATAAAAACGAGTGTCCGCCAACCAGTCTGACCGCTCCGAAAGCGATCAGACTGGTGCGCTAGAACTGCCGCCAACACGCCCGCGGCCAGCGGCCATAACATGCCCACGTAACCGCCAAATGGGTTGGGCTGTTCCAGCGTGCCGTGCGCCCGCCAAAACCGCCCGCCCAAAATCTCAAATTCTTTTGGCCCAAAACCCAGCAACCCAAATTGCAACACGCCAAACGCGCCCTGAAACGCCAGCGAGGCCAGCACGGCCCCCAGCACAAAAACGCGTTTGCGCGGGCTGGGTTCGCTGGCGACCAGCGCAAATACAATCAACATCTCCGCCCATTTCAGCCACTCTTTGAACCACAACTCAAAAGACCGCGCGGGGAAAAACGTTAGGGCGGTCACGGCCAAAAACACAATCAGGCTGATGGCAACCGGGCGGCGCAAAACTTGCGCAAGGGGCAGGGTTTTCCAATCGGCGCGGTTTTCTTTGGCCGCCAGAATTTTGCGCCCCAGCCACGAGGCCAGCGTGAGCGCCAGCGCGACTTGCCCGGGGTCAACGCTTGTGCCAAAGGTGATGCGCACCAGCGGGCCAAAGGGCGCAACAAACAGCATCAACGCCACCCCCGCCATTGGCTCGGCCACGATGACGATCAGGGCGAGGACGGCGGCCACGAGGGCGATGAGGGCGAGCATATTGGGTTTGGGTCGTTGGTTTCCAGCCACTGGCAACCAGCAACCAGCCACCGGTCACTACCGGCTTGCGTTCTTGCTTCTCACCAGCAACGACCAATTGCCGCGCTGAATCACTTCATCGCGCTGATTCTTGAGCTGAATTTTGAACGTGACACGGCCATTGCCCAGGCGCGGCACGGGTTTAAGCTCAATGATCTCCAACTCGGCGTGGATGGTGTCGCCGATCAAAATGGGGCCGGTGAACTCCCACTCCAGCCCGCGAAACACATCCACCGTGTCGCGCATAAACCCAAGCTGAAAGGCCAGCCCGCTGGCGATGCTGAGACCCAGCAGGCCGTGCGCGATGCGCTTGCCAAACCGCGCGTTTTGCGAATATTGCTCGGAGGTGTGAATCTCGTTGTAATCGCCAGACAAACCGGCAAACGCCACGATGTCGCCCTCGGTGATGGTGCGCGTGGGTGTCACCGCCTTGTCGCCGATGTTGTAATCTTCGAAATAAAGCCCATGAGGTTGAGAAAGTGCCATCCTTTGATTTTAGCCGCATTTGACCCACGCCGGGTAAAAGATGGTGAAAGGAAATGGGGTTTTTAGGATTCAGGTGGTATAAACCTAAAATTCAAAAAAGATGGGGCAGGGAGGGTGCCGTGCGGGCGAAAAACCCCCCGTTTTTGGCGCAAAAACCGGTTTTTGCCGATGGCCCCCTGAGCGGCGCGTTTTTGGCGGGGAATGCGAATATGCGAAAGCACAGGAAGCCCAACAAGGCGTATAAATTAAATATTGGGTCAAAATTGACAAAAAACAAAATTGCGCGATAATCGGGCAAAATCTAAAATTTCCGCACGAGGAAACTGAAACACCAGTCCCCGCGAAAGCGGATGAGCGCGATCAAGGGCAAAATCTAAAATTTCCGCACGAGGAAACTGAAACTCACCACCACATTCACCGCCACCGCTATCATGGCCGGCAAAATCTAAAATTTCCGCACGAGGAAACTGAAACTGAGCGCGATTTTGTAGGTGCCCGGCGCGTTGATGGCAAAATCTAAAATTTCCGCACGAGGAAACTGAAACGCACCAAGCGGCGGGTTAAAACAGATGGCGTAAATAGGCAAAATCTAAAATTTCCGCACGAGGAAACTGAAACGCCACCTGTTTGGCGCACGGACTTGGATTCATTCGGGCAAAATCTAAAATTTCCGCACGAGGAAACTGAAACGTGAAGGCATGAGGCTTATCAGTCTCGCGGGTAATGGCAAAATCTAAAATTTCCGCACGAGGAAACTGAAACTTGGTCGTGTTCGAAGGGCAGGACAACAACCGGTATCGGCAAAATCTAAAATTTCCGCACGAGGAAACTGAAACTCGGCAAACAACCCGCTCAATGCACCCATGCGCGGCCAGGCAAAATCTAAAATTTCCGCACGAGGAAACTGAAACACACGTCACTAATAATTTTCCAGATCGCCCGCTGCGCGGCAAAATCTAAAATTTCCGCACGAGGAAACTGAAACGCTGGCAAAGTCTGCCCACATATACTCATAC
>DAORUN010000075.1:0-15174 GCA_035433205.1 Thermoflexales bacterium | reverse complement strand
TTGGATAAGAGTAAGCCTGTCATTTCGAGCGAGGAACGAGCGAGAAATCTGCGAAAAAGGCACGCACCAAGCCTGACTTACTCGCAGATTCCTCCGCCTTCGGCGTTCGGAATGACAGATTTAAGTTGTGTTTTTAGCCTTATATCCCGTTGCGGATTTGTGATGCTTATTCAAAACTCACGTTAGTTAAGAATGCTCATTCCGCATTTTCTTTCACTGGTTTGAACTTGAAGGCGGGCAGTTGCCGCTCGCCCAGGGTGACCTTGGCGGTCACGGTTTTTTTGGCGCGTTTGAGGGTGAGATTGATGTGCGCGCCGGGTTTGCGCGTTTGCACAATTTTAGACAAGGTGATGCGCCCGCCCAGCGGAACGTCATCCACTTTGTAGATTGAATCACCGACCTTGAGGCCGGCTTTTGCGGCAGGGCTATCTGGAATCACGCGAGACACAACTGCGCGTTCGCGCGGGGTTGCCCCTTCATCCATTTGCACGTGCCATTCAATTCCTAAATACGCAATTGATTTGCTGACTGCAACCATGACAAGACCAACGAAAAAATAAAACAGAAAACGGATAGCGATTGTGCATCACCTTTCTGAGTCGCGCCAATGGTTCTCAGCTTATTCCAACTTTTTAACCACGCTCAACATTTGGGGGGACAGATGGGGTTAATTTTTTGTCGCGGCCACAATTGCCTGCACATACACTTTTACGCCAGCCGCCTTGAGGTGAATGCCATCGCCTTCCAGCAGGTTGGGCTGAGAAATGCTGAGCGCGCCCCAGTCTACAAACACCACATTTGGGTAGCGCGAAGACACATCTTTGATGATGGCGTTGTTGGTCTGCTCCCAGGTGCGCGGCTCGCGCAGGTTGAGCACAACCACACGTGGCACATCTTTTAGGATGGTCAAAAGCTCGGTCATTTGCGCGGCGTTCATGGGGCCGTTGCTCCCCAAATGCACCACCACCACCGGCCCCAGCAAATTTTTATCGCGGCGGTCTTGCAGCATTTTTATGCCATCTTTGAGCGGGCGGGCGGTCCGCGCGTCAATGTCAATATCCTCGCCAAACACCTGCCACAAACTCTTGGCCGCAGCCACCATCACCGAATCGCCAATGGCAAAAATGCGCCGTTTGGTTTGGGTAAACGGCGTCACGTAATCAATTTGCACGCGGCCATCTACCGTGCGGGTGATGACGTTGAACGTGGGCGTGGGCGCGGTGGTGCGCGTGGGCGTGACGGGCACAGAGATGGGCGTTGGCGTTGGCGTATTTGTGGTGTTGGATATTGGGTATTGGGTAGCTGGTTGTTGGTTGTTGGCGGTTGGCAGAGGCGTTGGGGTGGCCGTTGGTATTTGAGTTGGGGTTTCGGTGAGAATCGGCGTTTCCGTCACCTGTCCACCGTCTTCCGTCATTGGCGTGCTTTCTGGTTCGGGCGTGTCCAGCAGCCCGGCCACAGCGGCCTGGTCATCGGCGATGGAGGGCTTGCCGGTTGGGGGCTGGGCCAGAACAGTGGCCGCGCCGAGCGCCGCAAGCGCCATCACCCCAACCACAACCGGGGCGATGAAGCGCAGTTTTGCCCCGCCCTGCGCCGCCCGCAAAGCCGCCCACGCGCGGCCCAACGCGCCTTTGCGCACCGGCGTTTCAATGAAGCGGTAGCTCAGCTCAGTCAGCGCCAGCGTGATGGCGATGCGGAGCGCGAAGAGCGGCAGCCCTTCCAGCGGCACATCTACCAGCGGGCGGGTGAGCGCAAACACCGGCCAGTGCCACAAATACAACCCATACGAGCGCAGACCCACCCAGCGCAAAGGCGATGCGCCCAGCAGCCGCGCCATCCAGCCGGTTGCGTTTTGGGTTGAGGCGGCCACGCATACTGCCGTGAGCGTGGAGATGGCGAAAAATCCACCGCGATACAAGGCGGTGTTCAGCTCATCCAACTGCGCGTAGGCCATCACCAAAACAGCCAAAGCGATGAGGCCAGCTACATCTAAAATTTTGCTTTTAGCGCCCGGAGCGCTCTGCCCAACTTGTTGGGACGCGCTCCGGGCGCTGAGGAACAACGCCAGCGCTGCGCCAATAAGCAGGCCGGTGGCGCGGGTGTCTGTGCCGTAATAAATGCGCGATGGGTCGGCATCGGGGACAAACTGCGCGGCCATCCAAAGCGAAGAAGCCGCCGCGCCCGCCAGCGCGAGGGCGATGGCGAGCGGTTTGCGCAGGCGGAACAGCGCCATGCAAACCAGCGGCCAGACCATGTAAAACTGCCACTCAATGGCCAGCGACCAAAGATGGCGCAGCAGCGGCGGGCGGCCCGCCGCCTCAAAATACGACTGGTTGGTGAAGATGTATTGCCAGTTGGTAAGGAAGGTGAGCGCGGGCAGCAGGTCTGGCCGCAGGCGCGTGATTTCATCGGGCAGAAACAACACCACAAAAGCCAAAACGCCAAGAATGGCGGTGTAAAACGCAGGCAGCAGGCGGCGGGCGCGGCGCTGCCAAAATTTCTTCAGGTTAATTCGCCCATTCGCGGCCCAATCGGTCAAAAGCAGGCTGGTGATGAGAAACCCGCTGATGACGAAAAACGACTCCACCCCCAGAAAACCACCGCGCATCCACGGCATTCCGGCGTGATACAAAATAACGCCAATCACCGCGATGGCGCGCAGGCCATCCAGGGCGGGGTAATACTCGGCGCGTGTTTTTTGTTCGCTCATGCTTGCAGGTAGCAATGATAAACGCTGAATATGAAACGGCTAAAGACGAAAGAGAAAAAGTTGAAGCCGCCCGCGCTTTTGCCAGCCGTATAATCTCAATTAACCTCAAATTAAAGGAAAAAGTTGATCCATGACGACAACCGAACAAATTAAACAAGACGCCGAGGCGATCAAAGACAAAGTGATTGCGCGGCGCAGAGATTTTCACGAACACCCCGAACTGGCTTTTGAAGAAGTGCGCACCGCTGGCATTGTGGCGCAGGCTCTGGGCGAGCTGGGCTACGAAGTTCAGCAGGGCGTGGGCAAAACCGGCGTGGTTGGCCTGATGGAAGGCGGCCAGCCCGGCGATCAGGTGCTGCTCATCCGTTTTGACATGGATGCCCTGCCCGTGAACGAGGAAGTGGATGTGCCGTTCAAATCGCAAACGCCAGGAAAAATGCACGCCTGCGGTCACGATGCGCACACCGCCATTGGCTTGGGCGTGGCGGAACTGCTGGCCAAGCACCGCAACTCGTGGGCGGGCACGGCCAAATTTGTTTTTCAACCCGCAGAAGAAATTGTGGGCGGCGCGCTCGCCATGATCAAAGATGGCGTGCTGGAAGGGCCAAAACCCACCCGCTCGCTCTCCATGCACGTGGCCTCCAATTTGGAAGTAGGCAAAATCATCATGCCCGATGGCCCAATGATGGCCGCAGCCGATGCGTTCTTCATCACCGTGCGCGGGCGCGGCACACACGGCGCATCGCCGCATCTGGGCGCAGACCCCATCTACGCCGCCGCGCAAATCATCACCGCGCTGCAAAGCATTGTCTCGCGCCAGGTAGACCCGGTGGATACGGCGGTGGTGACCATCGGCGCCATTCACGCGGGCACGGTGGGCAATGTTGTGCCAGATGTGGTTGAGATGAGCGGCACGCTCCGCGCGTTCAAAGAGGAGACCTCGCTGTTTTTGCGCAAGCGGGTGCAAGAGGTGGCCGAGGGCGTGGCGAAGTCGCTGGGGGTGGAGGCGGTTGTGTCTTACCCCAACGCCATCAACCCGCCCACGGTGAACAACCACGACATGGCCGAGCTGGTGCGCGCCAAAGCCCGCGAGCTGGTGGGCGCAGATAACGTGATTGACGCCTTCCGAACGATGGGCGCGGAAGATTGCGCCCATTTCCTCAAGGCCGCGCCCGGCGCGTATGCGTTTGTGGGCGCGGGCAACAAAGCCAAAGGCTATACCGAGCCGCATCACAGCCCGCGTTTTGCCATTGACGAAGATTCGTTCCCAACCAGCGTGGCGCTTGTGACTGCCAGCGCGATGGAAATGCTCAAGTAGTTGAGAGTGGATAGTGATAGTGAGAGTTAACGACTTCACTTTTCACTTTTCACTTTGCACTTTGCACTAAAAATCATGTCTACCCTCATTGATGGCACCGCGATTGCCGCAACCATTCGCAGCGAAGTAAAAGCCGAAGTTGACAAATTGAAGGCCGAACGGGGCATTACGCCCGGTCTGGCGACGGTTCTGATTGGCGATGACCCGGCCAGCGCGACTTACGTGCGCAGCAAGCACAAGGCTTGCGCAGAGGTGGGCATCACCTCGTTTGGGTATGTTTTGCCGAAGGAGGCCACGCAAGATGAGGCGCTGGCGCTGGTGAAGGAGCTGGCCGAGCGCAAAGATGTGCATGGCATCCTCACCCAGGTGCCGTTCCCCAAACAAATCAGCGAGTCGGTGGTGCTCAGCCACATCCCGCTGGAGAAAGACGTGGATGGCTTTCACCCGTCATCGCTGGGGCGGCTGGGAATCAAAAACAACCAGCCGTTGCTGCAATCTTGCACGCCGCGCGGCTGCATTGAGCTGCTGGATCGCTACAAAATCCCGATCTCTGGCAAGCGGGCGGTGGTGCTGGGGCGCAGTGAAATTGTGGGTTTGCCAGTGGCGCTCATGCTGCTCAGCCGCGACGCAACCGTGACCATTTGCCACAGCCGCACAGCCAACCTGGCCGATGTTGTGCGCGAGGCCGATATCATCATTGCCGCAATTGGCCGACCAAAATTTGTAACGGCAGATATGGTGAAGCCGGGCGCGGCTGTGATTGACGTGGGCATTAACCGTGTGGCAGACCCATCTACCAAGAGCGGACACCGGCTGGTGGGCGATGTGGACTTTGACGCGGTTGCGGCGGTCGCAGGGGCCATCACCCCGGTGCCGGGCGGCGTTGGCCCCATGACCATCGCCATGCTCATGCGCAACACGCTGATCGCGGCGCAGAATGCGTAAATAAAAAAACCTCACAGGTCTGCGCAGACCTGTGAGGTTTCTCTAACTCCTCGAACTGGATTCGAACCAGTAACCTACCGGTTAACAGCCGGTTGCTCTGCCGTTGAGCTATCGAGGAATAGCCGTTAAGCGAAATAAATTATACCAAACAAGAATTTAGGCATTGCAATATTTCTGTGTTTTGCATTCTTAATCCTGAATTCTTACCGCGTCGCCATCCCATCCCCCGCCATCTGCGCGGGTGGTCACAAAGCGCTTGCCAGTGGCGCGGTCATACAAGCCAATTTCAATGCGCAGGCCGGGCAGCGGGTTTGGCACGTCCAGCCGCCGCGCCTCGGAAATATCCAACCCGCGCGGCACAATTTCCATTGGAATGTAGCCATCAATCAAATCGCGGTCGGCGCTAAACACGGTTTTGCCGGATGAATCCAGCACGTGCACAAACACGCCGGTGGATGCGCCGCTTTGGGCTTGCGCTGCCCAATCGAGCGAAAGGACAAGCTGGCCGTTTTGCCATTGCGCTTGCGCGGCGTTGAGCGCGATCACCGACTCGCCATTTTTGAACAAACCCAGCGGCGGCGCGTTGCGCGTGGCCGCGCCAAGCTCGGCCAGCTTGACCAAATGCCAGCCCTGCGGCCCCACCTCAAAGCGGTAAACCAAATTGGCTTGGGTGATGGCCGCCCGGATGGCGGGGTCATCCACCGGCGCGCCGCTGAGCTGATAGCGAAAGTTTTCCTCGTTCTTGAATGAAATATCGTGATGGATGAGGGTCACTTCGCGGTCGTGGCCGCCAATGCCATACACCCAAAGCGAGGGCGCGCGCTGGATGGTCTCGTTGCCCCAAAGCGATTGGCCGGGGATGTAAATCACATCGGCATCTGCGCCAAGCAAAAACGGCGGGTAGGCGGGGGCGCTCCACTCTGGCGCGTTGATGAGCAACACTTTGGCGGTTGGCCCCAGCCGCACAATATCGGCGTCAAGTTGCTTCATCCCAGAAGTCAGGCCATCAATGTTGGTGATGTGCGATTGGATGTAGGCCGCGCACCAGCCGCCCAGCGCAAGGGCAGGCAGGCTGATGGCCGCCGCGAAAGCCATCTGCCAGACCGGGCGGCCCAGTTTTGCAAGTGCCATTTGCGCCAGCGTGGCCGCCACCAGCGCCCAGAAAATGCACACGCCAATTGTGCTGGAGTACAACATGCGCGGGCTGCCCAAAATGTAACCAGAGGCGAGGGCGATGGACATCACCAGCGCATCCATCAGCCAAATGGATAGCGCGAACAGCCCGACCAGGGCGCGGCCAGCGCGGCTCAAAATCCACACGCCCAGCGCGGGCAGGCCAAGAGCCATCACCCAAACCAGCGGCGAGACCGGCCCGCTGGGCAACCCAATGATTGGCCGGATGAGCAGCGCGGGCACAAGATTGAGCGACTGCAAAAAATATAAGCCTTTGCTTTGCCAATCTTGCGGGTCAAATTTGAAACCCGATGAGGACGAAGCGGCCAGCCCAGACCAGTAGGTGCGCATCACGGTTAGGTAAAGGATGGGATACGCGAGGGCGATGGCCGCCAGCGCAATGGCGATGGGCTTTGGCCGCGTTTTGGTGGCGAGCGCCAGCCAGAGTTCCATTGCCAAAATGAGCGCGCTAAAAACAATGCCGCTCTCGTGCGAGAAGATGCTGGCGAGGAGACACAAAATGATGGCGGCGATGTGTGATTTTTGCCCGCGCGCGGCCTCTCTTGCTGGGTGGAGAGATGGGAAGCGCAACCGGAGATAGCCATTGAGCGCGAACAGGCCAAACAGCGCCTTGCTGGAATGATAGATTGTGCCAGCCCAAATGACGGTTTGGAAAGAGAGCGGGAACACCGCAAAGCTCAGCCCGGCCAGCACAGGAAATAGCGCCGTGCGCCAATGGAGGACGCGAGCCACGCGCCGCGCGAGCGCCATCACCAAAACAGAGCAGAGCGTGTGCGCCGCCACATTCCAAAAATGGATTGGCGCGTGAACATACCAGCCCAGCAGGTCGCGGGTGAGGTTCCAGAAAAACTGCGGCACGGGGCGGTATTCCCACGAGTTTGGGATGAACACGCCCAGCAGCGAGCGCTGAGACATCACTTGCGCGATGTAAATGGGGTCATCGTAAAACAGCATGTGCCGCAACGACCCGGCATACGCGGCAAACGCAACCAGCGGAACGAGAAGATAGACCCAGTTTTTACGATTCACTTTTTGGATTATAAGAGCCGCATTACAATCATCGGCATGAAGCGAAATGACCTTGTGAAATTCCTCGATGACTATTTGCAAATTGGGAAATATGCCGACCGAAGCAACAACGGTTTGCAGGTGCAGGGCGCAGATGACGTGACGCGCGTGGCGTTTGCGGTGGATGCCTGTCTGGCCTCGTTTCAATCGGCGGCGAGGCTGGGCGCGCACATGCTCATCACCCATCACGGCTTGTTTTGGAGCGAGCATATTCAGCTCACGGGGGCGCATTATGCGCGGGTGAAAGCGCTGTTTGATCACAACATCAGTTTGTATGCCTCGCACATTCCGCTGGATGCCCACGCCGAAGTGGGCAACAACATTGAGCTGGCCCGGATGGCCGGGCTGCAAAATATTCAGCCCTGGGGTGATTACAAGGGCGCGTTTATCGGGTTTATTGGCGACCTGCCCGCGCCGCTGAGCGTGGCCGATCTGAACGCGCGAATTGAATCGCATATTGGCGAGGGCAATCTGATTCAGGGTGAAAAGCCTTGCCGCCGCGTGGCCGTGTGCAGCGGGTTTGGCGTCACTTTGGTAGATGAAGCCCTGGCCGCAGGCGCGGATACGCTCATCACCGGTGAAACCAGCCACACGTGGTACCAAACTGTGGCCGAGAGACCCATCAACGTGATTTACGGCGGGCATTACCTCACCGAGACGGTGGGCGTGAAGGCGCTGGCCCGCAAACTGGCCGCCCAGTTTGGGTTGGAGACCGTGTTTATTGACCTGCCGACCGGGTTGTAAACCCAGCCCGCCATGCGCGATTTGTTTGACTGGCTGCTGGATGACCGGCAAAAAAACCTGTATGAATTTCTGCTTGCGCTGACGGTCACCGTTATTTTTCTTGCCCTGTGCGCGCTGGTGTTTGGGCCGATGGGCAAACTGGCGTTCGCGGCGCATCTGGCAAAAGGGTTTCTCGCGCTCTGGCTCGCGCTCAAGGCGGTTGAACTTGTTTCTGGCGCGCTCATGCGCCTTCTCAAAATAAACATGCACGACCGCTGGCAGGTCTACGTGGGCGCGGGTCTCATCACCGGGGCGCTGGCGCAGGCGGGCTGGGGCGCGTATGTGGCCGCCGCCGCGCGGGTGGGGCCGATGGAGCTTGCGGCGGGTTTTGTCTCGTGTGGCGTGGCGCACATTATCCTTTCAACGGTTTACACCGGCTCCGTGTATCGTTTGGTGAATGCGCTGGTGGGCGTGGCGAGTTTCATCTTGTTTTGGCAAATCTGAGAAAGCACTTGCGTATTTCGCAAAACCTGATAGAATAGAACAAACGTTCCAAGAGAATACATCGGCCAAAAATAAAAAGGCCGGACACAACAAAGGAGAAAGCAAATGGCACCAGCAGACGGCAAAAAGAAGGCGCTCGATATCGCGCTTGCGTCCATTCTAAAAGCGCATGGCGATGGCGCTGTGATGCGGCTTGGGCAGGCCACCCACATGAACGTGGAGGTCATCCCCACCGGTTCGCTTGCGCTGGATATTGCGCTGGGCGTGGGCGGTATCCCACGCGGGCGCATCAGTGAAATTTACGGCCCGGAGTCATCTGGCAAGACCACCATCTGCCAGCATATTGTGGCGCAGGCTCAACGCAAGGGCGGCACAGCGGCTTACATTGATATGGAACACGCGCTGGACCCCAGCTACGCGGCCAAATGCGGCGTGGATGTGGACAACCTGCTCATCTCTCAACCAGACACCGGTGAGCAGGCGTTTGACATTGCCGAGCAGCTCATTCGCTCCAACGCAGTGGATATTGTGGTGATTGACTCGGTGGCGGCGCTGGTGCCCAAGGGCGAGATTGAGGGCGAGATCACCGACATGCAGCCGGGTATGCAGGCACGCCTGATGAGCAAAGCGCTGCGGCGGCTGGCGGGCGTGATCAAACAGACCAACACTTCGGTCATGTTCACCAACCAGTTGCGCCAGAAAATCGGCATCATGTTTGGCAACCCAGAGACGACCACCGGCGGCATGGCGCTGAAGTTTTACGCCAGCGTGCGGCTGGATGTGCGCCGCGAGCAAACCATCAAAGTGGGTGGCGAGGTGGTGGGCAGCCGCACCCGCGTGCGCGTGACCAAGAACAAGGTGGCCGCGCCCTTCCGCGAGGCCAGCTTTGACATCATGTATAACGAGGGCATCAGCCAGCTTGGCGACATGCTGGACGTTGCCACCAATCTGAACGTGGTGGAAAAGCGCGGCACCTTCCTGCTGTTTGAGGGGACGCGCCTGGGCCAGGGCCGCGACAACGCCAAGGCATATTTGCGCGAGCATCCCGAAGCCGCAGACAAGATTGAGAAGCTTGTGCGCGGCACAATTGCCAGCGGCACGGCCACCAAAGCCGCGCCGGTCACCAAACCCGAAGAGGGCGAGGACGACGGCGAAGCGCCAGACGAGGAGTAGAGACATTCATGCCGGATTGGATGTGCTAAGTCACCCCGGCATTTGATCTTTCGCCAAAAAAGAGGCGCTGAGAGTTTTTTCTCGGCGCCTCTTTTGTCTGTTTTTGATGGCGAAATGGCTCTGGTGTTATCTCGCAAACACAATCTCTTGCGCGCCATGCCACAGCACATGCTCACCCAAGGCGCGTAAATTTTCTTTGCCTTCGATGATGGTGAGAAAGTGGTTGCCCGCCAACTGGCCGAGTTTGCTGGCAAAGCAGCACGCGCCATACGGAAAGAGAATCTCGGTTTCGCTATACCCGCCGGGGTAAAACAAAATTTCGCCAGGCGCCGGATGGCTGGTGGCGTTCTCAAAACTCACGCCCAGTTGAAACTCGCCCAGCGGCACCCAGCACGCCTCGCCGCTCCATCGGGCGTGAATAATTTTTTGCGCGTAGGGCAGCAATTTTGCAAACGCCGCGCATGTGTGCGGGGCGCGTTCGGTTTCCAGCTTTGCCAAGAATGTGTATCCGGCGGCGGTGATGTTGAGGGTGGTCATTGCGATTCTGAAAGGTTGAGAAAATCTCGCGGAGATATGGCGTTGACTATTTCAGTGCTTCTCTTGCGTTGTTCGTTGTCCAGCGTAATCAGCGTTGCGCCCACCAGCGCGGCGGTGGCAAGGTAGATGGAATCCGCGCCGCGCAATTTGTGCCGCGCGGCCAACGCCGAGGCTTCGCGCGCCAACGCCTCATCCAGCGAAATAAACGTGATATTTGGCAATTTTGCGATTCTCAAAGCGAAGGCCAGTGCATTTTCCTCGGTAAAACCTGTCCTGCTCAGGGCGGCGACAACCTCCGCCAGAACAAGGGTGGGCAAAAACAGCCGAACCGATGTTTGGCGCATTTGAGTTAAACACGCCAAACTATTTTCGTGATCCGGCTCTTTGGCTCTAACCGCGCTTACAAATACGCTGGCATCAATGGTTATTGTTTGCAAGTTATCGCCTCATCGCCTCAAGTTCTGCCAATGCTGATTTCTCGGTTTTGAGTTTGGAAAGCTCACGCGCCAGAGCGAGAAAATCACTCCACGCCGCATCGCTTAGAACAAGCTCTGCATTTGGCGCAACATCCACCGGCACAATGAGCGCTTCCACCTTGCCGCGCCGTGTCACCTCATACGTGGCGTGGGTCTCGCTCACGTGCGTGACGATGGCCGAGGCTTGCGCCTTCAGCTCGCGAATGCCTACCGATTTTTTGCGCCCCGCGCGGGTCTTTTTGTGTGATGTGGTCATTTCGATTTTGCGATGTGACCACATTATAACTTTGGTTGCGCAATCAGAGCCTAGAGATCTCGCCCCGATTACCACCGGGCAAGACCTTTGGGCTCTTTCGCTATACTCATCAACAATGCAAAACCCCGACATCTACCTGCACGACATTCCGCTGGGCGAGGCGCAAGCGGCGTGGCACGCCGCGCTGGAAGAGCGCAACCTGCTCACCCCGCTGGGGAGCGAGAGCGTGCCGCTGGAGCAGGCTAATGGCCGCGTGACCGCCGAGCCGGTCTGGGCGCGGCTGAGTTCGCCGCATTACCACGCCAGCGCCATGGATGGGTATGCCATCCGCGCGGAAGACACGCGCGGCGCGACCGAGACCGCGCCAAAACAACTCGCCATCGGCCAGCAAGCTGTTTACATGGATACCGGCGATCCCATCCCCCAGGGGTTTAACGCGGTGGTGATGGTGGAAAACGTGCAAGTGATTGGCGATGCGATTGAGATCATCGCGCCCGCCGCGCCGTGGCAATACATCCGGCCAATGGGCGAGGACATGGTCGCGACCGAGCTGGTGCTGGCGGCCAACCACCGCATTCGCCCGCAAGACCTGGGCGCGTTGGCGGGCAGCGGGCATGACCGCGTAACTGTGTATCGCCGCCCGCGCGTGGCGATCATCCCCACCGGCAACGAGCTGGTGCGGCCCGGTGTGCCAGTGCAGGCGGGGCAAATTATCGAGTACAACTCGCTGGTGCTGGGCGCGTTGGCCGAGGAAGCAGGCGCGGAGGTGACCCGCTACCCCATCCACCCCAACGACCAGGAAAAAATAAAACAAACCGTGCTGGAGGCGATGAAAACGCACGATCTGATCGTGGTTAACGCCGGGTCATCTGCGGGCAGCCAGGATTTTACGGCGCGGGTGTTTGCGGAGGTGGGCAAAATCTATGTGCATGGCATCGCCATCCGCCCCGGACACCCCGTGATTTTGGCCGCGGCGCAAAAGGCGCTGGCGGGCATACCGGGCTACCCCGTCTCGGCGGCGGTGACGTTTGAACTGCTGTGCCTGCCGCTTATTTTGCGCTGGCAGGGGCAGGTCGCGCCCGCCCGCCCGCACATTCAGGCCAAGCTGGCGCGCAAAGTGGTCTCGCCGATGGGAGATGACGAGTTTTTGCGCGTCACGGTGGGCCAGGTTGGGCAAACGGCCATCGCCACGCCACTCAGCGGCGGCGCGGGCGTGATCACTTCGCTGGTTAAAGCCGATGGGGTGGTGACCATCCCGCGCTTTAAGGAGGGCCATCACGCCGGAGAGATGGTGGACGTGGAGTTGATGGGCGACCCGAACAAGGTGCGCAACACAATTTTGGCGATTGGCTCACACGATATGACGCTGGACGTGCTGGCCGATGAGTTGGCGCGGCGCTCGGCCATCCGCGGGCGGCGGGTGTGGCTTTCCAGCGCGCACGTGGGCAGCTACTCCGGGTTGATGGCGCTCCAGCGCGGCGAGGCCCATTTTGCCGGGTCGCATTTGCTAAACGAGGACGGCGACCGCGCGGGCGAATACAACACCAACGCCATCGCGCAACTGCTGGCACCGTTTGGGGTGCGGGTTTTGGTGATGGGTTTTGTGAACCGCGTGCAAGGCCTGATTGTGCTGCGCGGCAACCCCAAGCGCGTGAACACCTTGGAAGATTTGACCCGCGCCGATATGACGTTTGTCAACCGCCAGCGCGGGGCGGGCACGCGGGCTTTGCTGGATTTTGAACTCAAGAAGCGCGGCATAAACCCGCGCCAAATTACGGGGTATGACCGCGCCGAATACACCCATTTGGCGTTGGCGGCACAAGTCAAAAGCGGCGCGGCAGATTGCGGCCTTGGCATTTTGGCTGCCGCCCGCGCCCTTGAGCTGGATTTTGTGCCGCTGTTCAACGAGCGTTACGATCTCATCATTCCGGTGGAACATTACGAGAGCGATTTGCTCCAACCCATGCTGGAGGTCATCCGCGATCCGGCGTTTGCGCGGCGGGTGCAGGCGCTGGGAGGGTATGAGACGGGGAAGATGGGCGTGGTGCTTGAAGGGTGAAGAGTTTATTTAGGCAAGTTGAAACCCTCTATATCCACTACAAAATCCTGCTAAACTCATACTATTATTTAACAGCAGCAGAAATAAGATATGACTTGCCGGGTTTTGATACGAAGCTGTTTCCAAAAAATTCAATCAATCAATCACATATAAAAGCCGTTATTTATATACTCATTGATAAATATGATTGCTGTTATACACGTTTCTCTATCAAACGGAGATATAAACCGTCCAGAGGATTTTGTAAAAATATTGAAGGATTCGTATCCAAATGCCATTCCTGAAAATATCCTTGACATATTCTCAAGGCCTCAGAACCGTATGCTTGAGGCCATTTATAAGAATAGCGACTATATTTGTGTACCTGCACATGGTTCATGTGCAAGATTCTTGTGGCTGGATTCAAGATCTTTTGAGATTTATATTGAAAATACCCACGAAGGGCATTTAGTCCGGAGTGCAAAACATGTAATTCAAGTGCTAAACAACAATTTTCATAAGCTAAAAATAAAAGTTGATTTTGAAGTTGAGATAAAGTCAACTTCTGACTTTAAAGGATATTTTCGGGGAATTTCCATTTCAAAAAGCAAATACAAGGCTATCATTGAGGTTATCGGGATAAATGCCCCCACCCTAGCTATAAGTGCTATTCTTATATTAATTTCCAATTTTTGGTTGACACAGTTTTTTCAAGAGTCAATAGCAGGCTTTATTGCTTTAATACTTTCAACGATGTGGCAGATGTGGAAAAAATGGACTTTGCTTGATGACGACCAATTAAATTGGATAATTTCGGAGGAGAGATGAGCGACACTGAAATAATTCACTACAAAACGCAAAAAAAACTAGAAGAACAATTAAGAGAAATATTTCCTTATGTATCTTCTGGTAACAATCCTAATTTGCGTGATATTGGTGTAGATGTCATTGCGCGTTCAAAAAATAATCGCCAAATTTATTTTGAACTAAAATTACGAAATCCTCTGATAAAAAAAGGGCTTTCGTGGGTTCTTGAATTGCAAGCTCTGGCTAATTCACTCCCCAATTTCAATGATGAATTACCACCAATCCTTGTGTTTGTTACCACAGAAGACATAGACTTTACGACTAAAAATGTTCTAACTGATGCAGGAATACCCTCAATTGTTTTAGGTGCTAATACTAATGAAACAAGGAAGGAATTACAACTATCACTTTCGGCTTTTTCATTTGATATACCAGAATTATCCTCATCACAAATATCTACTGAGAAGCCCAACGAAACGATTGGCATTTGTTATTTGGCGGTAAGCGATAAAAATCCAGTATTACTAAAAGAGATCACAAATATATTACATCAAATAGGCTTAAGTTTTATAACTTCTAGGGAATTTCAAGCTAGTGATGGCTCTGCGCTTGAACAAATTAAGGCGGCAATAGAGAGGTGTCATTTTGTGATAGCAGATATTTCAGAATCGACAGAAAACGTATACTTTGAATTAGGCGTGGCATATGCATCAGGCAAGCAGCTAATTATTATTTCCAGTAATGAAAGTGCAAACTCAAAGTTTGCTTTTCTCTTAAAAAGTTTTGTGTTATTAAGTTATTCTGAGAAAGATATGCATTTTTTTGGTGTCCGTTTGAAGGAAAAACTACGAGATTTATACGTTTACAAAAGATCAGTAGACACAAAATATGCGATTCGCGACTATATTAATCGTTCATTTTCTAGGGATGAGTTAATGGAATTAGTATTTGACTATTTTCCACAAGTTTATGATGAATCTGCTGGCACTGATCCTTCAAAAGAACAACTAGCCAGCAGTCTTATCCAATACTGCGAACGCCGCGAGTTGATCAATAAATTGATGTCTATTTTTCAGGCTCAACGCCCCGAAGAGTACAAAAAGTTTTTCATAAAAAAAACGAACTCACAAAAAACAATTTTCGTGAATTGAATACAAAAGACCCTCTGACTGAAAAATTAGATGATGATTTGTAGGATGTTGGTCAACTTAATTTAACTAAATTATCGGAGACTCGCTATTTGCCCAGCGGGTGCATGCCCTGGGCGGGTATGAGACGGGGAAGATGGGGCAGATCACGGACGATGGACGATAGACGATAGACGATGGTGGCATGATCGTCCATCGTCTATCGGCCATCGTCATAAAAACTGCTAAACTCCCCCACAACAAAAGCCATGACGCACACAAGACAAGACTACCTCGACCT
>DAORUN010000074.1:12692-15454 GCA_035433205.1 Thermoflexales bacterium | reverse complement strand
ACCTTGGTTATTTCCCCAAAAATTTTGGCCCGTAAAACGCGGCCACCACCACCAGCCCCCAAAGAATGATGTCTACTTGCATGGGGCGGTCGGTGAGGGCAATCTCATCGGGCGCGCCGCCCTGCCCCTTCACATGCACCAAATACAAGTAGCGGAACAAGCCATACACCACAAACGGGATGGAGGCCATCATGGCGTGGTTGTCTGGGATGGCGGGCGAGGAGAAGGTGTAAAACGCATACGCCACAATCACGCCACCGGTGACGATGGCGATGATCTGATCGAGCAGCTCGATGTTGTATTCATCCAAAATGGCGCGGGTGGCGTTGCCGCCGCCCAGCTCCACAATTTCCTGGCGGCGTTTGCCAAACCCCAGCAGCATGGCCAGCAAAAACATGCACACAAACATCCACGGGGAAAAACGCTCGGCATCTACCAGCGGCACGCCCGCGCCAACGCGCAGCACAAACCCAACGGCGATGAGCAGCACATCCAGGATGACCATGTGCTTAAGTTTGAACGTGTAGGCCAGCATGAGCGCAAAGTAGGCCAGCAGCACCAGCCCAAAGCCGGTGTTCAAAGTAAAACCCACGCCCAGCGCAATCAGAGTGATGGCGCCCGCCGCCGCCCATGCCAGCGGGATGGGCAAATCGCCGCGCGGGATGGCGCGGTTTTTCTTTTTGGGGTGTTGCCGGTCGGCGTTCACATCGGCGATGTCGTTGATGAGATACACCGATGAGGAGATCAGGCAAAACGCGCCAAACCCAATCAGGGTGGCGGTGAAATAAGACAGGTTGAGGAGTTTGCCATCAAATACCAGCGCCGCAAAAATAAACAGGTTTTTGATCCACTGTTTGGGGCGCATGGTCTTGATGAGACCGCGCAGGGCATTGACCGCGTTAAAGGATGAATCGCTCGTTGAGGTTCCGTTATCCACCCGGCCAATGATACGATATTTGAAATGCGGGGAAGTCTAATGTGTGACGTGTAATACGCAAATCTTGCTTTTGTTTACACGTCACACATCACACGTTATCTCTTACACTCTGCGCCGATACTCGTTTGTGCGGGTATCCACTTCAATCTTGTCGCCGGTATTGCAAAACGCGGGCACCTGAAGCTCGTAGCCAGAGCCTTTGAGCTTGGCGGGCTTGGTCACCTTGCCAGATGTGTCGCCACGCGCGGCGATCTCGGTGTATTCAATCTCGCAGATCACGGTTGGGGGCAACTCCACCGCAATGACATGCCCCTCGTAAAACACCAGTTCACCCGGCGTGTTCTCATCCACAAAGTTGAGTGCATCGCCCATGGCGTTCTCATCCACCTCATACTGGTTGTATTCATCATCCATGAACACAAACATGTGGTCAGACTTGTAGCTAAAAATCGTGTCCTTGCGATCCAGCACGATGTCCTCAAATTTGACATCGGCCTTGAACACTTCTTCGTTCATGGCCCCGGTGAGCAGGCTGCGAAATTTCATCTTGACCATGCTCGCCCCGCGCCCACCCTTGCTATATTCGCTTTTAACGACAACCATTGGTTTGCCGTCTACCAAAAATACATTTCCGTTTCTAAGTTCTTGCGCTGTTTTCATCGGGGGCTATTTTAATGCAGAAAATCGTCTACGGGTCTGATCGTTCGGAGCGGTCAGACTTGTTTACAAATCGCAAAAGATTTTCGGCTAAATCTGGCAATTTAGCCAGTTCATCGCTGCGCGCGCGGGCGGCGGCCTGCCACTCCGGCCAAAACGCCATCAATTTTTGCAGGGCTGGCTTGATGGAATCCGCATCCGCCGCGCCATTCCATGCGCGGTGAACATCCGCAAGGGCCTCGCGCAACTCCACCGAGAACGGCGCGGCGTAATTTTCCAGCCACGCCTCCAGTTTGGCATGATGCGCATTTTCTTCTTGCGGATACAACTGCCAGATGAATGGCCGCCCGCTCCACAACGCCCGCGCCAGCGAATCCTCGCCGCGCACCCAAAGCATATTCGCGCTGCGAAGCAGGTCATCAAAATTGGGCTGAGAGAGAAAAGGCACAGTTTCAGCCGTCATCCCCGCCATTAACTCTATGTCATTCCTACGCGGGCGGGAATCTATGACCATTTCTTTCCGTGCTTTGGCGGGTTCTTTGTTTGGCGCGTTATGGATTCCCGCTTTCGCGAGAATGACAGCCTTTTGCGTGTATTCCCCGCACAAAAGCAGGTGGATGGGTTGGGCGCTGGCCTCGCGTAACCCATTCAGCCACGCCGCGTATGGCGCGTTGGCGTAGGCGAAACAGAGGATGCGCAAGTCAGCGCCCGGAGTGCGTCCCAACAAGTTGGGCAGACCGCTCCGGGCGCTGATGCTTCGCTCTCGTATCAACCCGCCGCAACGACCAGGGAAGCTGGGGAAGAAAAACCAGCGCCGCCAGCCAGTGGGCGGGTCAAACCCAGAGCGCAAATGAAAGCCTTCCACCCACTTTTCTGCGGTGAAGTATTCGAGGTTGATCCAAAGCGGCTTAGGCGCACCCGTGCTCACGCGGGTTTTTACTTGGGTTTGGGTAATGGCTGGCAATTCGCAGCCAAACCCTTCAATCAGAACATCGCCGGTGCAATCAGACCCATCAGCCAAAGCAGACCAGGGGCCAACAAAAAGACGGAGGCCGATGGGCGAAGGACCTTTTTCAGCCGTCCTCCGTCCTCCGTCCTCCGTCTCAAATTCAACAATTTGCGGCTCTTCGGGTAACTCGCGAATAAGCGCCCGCGCCACATCCCAGTT
>DAORUN010000074.1:9385-12592 GCA_035433205.1 Thermoflexales bacterium | reverse complement strand
GTTTTGGGCAGGCGGGCCACAAACTCCACTTTCTCTGGGCGGGCGATGGGGCCCATGACTTTGCCCACGTGCATGCGAAGTTCCTCAGACAGTTCGGGCGAGGGGTCAACGCCCTGGCGCAAAATCACGTAGGTGTAAATGGCGTTGCCGCGCACCTCGTGGGGCAGCCCAATGGCCGCCGCCTCGGCCACCGCCGGGTGCGAAACCAACGCGCTCTCAATCTCGGCGGTTCCCAGCCGGTAGCCAGACACTTTCAGCACGTCATCCACGCGACCAATGATCCAGAAGTAGCCATCGGCATCCATGCGGGCGCTATCACCCGTGAAGTAACGGCCGGGCATCCGCGACCAGTAGGTTTGTTCGTATCGCGCGGGGTCGCCATAAATTGTGCGAGCCATCCCAGGCCAGGGCGAGAGAATGGTGAGATAGCCTTCCTCGCCCACTTTGGCGGGTTCGCCGTTTTCATCCACAATTTGGGCGCGGATGCCGGGGAACGGCAACGTGCCGCTGCCCGGTTTGAGCGGCGTGACCGGGAACGGCGTGATCATAAAGCCGCCCGTCTCAGTTTGCCACCATGTGTCCATGATCGGGCAGCGCGAGCCGCCCACGTTCTCGTAAAACCACTTCCACGCCTCTGGGTTGATGGGTTCGCCAACCGAGCCAAGCAAGCGCAACGATGTGAGATCGTGTTTCTTAGGCCACTCTGCGCCAAAACGCATGAGGCCGCGGATGCCGGTGGGCGCGCAATACATGACGGACACCCCGTATCGCTCTACAACGCTCCACCAGCGATCTGGCGCGGGATACGCCGGGCCGCCCTCGTAAATCACGCTGGTCGCGCCGGCCATCAACGGCGAATACACAATATAGGTGTGCCCGGTGATCCAGCCGGGGTCGGCGGCGCACCACCACACATCCTCATCTTGAATATCAAACACCCATGTAAAAGTTGTGAATCCATACACCGCGTAGCCGCCGTGCGTGTGCAAAAGCGCCTTTGGTTTGCCGGTTGAGCCAGAGGTATACAAGATGAAAAGCGGGTCTTCCGCGTCCATTTGTTCGGTTTCGCATTTGGGGCTGGCGGCGGCTATTTCATCATGCCACCAGGTGTCGCGGCCTTCGACCATCACCACATCTTTGCCCGTGCGCTTAAAGCAAATCACGCTCTTGATCGGGGTTTCCTCGGCCAGCGCGTCGTTCACAATGCCCTTCAGCTCCACCACTTTGTTGTTCACATAAGCGCCATCACAGGTCACAAGAACCTCGCTCTGCGAATCTATAATGCGCCCGCGAAGCGCCTCGACCGAGAAGCCGCCATACACCACCGAGTGAATGGCCCCGATTTTGGCACAGGCCAGCATGGCGGCGGGCAACTCTGGCACGCGCCCCATGTAAATCGTCACGCGGTCGCCCTTCTTCACGCCTTTGCTCTTGAGCACGTTGGCAAATTTGCTCACCATTTGATTCAACTCAAAATAAGAGACGTTTCGCTGGCTGCCATCCTCGCCTTCTCAAATGTAGGCAATTTTGTTGCGGCGGGCGGTGGTCATGTGCCGGTCTAGCGCGTTGTGCACAATATTGAATTTGCCGCCAGAGAACCACTTGAAGAACGGCTTGTTGGAATCATCCAAAACCTTGTCCCACTTTTTGTACCAATCCAGGTTGTCGGCCTGGGCCGCCCAAAAATCCTCCGGGTCGTGATGCGCGATGCGCATGGCGGCGTCGCGGTCTTTGATGCGGGCGCGGTCAATCACAACCTGCGAAGGCAGATAAATTTCGGCGAGTTCGGTAATAGGTGCTGCTTCTTTATCGGACATTTTTGTGATTTCTCCGGTTAAGGTAAGACCGATTGTATGCGTTATACGCCGCGCGTCAACTTTGTGAATTTGGGAACAGCCAGATACAGCCAGATGACATTGGCGCTCACTCTACCCGCGTTGCCGCAACGCCTCATAAATTGCCACTGCGCCCGCCACCGAGGCATTGAGCGAGGCGACCTGCCCGCGCATGGGCAAGCGCAGCACAAAATCACTTTTATCGCGCAACAAGCGGCTCACGCCCTCGCCCTCGCTGCCCACAATCAAAGCCAGCGCGCCCTTCAAATTCACCCGATAAATTTCCTGCGCGCGCGGGTCATCGCCCGCCAGCGCGGCCACCCAGACCTCGGCTTGCTTCAACTCATCCACCGCCCGCGCAAGGTTCACCACCTGCGCCACCAGCATGTGCTCCACCGCGCCCGATGAGGCGTTGACCACCGCGGGTGTGACGCCCACGCTGCGATGCTGCCCAATCACCAGCCCGTGCGCGCCCACCGCCTCTGCTGTGCGGATGAGGTTGCCAAAATTGTGCACATCCTGCACCGCGTCCAGCATCAAAATCAAAGGCGGCTCGTTTTTGCTTTGGGCTTTTGCCAGAATATCGCTCAAATCGCACAGCGGGAAGGCGCTCGCCTCCAGCGTCACGCCCTGGGCGTTTTCATCCAGCATTTCGCGGCGGATGGCGCTCACGGCGAGGCCGCGCTTGCCCGCCAGATTTACGATCTCGCGGATCACTGGCGCATCCTTCACCCCATCGGCCACCAGCAAGCGATGAAACTTGCGCCGGTTGGCCCGCAAACTTTCTAGCACGGCGTGGCGAGAGTAGATTTTGTCCATTTTGCAAGAAGAGATGAAACCCGGAAAATCCGAGACGAACACAAAACCGTCTCCTGTCTTCCGTCTTCCGTCATATTTACATCGGCATTGGCACAAACGTAAGAATAAAAACAAGCAGCCCGGCGATGGCGAGCGCGTAATGCAGCGGCTCCAACTTCGCCGCCTGGTTTAGCAAAGGCGGGTGGCTGCGCCCAAACAGCAAAAGCAGCGCCACCCAAAGCAGCCATCCCTGCGAGACGGTGATGGCGAGGATGAGCATGACGGCGATCACGGCGTAGCCCAGATACTTCGCATTCTCACCCAAAATCGCATACGCCACATGCCCGCCATCCAGTTGCCCCACCGGCAAAAGATTGATCCCCGTGATGAACAAGCCAAACCACGCGCCAAATCCAATCGGGTGCAGGTAAATATCCATGCCGTTTGCCGGATACGCCTGACCAAATGTGATGATGCTAAACAAACGGGTGAGCAGCGAATCGCCAAATGTCATGGCTCCATCGGGCACAAGGCCAACATGCGAGAGCAAATAGCCCACGAACATGAGCGGCAC
>DAORUN010000074.1:0-9285 GCA_035433205.1 Thermoflexales bacterium | reverse complement strand
AGCGGTGTGCGGTAATTTATTTTTTGTTTTGGGATGACGCCCGGCGTGAGAAAAACATCGTATTTCCCATTTTCGCCATCACGCAGCCAGGGCATGTACCCCGCGCTTTCGGCGGCTGCCCGCAGGGGTTTATACACTTTGTCCAGCGGTTGATTGAACGTGCCGCTCAGCACAAGTTGACCGTTATCGGCAAAGCGGTAGCCGCTCACGTTCATCACACTTGCCACCGCCGAGCGCAATTGCGCAATCAGCTCCAGCCGCTCACTGGCAGAGGGAGCGCGAAATTCAGGTTGTTGATCCATTGTTTACGAGAGTTGAGGATAGATGAAGAGTGTTAGATAAATGACGGAGGACGAAAGACGGGAGACGGCCAAACCGTCCTCGGTCTTCCGTCCTCCGTCAAATTTACCCCGCTGCCTTGCTTTTTAGAAATCCCTGCGCCCTGGCTTTCATCATGGCCGCAATGCCCAGCAAGCCCTGCCCCTTTCCCATCGAAACCGTTTTGCCAAACAGCGTGGGCACAATGTCCTCAATGGGCATGGCGGCAATTTCCTGGGCGGGCAGGCCGTTGATGGTTTGGTCAAAAATGGCGCACAACGACCGCGCCGATACGCCAAACGGATTTTCCACCGCGTAAAAAAACTTCAGGCGGTCCTCTGGCTCAGGCTGCATAAACACAAAAGTCTCGCTCTCGCAATGCGGCACCCGCGCGCTTTCTGGATAGGGTTTGGCCGCAACGCTGGCGGGCGCAGACACAAACTGATCCGAGTATTCGATCAGCATGGCGGTGCGCTCGCCGGGGTTCTCCTCAAACATTTCCAGAACCTCGCGCAGCGCCTGCGGGTATTTCGAGAAATCGCTCATGGGGTGTATTCAACCACACGCGAAACGCAAACGGCGTCATTGACCTCATTTTTGATGGTGCGTGTCAGGAAAATGAGCGCCAACAAGCGGGCTTCTTTTTCGCGTGGCATTTTGCACACGTATCTGATATAAATACTCAAATCAAAAAACTTTTTATGGAGAAAAACGAATGACCCCAAAAAGCGGTTCAACCATCAGCCTGTCTGAGCAAGATTCCAATGTTCCATGGCACACGCTTGAGGCTCACGACGCGCTCAAAAGATTGGACACAACCGACGGCGGTCTAACCTCTACCGAGGCCGCGGCGCGTTTGCAAAAATACGGCCCCAACGAGTTAAAAGAAAAACCGCGGCCTTCATTTTTTCAGTTGGTTTTGTCGCAGTTGAACAACTTTGTGGTCATTCTGCTGATCGTCGCCTCGGTTATTTCGGCGTTGCTCGGAGACTGGGTCGAGGCGGGCGCCATCATGCTGATTGTGGTGCTGAACGCCATTTTGGGCGTGGTGCAAGAAAGCCGCGCCGAGGAAGCCTTGTCTGCCCTCAAAAAAATGGCCGCGCCAGAAGTGCAAGTTCTGCGCGATGGGCACCGCGTGGCCGTGCCCGCGCCGCAGCTTGTGCCCGGGGATGTGGTTTTGCTGGAGGCAGGCAATTACATCCCGGCAGATATTCGGCTGATAGAGGCGGTTAACCTGCGCGTGGAAGAAGCCGCGCTCACGGGCGAATCTGTGCCCGTGCAAAAAAACATCACCCCGCTGGCAGATGAAAAAGCCGGGCTGGGCGACCGCAAGAACAGCGCGTTCATGGGCACCACCATCGCATATGGACGCGGGCGCGGCGTGGTCACGGGCACGGGCATGAAAACCCAGCTCGGGCTGATCGCCGACATGCTCCAGCAGGTGGAGAGCGAGGAAACCCCGCTCCAGCATCGGCTGGATCAACTGGGAAAAATGCTGGGATACGCCGCGCTGGCGATTTGCGGCGTTGTGTTTGCGCTGGGTTTGGTGCGCACAAATGTGTTCACGCAGGGCTTCACCCCGCACGTGGTAGATGCCATGGTCGAGGCGTTCATGGTCGCGGTCAGCCTGGCCATTGCCGCCGTGCCCGAAGGCCTGGCCGCCGTGGTCACGATCAGCCTCGCCCTGGGGATGCGCGAGATGGTGCGCCGCCACGCGCTCATCCGCAAGCTGGCCTCGGTGGAAACGCTCGGCTCGGCCACCGTGATTTGCTCCGACAAAACCGGCACGCTCACCCAAAACGTCATGACCGTCACGCGCGTGTGGGTGGATGGCAAACTGGTCGAGGTAACCGGCAGCGGATACCAGCCAACCGGAGAATTTAGAGAAAACAACACTCTCATTGACTTGAAGAAAAACCCCGGCCTCACCACCGCGCTTTGGGTGGGTGTGCTAAACAACGACGCCGTGATTGAGGAAGTGGAGGACGAGAACGGCGGGAACATCTTGCGCATCGTGGGCGACCCCACCGAAGGCGCGCTGCTGGCCGCCGCGGCCAAAGCGGGCGTGGCGCAAAAAGACCTTGACGCGGCGTATCCACGCCATTCGGAAATTCCCTTCGATTCCGGGCGCAAGCGCATGGTCACCATTCACAAGATTCACCGCCCCAGCGTCGAAGACATCTCTCCGTTTTACGATGAAACACGCAAGGCATGGGATGTGGTGGTGGTAAAAGGCGCGCCCGATGAAGTGCTAAAGCTGTGCAACCGTTATCAGACACTGGATGACAAGGTTGCGCCAATGACCGATGACATGCGCGAAAAGGTGGCCGCCGCCAACGATGCCATGACCAAACAAGCGTTGCGCGTGCTTGGGTTTGCTTATCGCCCGGTGGAGAAAGTGCCCGGCGGGTTCACGCACGAAGATGTTGAAAAAGACCTGATTTTTGCGGGCATGCAGGCCATGATTGATCCCGCCCGCGAAGAGGTAAAGCCCGCCCTGGAACGCGCGCGGGGCGCGGGCATCCGCACCGTGATGATCACGGGCGATTACCCCAACACCGCAAAGGCCATCGCCCAGGGAATTGGTTTGCTGCAACCCGGGCACAACGTGATGACTGGCACGGAATTGAACCAAATTGACGACAAAAAGCTGGCCGAAGTGGTGCAAAACACCGATGTGTTCGCCCGCGTCTCGCCAGAGCACAAGATGCGAATTGTGGACGCGCTGCGCAGCAATGGCGAGGTGGTGGCGATGACCGGCGATGGCGTGAACGACGCGCCCGCCATCAAACGCGCAGACATTGGCGTGGCGATGGGCATTACCGGCACCGATGTGGCAAAAGGCACGGCAGACATGGTGCTGACCGATGACAATTACGCCAGCATCGTGGCCGCCATTGAGCAAGGCCGCGTGATTTACGCCAACATCCGCAAGTTTGTGTTTTTTCTGCTCTCATCCAATGTGGCCGAGGTGATGATTATTTTCCTGGCCACGCTGGCCGGGCTGCCCATGCCGCTCACTGCCATTCAGCTTTTGTGGCTAAACTTGTTGACAGATGGCGCCCCGGCGCTGGCTTTGGCGATGGAAAAAGGCGACCCGGATGTGATGGATCGCCCGCCGCGCCCCAAGAACGAGTCCATCGTCAACAGTTCAATGCGCCTCGGCATCGTCGTGCAAACCATTGCCCAAACGGGCGCGGTGCTGGGTGCATTTTTGATTGGGTTATATCTCACGGTGGGGCATGTTCCGGCTCTTACCGGCTATACCGTGATTTATTCTTTGCTGAAATTTAATTACGAGGGCGTGGATGTGCAAACCGCCGAGACAATGGCATTTGTCACGCTCTCGTTGTGCGAGCTGTTCCGCGCTTACACCGTGCGCTCAGAGCGGGTCTCTGTGTTCAAACTGGGCGTGTTCACCAATAAATACATGCAGATGGCGGTTGGGCTTTCGGTGGTTTTGCTTTTGCTGGTGGTGTTTGTGCCGTTCCTCAACCCCATCTTTAACACCCATCCCCTCACCGGCCAGGAATGGCTGATTGTGCTGGGGCTGTCCATCATCCCCGCCATCGCCGAGGAGCTTACCAAGGCTTATTTGCGGGCAAAGAAAATGTAAAAAAGAGCGCAGAGTGCAGGGTGAAGGGTGAAAACTGAAATTTCGCCCTTCACCCTGCGTTTTTATTCAAAGCGTTCTTCCGGCCACACGCGGGCGATGTTGTGATACCCCGCCTGCTCCCAAAAACCGGGTTTGTCGGTTCGGCTGAACTCCAGCCCGCGCACCCATTTGCCACCCTTCCAAAAGTAGCGCGTGTCTACATCTTGCGCGGTGTCTTTGAGCGCGCCAACCACCACCCGCACCGGGTAGCCATGATCCGGCTCCAGCGGCTCGCCATTAAACTTTGTGGCGATGAGGGTCGTGGGTTTCATGAAGTGCGCAATGTCCAAATTGGTGGTGAAGCCATGCTCGCAATGCTCAATTACAAATTTGGCGGCGGGCTTTAGTTTGATGATGCCCTGGTTGATCAAATCGGGCAGCCAAATGCCCTCCCATTCTGTGTCAAATTTGCTCCAGCGGGTCACACAATGAATATCCATCGTGATTTTGCGTTTTGGCAGCGCGTTGAACTCGTCCCAGGTAAAACGCTTTTCTTCTTCAACCTCGCCAAAAATGCGAAAGTCCCACGTTTTTAGATCGTAGCGCGGCACGCTGCCATAATGCAGCACGGGGAAGCGATTGGTGAGCGCCTGACCTGGCGGCAATCGCCCCATTTTGCGAATTTCATCTTCCTGGTCTCTGCGGCCAAATAAGTTCATGATTTCCTCCTGTTAATGCTCGTATTGTGTGCTGAGTTGCCCCTGTTCTTCTTCAAGTTTCCAGCTTCCGCCAAATGTCACCAGCCCGTATCGTTCGTTGGTCTTGCCGGGCATCACATCAAACGTATACGCGCGGTCATGATAATCGTATGTTGCGCTGCCAGCCTCATCCACCGCCGCCACCGAGAGCAAATAATGGCCTTCCAGCAGCGGCAGCGCCGGAATGGTGTAATCAATCACGCCATCGCCTTGAACAAACGGGATATACAAGCCATCAAATTTTGAGTTTGGCCCGGTGACATGCGCCCCGTTGGCGTGATGCACGGCCAGCCCAAACACGGGCGTGTTCACCCGCTGCGCCGCATGATAGTGAATCCTGACACGCATGGAGCTGCCGGTGAGAAAGACCGTACGCTGCGCGTCAAACGCATCGCGCAATTCCACTTTTGTAATTTGCACCCGCCCCGTGCCCCAGCGCTTGCCATCGGCCAGCTCTGGCAATTTTTGTTCTGGGACGTTCTTTTCCTCATCCGTGCGGGCCACATCATGCAGATAGGTCATCACCACATCGGTGGGTTTGCCAATGGCGCGCATCTCGCTTTTGTCAAACCATACCGCTTCTTCGCACAAATTTTGCACCGCGCCCAGGTCGTGCGTCACCAACACAATCGTCACGCCCTTGCGCCGCAGGTCGGCAATGCGCCCCATGCACTTGTGCTGAAATGAGGCGTCTCCAACGGCCAAAACCTCATCCACCAAAAGAATTTCTGGTTCCAAATGCACCGAGACGGAGAAGCCCAGCCGAACATACATGCCGCTGGAATAGTGCTTAACCGGCACGTCAATAAATTCCTCAAGCTCGGCAAAATGCACAATTGAATCCAGCCTGCGGGTGATGTCCTCGCGCGAGAGGCCCATCATGGCCCCATTCAAAAACACGTTGTCGCGCCCGCTCAGCTCCGGGTGAAACCCCGCGCCCAGCTCCAGCAAGGCCGTCACGCGCCCGTTCACGCGCACCACGCCGCTGGTTGGCTGAATAATTTTGGCGATGATCTTGAGCGAGGTGCTTTTGCCCGACCCGTTTGAACCAATCAGCCCGATGCTTTGCCCGTGCTTGACGTTGAAGCTGACATCGCGCAGCGCCCAAAACACATCGTTCTCTGCGTTTTGCCTGCGCTGAACCAGCGAGACAAACGCCTGCTGAAACGAGCGCGGGCGGTCTCGCTCCATGCGAAACCGCTTTGAGACGTTGGCAAATTCAATGGCGTTCAAAAAAAATAATTGCGAATTACAAATTACAAATTACGAATTTGCAGTCTTGCTCATTCGTAATTCGTAATTCGTAATTAGTTATTACGCAATTCCTCCATGTAATCCGCCAGCGCCAATTTCCAGTGGCGCATATGGTCAAGGTCAAGCTGTTTCAGGTGCGCGTTCTCCATCACCGAATACGGCGGGCGGGTGGCCGGAAAGTTGAACTCGGCGCTGGTGGCGGGTTGCAGGTTTGGCGCAAGGCCAGCCAGCCGAAAAATCTCCGCGGCAAACTCGTACCACGTGCAAGACCCGTCCGATGTCATGTGAAATGTGCCGTATTGTTTTGCGCCAATCAGCGTGTTGATTTGCGCGGCCAGGTCTTGCGTGAAGGTGGGCGTGCATACCTGGTCATTCACCACCCGGATGTTTTTGCCCTCGCGGGCCAGCCGCAGCATGGTGTTCACAAAATTGCCGCCCTTCCCCATCGAACCCGCCGTGCCATACAGCCCGCAACTGCGAATAATCATGTGCTTGCGCCACGTGTTGCGAATCAGCAATTCGCCCGCCAGCTTGGACGCGCCGTATGCGCTGAGCGGGTTGGGGATGTCGCTCTCCACGTATGGCGCGCGCTTGGCCCCATCAAACACATAATCTGTGCTGATGTGCATCAACGCCACATCAGCATCGCGGCAGGCCAGCGCCAGTTTGTGCGCGGCCAGCGCGTTGATGGCAAACGCCATCGTCGCATCGCTCTCAATGTCATCCACGCGATGAAACGCCGAGGTGTTCAGAAACACATCTGGCTTTTCTTTGGCGATGAGGCCGCGAACGGCGGCGGCATCGCTCACATCCAGCGTCTCAAAAACGGTCTTGACCACATCATGGCCCTTTAACGCCTTGCACAAATCTGTGCCCAATTGCCCGTTGGAACCAGTAAGAATAATCTTCATAATCAACTGCGAATTACAAATTTTTTCATTCGTAATTATTTTTTATACGCCACCGTCACGCCCACCGATTGACTTTCGGCCTTGTTGCCCGCGCGATCATACGCCACAGCTTTGATTGAAATTCCGCCGTTTGAGCCGGGCGGAATAGTCCACTTTACGCTATACGGGCCTGCGGTTTTGGTGGCAAACGGTTTATCCGCGCCATTCACAAAAAACTCCACCCGGTCAATCGCAAAGTCATCGCTCACGGTGGTGTTGATGTCAATCCATTCCTCCGCCGGCGCGGTGAAATGCTCGCCAGGGAGCGGCTGGGCAATGCGAATGCTCGGCGGCCTATTATCCAGCGTCACGCGAGAGAACGCCTCGGTCACGTTCCCATCATTTTCCACCCGCTGCACTTTGATGGTGTACGGGCCGGGCGCGAACCCGGCGATATTCCAGTTTTCCAAAACGTTGTTGTCCACCTGGTTGCCCTTGTCTGGGCCAATTTGCTGCCATTGCTCTGGTTTGGGGCTTAGCCCCGCGCCCACAAACACTTTGTAGGCCACCCAGTTGCCACCCTTGGCATTGCCGCGTATCTCAATGTTCCCGCCCTTCTCGGCGTTGATCTTGTCCGGGCTGAGAAAGCCGCCATTTTGCGGGTCGGTGATCGCCACATCTGCCGTTGCCACCGTGCCGCCATATTGCGTGTCAAATTCGTTGGGGGCCAGCGGGTAGGCCGTCCTCTCAAAACCGTTATCCGACCAGCCGTTGATCCAGTCCTGAGCCTGCGGCGGGAAGACATACATCACTCTTTCTTCCACCTTGTCTGGCGGTGTTCCCGGCACGGCAATTTTGCCCGTCTCTTTGTTGATGGGGAACTTTTGCACAATTGTGCTTTGCGCTTTTGGCTCTGTGCCGGGCACAAACCACTCGCTGATGGCGGGGCACACGCCGTTTGGCAGCAAACCATCAATGGCGCACACCGCGCGTTGCACAAGGCCATCCGGGCGCTTAAACTCCTGGTTGGGTTTTCCCTCGTGCAGCATGTTCATCACCTGCCGCCAAATGGGAGCCGCGCCGGTCACGCCGGTCACCGTGCTGTCCATCGAGGTGTTATCGGTATTGCCCACCCACACGCCCACCACGTAATCGTTGGTAAAACCCATCGTCCAGTTGTCTTTGTTGTCGTTGGTCGTGCCGGTCTTCACCGCCGCGGTGCGCAGGTCTTTCAAGTCCAGGGCGCTGCCAAAACCGGGCTGCCGCGCAGCGCGGTCGCTCATAATGCTCTTGAGCAGCCAGGTGTATTGGGCGCTATTTGGCCCCAGCAAGTTCGGCTTGGTAGCCGGTTTGTATTCCCAAACCAGCTTGCCGCTTTTGTCCTCAATCCGGTTGATGGGTGTTGGGTCGAGTTCGCGCGAGCCCGCCTTGCGCACGGCTTTCGGGCGCGGCACACCAACCATGCTCGCGCCGTTATCAATGGTGGCATACACATACGCCATATCCAGCAGTTTCACCTCGCCGCCGCCCAGCGTAAGCGCAAGGCCATAAAAATCCAGCCCGCGATCCAAATCTGTAATGCCCAGCGTGTGCGCCGTGCGAATCACGTTGCCAATCCCAGCCTCATCCAGCGCCTTTACCGCCGGGATGTTGTATGAGTTGGAGAGCGACACGCGCATGCGCACCGGGCCATGATATTTGCGGTCATAGTTCTCCGGCGTGTAAGGCTGATCGCCGCCGCTGTCAAACGTGGTGCGCACATCCCAAAACATGGTAGACGGAGACCCGCCCTGCCGAATCAGCTCTAGATACGTGATGGGTTTGAACGACGACCCCGGCTGGCGCAAGGCGGTCGCCACGTTGAACTTGCCGTCAATCGCGTCGTTGTAATAATCAATGCTGCCCACCATCGCCAGAATTTCGCCTGTGCCGGGTTTAAGCACCACCACCGCCGAGTTGTTGGCTTTCTTGTTCGCCTCGGCCAGTTGCGCCACCTGGTTGGCCGCAATTTGGCGTATCTTCTCGTTCAAATCCGAATCCAGCGTGGTGTAAATCTTCAAGCCGCCGCGGTTCACCATCTCGGTGGCCGCATCTTCCGTAATGCCGAGCTGGTCTTGCAAAAGCTGTATGGCGTAATCGCGGGCATACACGCTAAAGTGCGGAGAGACAATGTTGAACCGCTGGGCGATGTTCGCCAGCTTTAGCGTTTCGCGCTTGGCATCCTCAGCAGCTTGCGCCGTTACTTTGCAGCCGGGGATGCCCAAATTCGTGCCTTGCACCATCAAATCCAGCACCAGCGCCTGACGGGTCTTGGCATCGTTGGGCGAATCAAACGGGTTTTGCTTGGGAAACTGCGGAATGGCGGCCAGCATGGCGCTCTCGGCCAGGTTCAACTCACCCGCGTTTTTGTTGAAATAAACTTTGGAGGCGGCCTGAATGCCATACGCCAGGTTGCCGTAAAAGTTGGTGT
>DAORUN010000073.1:13940-15863 GCA_035433205.1 Thermoflexales bacterium | reverse complement strand
TCTTTCTCAATCTGTTTCACCTCTTCCAGGCTGAGGGCGCCGCCGGCGGCCACGACCCGCGCCCGAAGTTTGCGAATTTCCGCGCGCAGGTTCTCCACCTCGCGCTCGGCGTCCTCGCGGGCCTGGGCCACAAATTCCTCGCGTTTGCTCTCAATATCCCGCGCCTGGGCCTTCATGCGGCCAGCCTGTTTCTCGGCCTCGTTCTCTGCGCGGCGGGCGGCGTTGCGGGCGGCCTCGGCCTGCCGATACATCCGCGCGATCTCGGCCAGCATATCCTCGGTGCGGGCGTGGTTGTCATCAATCAGTTTTTCCGCCACGTCCAAAATCTCGCCTTTCAGCCCCAGCCTGCGGGCGATGGCAAACGCATTGGAGCGACCCGGCAGCCCAACCGTGAGCTTGTAAAGCGGGCGCAGCGTCTGATGGTCAAACGCCACGTTGGCGTTCACCGCGCCATCGGTTAAATACGCCCACGCTTTTAGCTCTGGGTAATGCGTGGCCGTGGCGCACAAGGCGTTGGATTGAAGCAAGTATTCAAGGATGGCTCTCGCCAGCGCCGCGCCTTCCACCGGGTCCGTGCCCGCGCCCAACTCATCCAACAACACCAAAGATTGCGCCGTGACCTGCGGCAAAAACGCCACAAGATTGGTGAGGTGCGAGCTAAACGTGGACAAACTTTGTTCGATGGATTGCTCGTCGCCGATGTCGGCGTAGACCGCCTCAAACACGGGCAGCCGCGCCTGCTCGGCTGGGATGTGCAGCCCGCACTGGTTCATCAGCGCCAGCAGGCCAACCGTTTTGAGCGCCACCGTTTTGCCGCCGGTGTTTGGCCCGGTGATCACCAGCACGCGGGCACTCTCTTGCCCATTCTCATCGCGCATGCCCAAATGCACATCAATTGGCACAGCGGTGTTCATGTTTAGCAAGGGGTGGCGCGATTGGCGCAGCATAAACGCGGCCTCGCCTTGCGGCGTTTTGTCGCGACTCACAATTTCTGCCGCCGTGCCGCGTATCGCCTCGGAGTATTTCGCCTTCGCCAGCGCCAGGTCAAACTGGGCCAGGCAGTCAATCGTTCGGCTGATGAGTTCCGAATCGGCGGACACTTGCGCCGAGAGCGCGGTGAGCACGCGCAGGCGCTCACGCGCCTCGGCCAGTTGCAGCTCGCGCCATTCGTTGTTCAAATCCAGCGTGGCCAGCGGCTCAATAAACAATGTTTGCCCGCTGGAGCTTTGGTCGTGCACCACGCCGGGGATGCGCCCCTTAAAATCCGCCCGCACCGGGATGACATACCGCCCGCCGCGCTGGGTGACCAGGCTTTCCATCAAATAGGTGGCGGTGTTTGTGTCGGCCACCATGCGCTGCAATTTTTGCAAAAGCCGGTCGTGCACAATGCGCACCTCGCGCCGCGCAGAGGCCAGCGCCGGCGAGGCGTTATCGCGCACTTCGCCGCCATCATCCACGCAGCGGTTGATCTCGTTCACCAGCGCGGCGCACGGCTCAATCAAATTGGTGATGGCCGTGAGTTGGGGGTAGACCGCGTTATACCGCATCAAGGTGCGCTGCACGCGCTTGCCCGCCTCCAGCGTGTCGCGTATCGTCAAAAATTCCTGCGGCTCCAGCACGCCCCCGTGATTGGTGAAGTCCACCCGCTCGCGGATGTCTCGCGCCCCGCCCACATCCAGCAAGTCCAATTTTTCCAGCGCGTCTTTGGCCTGGGTGGTCTCGGCCAGGCGGCGGCTCACCTCGGCCATTTCGGTAGATGGCGCCAGGGCGCGCGCCAGCGTCTCGCTGGCAGAAAATGCGCAATAGCCCGCTAATCGCTCCAGAATTTTGGGCAGCTCTAATGTGATGAGATGTTTTGTTTGCATTCAATCGGGATTCTAGCCCAGATGCGTTTTCGCGCACGTCAACCGTGAGCGTAGGCGT
>DAORUN010000073.1:0-13840 GCA_035433205.1 Thermoflexales bacterium | reverse complement strand
ATCGGGATTCTAGCCCAGATGCGTTTTCGCGCACGTCAACCGTGAGCGTAGGCGTGAACGTAAACGTAGACGTAGACGTGAACGTAAACGTAGACGTAGATGTAAACGTAAACGTAAATGCAGGCGTAAACGTAAACGTAGACGTAAACGTAAACGTAAACGTAAACGTAAACGTAGACGTAGACGTAAACGCAAACGTGAACGTAGACGTAGACGTAGGCGTGAACGTGAACGTAGACGTAAACGTAAACGTGAACGTAGACGTAAACGTAAACGTAAACGTAGACGTAAACGTAAACGTGAACGTAGACGCAAACGTAAACGTAGACGTAGACGATGCGGCGCGTACAATACGCCGCACAAGCAATGAACATCTCATCCATTCAGGCGGCGCGGCGGGTGTTGAAATCCGTCATGATCCCAACGCCAATCATCCAAGCCGATGAGCTTTCTACGCGGCTGGGTGCGCAGGTTTACCTTAAGGCAGAGAACGTGCAACCCGCCGGGTCGTTCAAGGTGCGCGGGGCGTTTAACAAAATTCATAACCTTTCGCCAGAGGAGAAGGCGCGGGGCGTCATTGCCCCATCCGCCGGAAACCACGCGCAAGGCGTGGCGCTGGCCGCCAAACGCAGCGGCATAAAAGCCACAATTGTGATGCCGGAGTTTGCGCCGCTTACAAAAGTGGTGGCCACGCGCAAATTTGGCGCAGAGGTGATCCTTTACGGCAAAAGTTTTGATGACGCCGCGGCGCGGGTGCGCGAATTGGTGCAAGAGCGCGGCCTCACGCTCATTCATGCGTTTGATGATGAGGAGATCATCGCGGGGCAGGGCACCTGCGGGCTGGAGATTTTGGATCAGTTGCCAGATGTGAACCGTGTGATTGTGCCAATTGGCGGCGGCGGCTTAATTGGCGGCATTGGCGTGGCGATCAAAACGCTCAAGCCTGATGTGAAGATCATTGGCGTGCAGGCGGGGGGCAACAGCTCCATCCGCCCTTCGCTGGCGGCGGGGCATCCCGTCACCGCCGAACGGTCTAACACCATCGCCGATGGCATCGCCGTGAAGCGCCCGGGCGACCTCACCCTGCCTTTGATAAAAGAGTATGTGGATGATGTGGTTGAAGTGGATGAGGAGGAAATTGCGCGCGGAATTGTGCATTGCCTGAGCCATTCGCAGTTGGTGGTGGAGGGCGGCGGCGCGGTGGGCGTGGCTGCTTTGCTGGCGGGAAAAATTAAACCCGAGAAGAACGAAATTGTGAGCGTGGTGCTGAGCGGTGGAAACATTGATGGCAACTTGCTTGCCCGCGTGATTGAGCAAGTGATGGTGCGCCAGGGCCGCTACATTTGGCTCAAGCTCACCGTGTCCGACCGGCCCGGCTCGCTGGCCCCGCTCATTGATGAGGTGGCGCAATGCCGCGCCAACGTGGTGGAGATATTTCATCGCCGCGCCATGCGCCTGGCCCCGCTGGGGCGGGTGGGCATTGAGCTGGTGCTGGAAGTGCGCGATGAAGAGCACGGCCAGGAAGTGATGCGCCATTTGATGAACTCTGGCTACCCGGTCGAGCGAGAAGGCCTTGGGCATTGGCCGACGTGAAGCAAGAAGAGTGAAGCAAGAAGAGTGAAGGGTGAAGGGTGAAGGGTGAAAGATGGACGAGCCAAAACGAGATATTCCGCAAAGAACTTTTGAGTTTGCGCGGCGAGTGGTAAAACTCTGTATGGCTTTGGATCAAACATCTGGCACAAGCCGAACGTTGGCAAATCAGCTTTTGCGCTCTGCAACTGCCATTGGCGCAAATGTGGAGGAAGGACAAGCCAGCCAAAGCCGCGCCGACTTCACAGCCAAGTATTACATTGCCTGCAAAGAAGCCCGTGAAACGCATTATTGGCTGCGGCTTTTGGCGGCTTCGGAAATTGTTCCAGAAAGCCGATTAACTGAACTAATTGACAAGTGTAACTAACTTATTGCAATTCTGACTGCAATCGTAAAGAAAACAAAAGCAAAAGGGTGACAGTTTCTCTCTTCACCCTTCACCTTTCACCCTTTTTATGAATTACATTGAACTTTGTATAGAGACTGACCCCGAACTGGCCGAGGCGATTAGCGAGGCGATTTACCCGCACGTGGAAGGCGGTGTGGCGCTGGAGCAGGTGCGCGACTGGCCGATGGAGACCGAGTGGAAGGCCGATGCCGATGGCTGGATGGTGGATGCCGAAGGCGCGCGCCAAAGCCTCATCAACGACCCAGACAACCCGGTGAAGGTTTTGGTGCGCGGATATTTGCCGCAGGATGAAACGCTGGAAACGCGGCGGGCCGCGGTGGAGCAGGCGTTGGGCTACCTCAACATGATCCGCCCCATCCCCATGCCCACCTACAAAGAAATAAAACAAGAAGATTGGGCCGAGGCGTGGAAAGTGTCGTTCAAGCCGCTGCGCATTGGCAAGCGCATTCTCATCCGCCCCACCTGGGTGGAGCTGGCCGATCTGGATGTGAAACCCGATGACATTGTGCTGGCGCTGGACCCTGGCTTGGCGTTTGGCACCGGGCTGCATCCCACCACTCAAATGTGCGCCATGGCGTTGGAAGAGCGCGTTCAGCCCGGCCAAAGCGTGCTGGATGTTGGGTGCGGCTCTGGCGTGCTGAGCATTTTGGCAAAAAAGATGGGCGCTGGCCGGGTGGATGGCGTGGACACCGACCCCGAGGCCGTGCGCGCCACCCAGGAAAACGCGCAAGTCAATGGCGTGGCAGATGAAATCACGGTGGCGCAAGGCTCGTGGGATTCCGCGCCGCAAACAGGCCGTTACGATGTCCTCATCGCCAACATCCTCGCGCCGGTCATCATCAAACTGCTGGGCGCGGGCATGGGGCGCATGGGCAAGCTCTTCATTTTCAGCGGTATTTTGGACACGCAAGCCGAGGCCGTGATTGAGGCCATCCAGCACGCCGGGTTAACCTTTGTGGAGCAAAAGACGATTTTGGACTGGGTCTGCCTGATTGCGGTTGCGAATTAAGAATTGGAAATTAAAAATTATGAGTTACGAAGCAACGCGTTTCCAATTCGTAATTTGTAATTTTTAATTCTTAATTTCCGGCTTCCAAACTCGGTAACGCCACAAGGCTTTTAGCGCCTTTAGGGCGTCTTGGGGGCGGATTTTTTTGCCAGCCAAATACGGGCGGCCCTCGTAAGACACGGGCGCTTCGTAAATCCTCACGCCAGCGCGGGCAATTTTGGCGGTTAGCTCGGGGTCAACATCAAAGCGGTCGTTATCTATGCCAATTTGCCACAAAAACGAGGTGCGAAACACTTTGTAGCATGTCTCCATGTCTGTGATGCGCTGGCCGTACATGATGTTGAACGCCATCGTCAAAAAGCGGTTGCCCAGATAGTGCGACCACAACATGCCGGTGCGCTTTCCACCCAAAAACCGCGAGCCATACACCACCTCGGCGTTGTTCCGGGCGGCCACCTGCGCCAGCGCCTCAAAATCGCGCGGGTCATACTCAAGGTCGGCATCTTGAATGGCAACATACGGCTGAGTAGCCAGTTGCGCGCCCTCACGCAAGGCCGCGCCTTTGCCCTTGTTTTTGGCGTGATAACTGGCCTTTATCCGTCCGGCGCGCTCCATCTCGCGCACAATATCGGCGCTGCCATCTTTTGAAGCGTCATCTACCACCACAATTTCGCGGATGCACGGCACGCGCTCTACTCTGGCGATGATTTCGGCCAAGGTATCGCGCTCGTTAAACACGGGGATGATGGCGGTAATGAATACTGGCTCTTGCATCATGTGGGTGATGCGCCTTTCAGTTCGGCGCAAACATCTTCAATGAGTTTTATTAATCTGCTCCATGATAACTGCTCGCGGCGGGCGCTCATGCTGCGCCTAAACCCATCGCCCAGATTGTTTTGAAAATAACTGTCTAGCGCGTGGGCCAGCGCCGCGCTGTTAGATGGCGGCACAAGCAGCCCCATCTCGCCGGTCATCACCGTTTCTGCCAAGCCGCCTACATCGCTGGCCACCACCGGCAGGCCGTAATGCAGCCCCAGCATGTTGATGGCGCTCTGGCTGCCGTTGATATACGGCAAGGCCAAAATATCGGCGGCGGCAAAATACGGCTCAATTTCTTCGTTGGTCACGTAGCGGTTGTGGATGAGAACCCGGTCTTGCAAACCCAGCCGCTCAATCATGGCGCGGTAATCGTTTTCTTCTTCCCAGAACTCGCCCGCGATCAGCAACTTTGCAGAAACTTGCATTTGCGCCATCGCCTCTAGCAAGAAACGCAAACCCTTATACCGCCGCACGAACCCGAAGAACAAAATCGCCGGCCCGGCCTCATCCGCCAAACCAAGTTGCTGGCGGGCCTGGGCGCGGGTGATGCCGGTTTTGTGAAAGGAATCGTAGATGGGTAAAAAACCGCTTTTCACCACCCGGCCAATAAAGGCGCGTTTGGCCATCACAAATTCTTCTTCGGTGTGAGTGATGAACGCATCGCCGCCTTTCAGCGATTCTCGCGCCACCAGCCATTCGCCCAGCCCGGCATCTGGCTCAATAAACTGATGGCAGATATACACCACTTTTGCCCCAGAACGGTGCGCCGCCGCCCCCAGCATCCGCCAAATGGGCGCCCAAAACGGCGTCCACCATTGCAAAATCAGCGCGTCTGGCTTTGTCTCGTGGATGATCTTTGCGGCATTTAGCCATGTGAGTGGACTCCACGGGATGAGCGTGCGGTCGCAATCTACTTGCAGGGCGCTTTCTGCCGAGGATGGGTCTGGCGAAACGTTGCCGGGGAACAGCCATTGCGGGTATTGCTTGATAAACGTGATCAACCGCACGTCATGCGTCCGGCGCAGCTCGCTCACCAAAGTGGTGGTGTAATGCGCCAGCCCGCCCCGGAACGGCCAGGTTGGCCCAACAACGACAAGTTTCATCTCTGCCTTGATTGTAAACGGGCGCGGGTTTGCCCCGCCAACCTGTGTATCATGCGCAGATGGCAACTTTTTACGACCACATCACACCCGAACAAGCCGCGCTTATTTCGCAGATGCGAATCTTCTTTGTTGCCAGCGCAGACCCTGCGCTGAAATGGAATGATGAGGGAGCGGGGCCGGTGAATCTTTCGCCAAAGGGCAGCGCCCTGCTGCATGTGATTGACCCGCGCCGCGTGGCGTATTTGGATTACAGCGGAAGCGGCAACGAAACCGCGCGGCATGTCTCTGCGGGCGGGCCAATTACGCTGATGGTGTGTTCGTTTGATGACAACGCGGCCATTGTGCGGTTGTATGGCACGGCTCAAGTGGTTTCGCTGGATGAATCACCGCTGGCAAAACAGTTGCTGGATGCCGCGCCGCCCGAAGGCCAACGCCCGCTCAAGGCCCGCCAGGTGATTGATGTGCGGGTTGAAAAGACCATGACCAGTTGCGGCTATGGCGTCCCGCTCATTGCCCAGGTAGATGAACGCGCAAAGGATCAGCGCGGGCGTAAATATAAATAAAGTTGAAGTCATTTATTTTCGAGTAAATCACTCTGATGAGATATGCGCCCGTTGCCGCCGATAAATCAGGTGGCAACTCAGTTAGAAAATTTTGTGGATGGGTTAACGTAATGTCCGTCATTCCCGCGCAAGCGGGAATCTACAACTACCTCGCAAAATGAGTTGCGGAGAACAAGGATTCCAGTGCGTTTTTGGTTTGGCTGGGTATGGATTCCTGCTTGCGCGGGAATGACGGCCTTGATTTGCGCGCAAATGATGAAATAAACCGAAGGTTTAGTCGCAGGGGCGAGGCATACCTTCATGTATTCCGAATAATTCACTCTGATGCGATGTGCGCGTGTTGCCGCCACCGGATAAATCCGGCGGCTAATCGATTAGGAAACCCGCCTGCGGGTTATGTCGGCGCCTTTAACCCGCGTCAGCGGGTTTTCTAAAGTTTAGGCGGCGGATTCATCCGCTGCCGATGGAGCGCAGATACACAGGAGCGAAATTATGTAAATAAAATTTGGTTAAGATGTGCTTTTGAGCAACATTTTTGAGCAGGAAGCAGCTTCAATCAGCACTTTTAACGAATTACTCGGAATACATGGGGCGTGCCTCGCCCCTGCCGCGCCATTCTGTGCGTTCAAGGGATTTTTTGCGTAAGACCAGTTTGAAAAAATAAGAGGTTTGGATAATGTGAAACAGGTGTAGAAGTCGGGCGGCTAAAGTTTGGGCAAGCCAAAGACACGCTCGGAAAGCAGTCCGACTTCTTAACTTTTGTGCGATCATCTCAACTCTTCAAATTTGAAGGAAAATTTTTATGCCAGACGAAAAGAAAACCTTTAACACAATTGACGAATACATCGCCACCTTCCCAGCAGAGACGCAAAAATTGCTGGGGCAGGTGCGGGCGGCGGTTAAAAACGCCGCGCCCGATGCGACCGAGAAGATCAGCTACCAAATGCCCACGTTTTTTCTAAACGGCAATTTGGTGCATTTTGCGGCCTACAAAAATCACATCGGCTTTTACCCCACCCCAAATGGCATAGCCGAGTTTGAGCCGGAGTTGTCGGTCTATCAGCGGGCAAAAGGCTCCGTCCAGTTTCCCATCAACCAGCCGCTGCCGCTGGATTTGATTGGCAGAATTGTGAAATACCGCGCCGCAGAGAACGCGAAAAAGGCCGCCACTAAAAAAGCCAAACGCTAAGCTGGCTGCTTTTGCATGGCAAATGGCACCACGCCCGCCATCAGCAGCCCTAGGTCTTCCAGCGTGGCTTCAGAGCGTTCCAGCACCGCCATGACCTTGCCCTCAAACATCACTGCCACGCGGTCAGAGAGGGCCAGCAGCTCGTCCAGGTCTTCGCTAATCAGCAGGTTTGCCATGCCGCGCTCGCGCTGTTCCAGCAACCGTTGATGGATGTACTCGCTCGCGCCAATATCCACGCCGCGCGTGGGCTGGGCGCACACCAGCACATCTGGCTTGCGAGAAAGTTCGCGGGCCAAAATGAGTTTTTGGATATTGCCGCCGGACAGATTTTTGGTGGGGGTGGTCAGGGTTGGCGTCTTTACGCGATAGCCATCCACCAGTTTTTTGCCTTCGTGCTCAATGGCCGCAAAATCCAAAAAGCCAGCCTTGGAAAACGGCGGGCCGGCGTGATCGCGCAAAATTAAATTGTCGGTCACGCCAAAATCGCGCACAACGCCATCTTTCATGCGCTCTTCTGGGATGGCGGCCAGACCCGCCGCGATGCGCTGCGCGGGCGTGGCGCTGGTCACGTCATGGCCGGTCACCGTGACCTTGCCTTTTGTGACTGGGCGCAGGCCGGTCAGCGCCTCGGCCAGTTCGCGCTGGCCGTTGCCGCTCACACCGGCAATCCCCAAAATTTCGCCCGCATGAACGGTAAGCGAAACATCTTTGAGCGCGTCCTGCCCGCGGTCGCCTTTCACGCGCACACCGTCAATCACCAGTTTGGGTTCGCCGGGCTGGAAGGGCGTCTTGTCGTATTCCAAAATCACCTCGCGGCCCACCATCTCTCCAGCGAGCATGGACTTTGTGGAGCCAGCCACCGGGTGAGTGCTGACCACGCGGCCATCGCGCATCACGGTCACGCGGGTGCACACGTCAATAATTTCGTGCAGCTTGTGAGAGATAAAAATAAGCGAGTGCCCGTTGTCTGCCATTTGGCGCAGCACCTTAAAAAAATCGGTCACTTCCTGCGGGGTGAGCACGGCGGTGGGTTCATCCAGCGCCAGCAGTTGCGCCCCGCGGTAGAGGGCTTTTAGAATTTCCACGCGCTGCTGTTCGCCCACGCTCAACTGCCATATCTGCGCGTCGGGCTGAACCTTGAGGCTATATTTTTGCCCCAACTCATCAATTTTTTTTGATACCTTGTCCAGGTCGAGCATTGGCCCGCGCGAGGACTGCAACCCCAGCGCCACATTTTCCGCAACGGTCAGGGCAGGCACCAGCATAAAGTGTTGGTGAATCATGCCGATGCCAGCGCGGATGGCGTCGTTGGGCGAGTTGAACTGTGTTGGTTTGCCATCCAAAATAATTTGCCCGCCATCTGGCTTATACAGCCCATACAGTTGGCGCATTAATGTGCTTTTGCCCGCGCCATTCTCGCCCAGCAGGGCGTGAATCTCGCCAGAGCGCACATCAAAATTAACGCGGTCATTGGCCAATACACCGGGGAATCGCTTGGTGATGTCCACCATGCGCAGTTCTTTAATCATTTTTTAGTGCTGAGTCCTAAGTGCTGAGTGCAAAGTGCAAAGTGCAAAGTGCAAAGTTATTTGTCCCATCTTTTGGACGAGCCGCAAACAAATATCTGCGGCTGCTTTGCACTTGTCACTTTGCACTTTGCACTTCTAAATTACGGCAACGGCTTCACGGTTCCATCAATGATGCCCTTGATCGCCGCATCGGCGGCGGCCTTGGCATCGGCTGGGATGGAAATCTTGTCGTTGTAGGCAATCTTCAACCCGCCGCTCTTGAGCGAGAGGATGAACGCCTTGCCGCCTTTGGTGCCCTTGCTGGCAAGATCAATCATTTCCTTCACCGCGCCTGCCCAGTCATACACCTGGCTGGCGGCCACGGCTTCTGGCGAAAGGCTGGTCTGGTTGGCCTGCGTGCCAAACCAAATCAGTTTCTTGTCTTTGGCCACGCCAATGGCGCCCACCACCGACTGGGACGAGCCGGTGAGAATGTCTGCGCCAGCCTTGGCCTGGGTCTCGGCGGCGGCGGCCATGAGCGAGACATCGCTGAATGAGCCGGTGTAGGTCACGTTGACTTTGGCGTCCTTCTTTGTGTCCATCACGCCCTTCTTAAAGCCATCCACATACGTCTTGGCGTCGCCAGCCTCAACCGGGCCGCACACGCCAATGATGCCGCTCTTGGTCATCTTGGCGGCCAGCACACCCAACACGTAGCCACCTTCCTGGGCGCTGGGGTTGTAGGCAAAAATGTTCTTCAAGCCCTTGCTCTCAAACGTCTCGGTAGATGTGCCCCAGGCGAACGCGACATTGGGGAAGTCTTTGGCGACATCGGGCAGAGAGTTGCCATATTGCGAGCCGTGCGCCAAAACCAGGTCATACCCCTGCTGGGCGTAATCGCGGATGGCGGCCATGGCGTTTGGCACCGCAGTCTGCCCTTCGGAGATGGCGATCTTGACGGCGGCCTCGCCGCCCATGTCTTTCTGCACCTGCTTCACTGCATCGCACATAGACTGGCTGAACGCGCCATCGTTGCACGCGCTGGGTGTGACAATGGCAATCTTGACCTGCTTGACCGCAGCCGGGGCCGCGGTGGGCGCGGGCGCGGCTGCTCCGCCGCAAGCCGCCAGAATCATGGCGGTCAGGGCGACCATCGAGAGAAACTTTTTATTCATTTTACTTTTCCTCCTCAAAACTTTTTGTTCTTCAATTCAAACGAGCCTTGTGCTCGCTGGAATTCGGTTTATTTCACCGCGGAGGATTTTTGGGGATCGCGTCTCCGCGGCGCAAAGAGTTCGTTTTTTTGACCAAATATGTTTTGGATGGGATGATGAAACAGAATCTCACAACTGCGGGCGGGGTAGCTCTGGGAAAGTGCGCTTCATCGTCTCGCTGATTAGATAAAACGATTCGGGCATTGTGCTCACGGGCATCTCAATCAGGCAGGGTTGGCGCGCGGCGATGCCGTCCTTAATCGCCTGCTCCAACTCATCGGGTGAGGTCACGCGCTGACCCGCAAGACCAAACGCCTCGGCCAGCTTCACAAAATCGGGGTTCACCAAATCGGCGGTGTTAGAAAACCCAAACTGGGTGAGGTGCATGCGCTTGACATTGCCATACGCGCTGTCATTAAACACCACACCCACCACCGGGATGTTGTATTTCTTCGCCGTCGCCAGCTCTTGCAAGGCAAACCCAAACCCGCCATCGCCGTTGATGGAGACCACCGGCCGGCCCGGGTTGGCCACCGCCACACCCAGCGCGGTGGGATAGCCATACCCCAGCGTGCCCTGGTAGCCCGGCGTAATAAACGTGCGCGGCGCAAAAGTTGGGTAGGCCACGCGAGCCAAATAGCCCACCTGCGTCATCTCGCTCACCAAAATGCCATCTTGCGGGATGGCGTTGCGCAGGGCGCGAACCAGGCTGAGTTGCGGCTCGATTTGCGCGATTTGTTCATCGCACCACGCGCGAACTTTGGCCGCGCGGGCAGCCCCATCTCGCGCCGCAGACCCATCACCCAAAGCCGCCAGCAGCGCGCGAAGGGATTGTTTGGCATCGGCTTGCAAAAACACATCGGGTTTGCGCGGCGGGGTCACCTCGCGCGGGTCAATATTCAAATAAATAAATTTGGCGTTGGTCGCGTCTTTGATTCCCAAATTGCCGCTGCCATCAATCAGGCGGCTGGCAACAACCACAACCACATCGCTGGCAGGGAAGAGCGCCCGCGCGCCGGTGTGCGGCAACGCCAGCGGGTGCGCGTCGGGCAGCGCCCCGCGCCCATTGCCGCTCATCACCACCGGCGCGTCCAATTTCTCGGCCAGTTGGCGCAGTTCTTCGCTGGCCCGCGCGGCGTGCACGCCGCCACCGGCATAAATGGTGATGTGTTTCGCGCCGCGCAACATCTCTGCCGCATCACGCACGGCGTTTGCGTTTGGCGCGCTGGTTCTGGCAGATGGCGCGTGCGGCTCGCACAGCTCCATCTCACCTTTGGCGGCCAGCACATCCTGGGGCATCTCCAGCACCACCGGCATGGGGCGGCCCGTGTTTAGCTGGTGGATGGCTTCTCGGACAAGGCCAGGTATTTCCTCCGGGCGTTTTGCCATGGCGTGCCATTTGCTCACGTTGTCCAGCGCGGCAGATTGGTCTGGCAGCTCGTGCAACAACCCCCAGCCTTTGCCAATGGCCTTGCTGTTGATTTGCCCCACGATGCACAGCACCGGCGAGTTGCAGGCATACGCGGTGGAGAGACCGGCCATCGCATTGAACAACCCCGGCCCCGGCACAACCATGCACACACCGGGTTTGTTGCCGCTTCGGGCATAGCCATCGGCGGCGTAGCTGGCGGCTTGCTCGTGGCGCATGGTCACAAATTTAATGGCGCCGTTTAGTTTTTGAATGCCGTCAATGCCCCAATCGAGCTGCACACCGGGGACGCCAAAAATTTCTGTGATGCTTTCGCGCTGGAGTTGTTGGGCGAGAGCTTCGCCGCCAGTGAGTAATGCCATGCGCGAATTGTACGCCCGCGCAAAACCTGGAATGCGCCCGGTTTTTGCGCGCCGTCTCTGCGCTAAATTTTCCCAATCACCCGCGCATAAAACGAACATGCCTCGGTGATCTGGCTCAGCGCGCAATGTTCATCGCGCATGTGGGCCAGCTTGTATTCGCCCGGCCCAAACCCAATCGTGGGAATGCCCAAACTGGTTGGCGTGACGGCGTTGGTGCTGAAATCCCAAAACTCAAACGCGTCTGGCTCGCGGCCAAACTGCTGGCGATACGCCGCGATGCACGCCTGCGCCAGCGGGTGCGCCGGGTCAATCTTCCACGCCAAATGAAACGGCTCGTAGTTGATTTGGTGGCCGGTCCAGCTTGTGCGATGCAATGCGCCCACCTCCCACGCCGCGTTTTTGCCCTTCACAATTTCATCCATCTCTTGTTTGATGGCATCCGCGCTCTCGCCGGGGATCATCCGCCGATCCAGATACACCTCGCACTCCGAGGGCACGGCGTTGAGCGAGGCGGCCACGCTGGAGATGCGCGACATGACCAGCGTGCCGCGCGGGGCGGGCGTTTTGAACAATTCGGCGTTGGTCTTTTCCACCCGCTGAATAATCTCGGCCATCTCGTAAATGGCGTTTACGCCTTTTTCCGGGGCGCTGCCATGCGCCGACACGCCGCGCGTCTTGATGGAAATTTGGGCTTTGCCTTTGTGCCCCAGCGCAATTTTGTTGCTGGATGGCTCGCAGATCACCACGTAATCTGGGCGCAACTGGCGCTCTTTGAACAAATGCTTGAGGTTCTCGCCATCGCAGTCCTCCTCAAAAACTGTGCAAGAAACGTAAATGGTTTTGCCATCGGTCAGCCCATTTTGCTTTGCGATGGCCGCCGCATAGATGGAGGCTGCCGCCGCCGATTTCATATCCACCGAGCCGCGCCCCCACAAGTGCCCATCCACAATTTGCCCGCCAAATGGCGGCACGGCCCACTTGTCCGCGTCGTTCACCTCCACCGTGTCCAAATGCGAATCAAATAAGATGGATTTTGGGCCGTTTCCAATGCGCCCCAGCAGGTTGCCCATCGAATCAATCACGACCTCATCAAACCCCAGCGCCTTCATTTTTTGCTCTGCCAGCCGTATGACCGGTTCCTCGTGGCCGGAGTAACTTTGGGTTTGCACCAACTTTTGGCAAAACGCAATCAGGTCATTTTCAAACGCGGGGGAAAGTTCGTAGCGTGGTCGAGACATAGTCGCATTTTAGTCGAATCGCAGTTGTTGGTTATTGGTTGTTGGTTAACGCAAAATCAACCAACAACCAACAAAATTAAACCTCATCCAACGAGCTAACCACGCGCGGCGCGCCGGCCGCCCGCAAAGCAGACTTGGTATCTTTTAGGCCGTTGCCGGTGAGTTGCAAAACAACCTCGTCCGCAGAACCAATCAGCCCCTGCGCCCGCGCCTTGACCAGCGCCACATAGCTGGCGGCGGCGGATGGCTCTGCAAACACGGCGGTCTTGCGCGCCAGCGCCGCGATGCCCTCCAGCAATTCCTCGTCCTCGCATTCAATCAACGCGCCACCCGTGTCGCGCACGGCGCGAAGGGCCATCGCGCCATCGGCGGGAATATCCACGCTGATGCCGCTGGCCAGAGTTGTGGATGGCGCAAGCTGGCACTGCTCGCCGCCGCTCTGCCACGCGCGGAACAGCGAGGGCGCCTGGGTCGCCGTCGCCCCGATAAATTTTGGCACGCGGTCAATCCACCCCAGCGCAAACAAATCTTTGTAGCCCTTGTGAATCCCGCTGATGATGTTGCCATCGCCCACCGGGACAATCATCACATCCGGCGCTCTAAACGCGGCCGCGGCGCCATCGGCCAAAGCCAGTTGTTCGCAAATTTCAAACGCGGCGGTCTTTTTGCCCTCGCGGGTGTATGGGTTTGTGCCGGTGCTGCGGTTATACCAGCCAAAACGCTGGCAGGCCGCGCTGGCCATCTCCACCGCGTCGTTGTATGAGCCTTTGACCAAATACACCTGTGCCCCGTAAATCAGGCTTTGCACCAGCTTGCCCTCTGGCGTGCCCTGCGGCACAAAAATCACCGCCCGAACATCGCTGCGCCCCGCGCACATGAGCGCCAGCGCCGAGGCGGCGTTGCCGGTGGAGGCCACGCAAATCGTCTCGCGTTTTGTGGCAATGGCCTGCGCCACGACCATGGAGCTGGCGCGATCCTTAAACGAATTGCTGGGCAACTGTCCATCATCTTTTAGCCAAATTTTGCGAATGCCAAGTTCGCGCTCCAGGTTGCCCGCGCGATACAGCGGCGACGCGCCAAACTCCGCAAGCGGAGTATGGCGTTCGCCAGATGGCGCGGTGCGCGGCAAAAGCTCGGCGTAGTGCCACGCGCTGCGGTCGGCGCGGCTCACCATCTGGCGCGGGTCAACCTCTTTGCGGATGGTCGCGTAGTCGTATGCCGCGTCCATGTTCCCGCCGCATTTGGGGCAGGTGTACTCAATTTGGTTGGTGGGGTAGTGTGCGCCGCAGGCGGTGCAGGTGAATCCGGTGTGAAAGTTGCGCATGGGGGCAATTTTAGCCTTTCGCGCTTCACCCCTCAAAACTCATCCTCGCCGCGCCCGCGCTCAATCAGCACAAACCCGATGGC
>DAORUN010000072.1:0-15995 GCA_035433205.1 Thermoflexales bacterium | reverse complement strand
TTGGCGCTGCTGGTGAGGGCTACCGTGATGTGCCCGGCTTTGCGCGCCCGTGCCATCGCCTCAATGGTGCGGCTGACGCCACCAGAGACAGACACGCCAATGGCGATGGCCTTGCGTGTGTGCGGGGGCGCATACCGCGAGAACTGCATGGCCGGTTGCGCTTCGCAATTCAGCCCGGTCAGGCTTTCGATGGCAAACTCGGCGCACTGGGCGGCATAAAAACTATCGCCGCAGCCGGTCATGTAAACCGTCTCAACCCCATCACACAGGGCGGGCGTAAAAACCCGCGCGGCCTCATCCGCAAAAACAGGCGCAAGCTGTTTAACCAGGGCGGGCAGGGAATGGATGTGATGGATAAAGGTGTTCATGGGTGTGAATTATGTGAGATGAGATGATGGTGTGAGTCTGGCTTTTGGTCTTTCGGTATCTGTTTGCGAGTTTGTGTTTCGGGTAGAATTTGGGAAGTTCAGCGCCGAATTTGCGGGGCCGCGTTGCCTCCATCATTTGGCGCAAAGTGTACACAAATAAAGGAGAAGAGAATCGTATGAAGAACGCAAAATGGTTTGCGCTCCCGTTGGCCGCCAGCATGTTGCTTGCAGCCTGTGGCGCAGCAGCAACCCCCACCGTCGCACCAACCGCCGCCCCCAAGCCCACCGATGCGCCAAAGCCCACGGCTGTTCCGCCGACTGCCGCGCCAGCCGCAACCGCTGCGCCGAAGCCGACGGATGCCCCCAAGCCCACCGAAGCGCCTGCCGCCAAGAAGTTCAAGGTTGGCCTGGTGACCGACGTAGGTTCGCTGGATGACAAGAGCTTCAACGCCAGCGCGTGGGCCGGCGTGCAGCGCGCCGTCAAGGAATTGGGCGTGGAAGCCAAGGCGATTGAATCCAAGCAGCCAACCGATTACATCAAGAACATCAGCACCTTCGTGAATGAGAAGTATGACCTGATTATCACGGTCGGTTTCTTGATGGGTGATGATACTCGCAAGGCCGCCGAGCAGTTCCCCGATCAGAAGTTCGCCATCGTGGACAATGCCTACTTTGATGAGAAGGCCCCCAAGAACGTGGCGGGCATTCAGTTCTCCGAGGATCAATCGGGCTATTTGGCCGGTGTGGCCGCTGGCCTGATGACCAAGAGCAACGTGCTGGGCGGCGTGTATGGTCTGGCCATCCCGCCAGTTTGCAAGTTCCGCAAGGGCTACGAGGCGGGCGCGAAGTCGGTGAACCCGAACGTCAAGATTCTGGGCGTGTATCAAGGCCCGTCTGACGGCGCGGCGTTTAACAACCCGCAGTGGGGCGCGGCGCGCGCCAAGGATCAGATCGCGCAGAAGGCCGACATCATCTTCAGCGCCGGCGGCACAACCGGCAACGGCGGCTTGGAAGAGCTTTCCAAGGCAACCGGCGTGATGGGCATTGGCGTTGACCAGGACCAGTACTTCACCCTGTCCGACAACATCAAGAAAGTGCTGCTCACCAGCGCCATGAAGAAAGTGGATCAGTCCACCTTCGCCATGGTCAAGGACCTGGTGGATGGCAAGTTCTCCGGCGGCGTCAAAGTGTTCGACATCAAGTCGGGCGGCGTTGGCCTGGCCCCGTTCCATGATCTGGACAGCAAGGTTTCTGCCGATGTGAAGGCCAAGATTGACGCGGCGGTCAAGGGTTTGACCGATGGCTCGCTCAAGACCGGTTTGGAAGGCCTTGCCGACGTGTGCAAATAGAATTCCGAAAGCAGAATTCTGAATACAGAATGTAAAAACAAACGGGTGGCGTCAAATAAAACATGAATCGCCGCCCGTTTGTTTTTAATTGCGCTCTGTTTTCACAGGCTCAAAGCGCGCGGTCGCAAAACCAGTTTGGGTGATGGGGCTGCGCGCTTTTTATTTATCATCCTATGACACCAGTACTTGAAATGCGAGGGATCACCAAGCGCTTTCCGGGCGTTTTGGCAAACGATAACATCAACCTGGATTTGAACAAGGGCGAGATACACGCCCTGCTTGGTGAAAACGGCGCGGGCAAATCTACATTGATGAACATTTTGTATGGCTTGTATCAGCCAGATGCGGGCGAGATTTTTCTGAACGGAAAAGCCGTGAAGATACACGGCCCGCGCGACGCCATCGCTCAGGGGATTGGCATGGTGCATCAGCACTTCATGCTTGTGCCCACGCTTACGGTGGCCGAAAATATTACGCTGGGGATGGAAGAGCAGAAGGGAGTTTTGCTGGACGTGGAGCGGCCATCCGCCAAAATAAAAGAGATTGCGAAAAAATACGGGCTGGAGATTGACCCGGGCGCGTATATCAAAGATTTGCCGGTGGGGTTGCAGCAACGCGTGGAAATTGTGAAGACGCTGTACCGCGACGCGCAGGTTCTTGTGCTGGATGAGCCTACGGCCGTGCTCACACCGCAAGAGGTGGAGGGGTTGTTCGCCACGCTCAGAACGCTGGTGGCGCAGGGCGTCTCAATTATTTTTATTTCGCACAAGCTCAAGGAAGTCAAGGCGATTGCAAATCGCATCACCGTGCTGAGGCAGGGCAGGGTGGTGGGCTGGACAACGCCCGCCGAGGCCGATGAGGCCAAGCTGGCTTCGATGATGGTGGGCCGCCCGGTGCTGCTAAAGGTAGATAAGACACCGGCCAAGCCAGGTGGCGAAACGCTCAGTATAAAAAGTTTGAAAGTGATGAGCGATCGAAAATCGGTGGCGGTGGATGGCGTTTCGTTCGCGGTTCGCGCGGGCGAGATCGTGGGGATTGCCGGTGTGGAAGGCAACGGCCAAACCGAATTGGTTGAGGCCATCACCGGGTTGCGGGCGCAGACAGAAGGCGCCATTGTGATGGAAAGCCACGACCTTCCGCGTGAATCGCCACGCGCGGGGATTGCTGCCGGAATGTCGCACATCCCCGAAAACCGCCACAAATTTGGCATGGTCAGCTCGTATCCGCTCACCACCAACCTGGTGCTATCCACATTTGATCGCGCGCCATTCACAAAAAATGGTTTGCTGAATGACGCCGAGATCGAAAAGAACGCCCGAACCCTCATCAAAGAATTTGACGTGCGCACGCCCAATGAGTTTGTGCCAATTGGCAAGCTCTCTGGCGGCAATCAGCAGAAGGCGGTTGTGGCCCGCGAATTTTCTCGCCCAATGAAGTTGCTCGTGGCGTCTCAGCCCACGCGCGGGGTGGATGTTGGCTCGATTGAGTTTATCCACAAACGCATCGTGGAAGCGCGAGACAAGGGCGCGGCTGTGTTGCTCATCTCGGCGGAGCTGGACGAAATCATGTCTTTGAGTGATCGCATTTTGGTGATGTTCAAGGGCAAGATTGTGGGCGAACGCGAAACCGCCAAAACAACCCGCGAGGATGTGGGCTTGTTGATGATGGGAAAGGTGTAATTAATTACGAATTATTAATTGCAAATCAGGAATTTTTTATGCGAAACTTTTCATTTGCCAAACTCTGGTCGGGCGCATGGCCGGCGGTGGCTTCAGTTTTTCTGGCGCTGGTTGTGGCGGGGCTGGTGATGGTCGTGACCGGCTCCGACCCCATCAAAGCCTATACCTCGCTGATTGAGGGCGCCTTTCTTCGCCCCGGCACAGACACACGCCCCACCGCGTTTTTGGACACGCTGGTTTCGGCCACGCCGTATCTCATCCTCGCGCTGGGCATTTCATTGGCGTTCACCGCCGGGCTGTTTAACATTGGCGCGGAAGGTCAGCTTTACATGGGCGCGCTGGCTAGTGTGATGGTGGGCTTTTTGGTGAAGGGTCTGCCGCCCATCATTCATTTGCCGCTGTCTTTGCTGGCTGGCGCGGTGATGGGCGCTCTTTGGGCGGGGATCGCCGGGTGGCTGAAGGCCACACGCGGCGCGCCAGAAGTGGTGACCACCATCATGCTGAACTACATCTCGTATTCGGTGGTTAACTTTATGGTGAACGGGCCGCTGCGCCACACGGGCACAGCCCCGCGCACGCCAGATATTGAGCCAAGCGCAGTGTTACCCAACATGCTGCCCAGCCCAGAGCGGCTGCATTGGGGTTTTGTGATTGCGCTTTTGTGCGCGGTGGCGTATTACTTTCTGGTGTATCGCTCGCCGCTGGGTTTGCGCATTCGGCTGGTGGGCGCCAACAAAGAGGCCGCGCGATACGCGGGCATACAAGTGAACCGCACGTATCTCATCACCATGCTGATTAGCGGCGGGTTGTGCGGGCTGGCGGGCGGGGTGGAGATTCTCTCGCTTTACCGCTTTATGCCCTCCGAATTTACAACTGGTTACGGCTTTGACAGCATCGCAGTGGCCTTGCTGGGGCAGGGGAATCCCATCGGCATTTTGCTGGCTGCCATTTTGTTTGGCGCGCTGGCAAATGGCGCGGGCTATATGCAATTTAGCTCTGGCGTGTCAAATTACATCATCTCGGTTTTGCAGGCGTTCATTATTGTGTTTGTGGCCGCGCCCGGCATTGTGCGCGACCTGTTTGGATGGATTCGCATCAAGCGAGCTGCCCCCGCGCTCCCCGCGAAAGGAGGGACAAAGTAAATGGAACAACTACTCGATGCCCTCCGGCAAATTGATTATATTTTCTTGATCGCGGTTGCGCTTCGCGCGGCCACGCCCATCGTGTTCGCCGCGCTGGGCGGCATTTACTCCGAGCGTTCTGGCGTGGTCAACATCGCGCTGGAAGGCATCATGCTCACCAGCGCGTATGTGTGTTACAAATTTGCGGTGATCACAGATTCGCCATGGCTTGGAATGCTTGCGGGCGTGCTGTCTGCGGTTGCCATCGCGCTTTTGCACGGCCTCATCTCCATCCGCTACCGCACCGACCAGGTGATTAGCGGCACGGTGATCAACATCTTCGCGGCGGGCATTACTGGCTATCTGTATCGCGCGTTTCAATCGCAGGCCAGCGCGCCGTATCTGCCCAACATCTCCATTGAGGGGCTAAAAGATTTGCCCGTGATTGGCCCCATCTTTTTTGACCAGCCCATGCTGGTTTGGGTGATGTTGATCGCGGTGTTCGCCACAAATGTCATCATCTTTAAGACCAAATGGGGTTTGCGCACCCGCGCGGTGGGCGAGCTGCCCCGCGCCGCAGACACAGCGGGCATCAACGTGAACCGCATGCGCTATGCCAATGTCGCCATCAGCGGGTTGATGGCCGGCCTGGGCGGCGCGTTCTTCACCTTGCAAACGGTCTCGTATTTCACGCCAAACATGACCAGCGGCCAGGGTTTCATCGGTCTGGCGGCCATGATCTTTGGCAACTGGAATCCCATCAATGCCTTCCTGGCTTCGATGTTGTTTACGATTCCGCAGGCGCTGGCTGGGCAGTTCCAGTTGTTCAACGTGCCGCTGCCCTATCAGCTTTTGTCCACGCTGCCCTATTTGCTCACCATCATCACGCTGGCGGGCTTTATGCGCCGCAGCACGCCGCCCAGCGCATTGGGCACGCCGTATGTGAAGTGAGAAGCAAGAAGAGTGAAGGGTGAAGGGTGAAATAAACCTCACGGGTTGGCAAAACCTGTGAGGTTTTATTTTTGGGCCAACCACGCGATTGTTTTGCTGGCGAGTTTGTCTAACGCGCTCACGGCCAGCGCCAGATGTTCCTCGCGGGTGTCCTCGTCTTTGTTGTGGCTTAGGCCGCGCAGACTTTGAGCGAATAGCATCACGGTTGGCACGCCGAACCGCGCCACCTCAGAGGCATCGTGCAACGCGCCGCTGGGCAGGTGATGGGACATGCCGCACACTTCGCGCACGGCTTCATCGCCCAGCTTTTGCAGGTGTGGGTCAAACCGGGCCACATCCACCCGCATTACATTTTGCCAAGTGGCGCTCACTTTTTCTTGCTGGCAGATGTGTTCGCAAACGGCTTTGGCGTCGCGCAGCATCGCGACCAGGGCGGCCTCATCAAACACCCGCTGATCTATGACCAGCGCGGTTTGGCCCGCGATGACCGATGATTGGTTGGGCGTGTTAAAAATGCGCCCGGTGGTGGTGACGCCGCCGTGCTGGATGGCGATCTCGCGGGCAGCCAGGCTAAACCGCGCCGCCGCCAAAAATGCATCATGGCGGTGGGTCATGGGCGTTGCGCCCGCGTGCGAGGCCAGCCCATCAAAAGTGATGAGATGCTTCTCTATGCCAAATGTGCCGGTGACCACGCCCAGCGGCAGATTCAGGCCCTCCAGCGCGGGGCCTTGCTCAATGTGCAACTCCAAATAGGCCGCCACGTTTTGCAGATGACGCGCGGCCAGATGGGCGCGACCCAGATCCACGCCATGCTCGCGCAACACGTCTTCTTTGCGGCGGCCATCGGCATCGGTGAGGTGGCGCAAGGCGCTGGCATCGCGGTGGCCGGTTGCCATGCCGCTGCCAAAACAGCCGGTGGCAAACCGCGCCCCTTCCTCGTCTGCCCAATCTACCAGCCGCACGGTAACCGGTGGTGTTCCTTCGCTGGCGATGCGCCGCAGCACTTCCAGACCGCCCAGCACGCCCAGGCTGCCATCTAGCCAGCCGCCATTTGTGACCGAATCCAGGTGGCTGCCCATCACCAGCGTTTGAGCCGAGCGTCCGGGCAGGGTGGCCCACAGATTTCCGGCCTCATCGGTTTCAACTTGAATGGGAAGCGCATCCAATTTTTGCTTGAACCACGCGCGGGCGCGCGCCCAGGTGGGCGTCCAGCACAGGCGTTGTGCGCCGTTGGCATCTCCGGTCAGGCTGCGCAATTCGCGCAGCTCGTCAATGGTTCGTTGCGGGTTGAGTGTGGTCATGGTGTGTGGCGGTAAATTGTAGCGGTGGAGCCATCTGGCAAAGGATATTGCACAATCGCCACGAATTGTTTTCCGAGGTCGCTGGCGGGGTCGGCCAGCGCGGCGGTGTATTTCTCTGCGTTTGGGGCATCCACGCCCTGATCTCCTGTTTTGGTCAGGGCATACTCGCTCAGCAGCAACATACCTTCTGTGTTGGCATTGGGGGCGGCCACGCCGTAAAAAAGGTCAATGGGTTTTTGCTCCATCGCGGCCCAAAACCGCAGAGTGGAGGATGAAATGTAGGGCGTGTTTGGCACAACCGCCAAGATAAACATGCTTGACCTCGGTTTGACGTTGTGGGCGCGAGTGTCTTGCATGATGCCTTGCAGAATGTCGTGAGTTTTCCAATCTTCTGTTCTGGGCGGGGAGAAGATGCCGAGGTCTTCGGCGTAAAGGGTAAATCCCATGACTGGGGAGTTCACTTCCACCCGCGCGGGCCATGAAGGTATGCGTTGGTGCAAGCCGAATGTGAGGCCCGCAAATTGGATGAAGGCATACACCGCGATTGCGCCAGCCAACATGACGCGCCCCAAACGCGGGCGTATGAAACTGAGGCCGATGCCCGTGATGCAGGCGATGGCTGGCAGATAGGGCATGGTGTAGCGCGTGTCTTTTGTGGGGGTGAGCGTGACAAAGGCATAGGTGCCAATCGCGCACGCGACCAGAACAGCGATTTCGCGCAGGTTTTTGCGCCGCGCCAGCGCCAAAATTAAACCGGCGGTGAACAGAAGCGCGAACGGCGCAAAAATCTGAAATTGAAGCAGAAACCTCAGATAAATCAGCCATCCTTCCAGCGTTTGAGGGCCGGGCAGGTTTTGCGCCACACCCACCGATGACACTTCTTGATAATAGGCCTGCAAGCCGGCGATGTTGCGGGCGTACCACGGCCCCGCGACGGCAGCCGCGACAAACAACGCCATGATCGCATTTTTAATCCGAGTTTGCGCCGGGGCCTCATCCTTTTTGCGGTTTGCAAGGGCAAAGAAGAACACCAAAAGGGTGGGGAGAAGCAAGGAGGCGATGAAGGTTGATTTCATCAGCATACCCATCCCACAAGACAGGCCAAACAAAAACGAAAAACCCCAACGCGAAAAAGAGTTTGTTTTTAGCAATGCCCACAAAGACAAGGCCACCAGCGCGGTTAACCCAACATCCAGCCCAAAGTGGCGGGAAAGGCCAAAGATGATGGGATACATGGAGACGAGAAACGCGCTGGCCAGCCCGGCAAACCGGCCAGCGATGTGGCTGGCGATGGCGTATGCCGAAAGAATCAGAATGGCGAGATAGAGCGTTCCGGTGCCAACCATCGCATCCATGGAAGGCCAGGACAGTTTTACAAAAATGGAGGCGATGACATATCCGAGCGAGGGCGATGGCTGGGTGGAGAGGATGCCATCCAGAATGCGAAAGGGCTGGCCCTCGGCGTAGAGATGGGTGAGTTGCAAGACGCTAAAGCCATGCCTGGCCTCATCCCACATGGGCGGCGCGGTGTCTGTTTTGAGCCACCAGAAATTGATTGCGGCGTGAAAGAGGATGAGCGCCAATAAACCTGCCAATGTTTTCCCGTTTGGCCCGCGAATGGCGAACTTTGATGGATAACTGGTTGACCCCATGACACGAGAGTATACTTTTGTTGCCGGTTTACAACGATCTTTACCGTAAAGGAGAAATATGTTGGGTGTCACTCTTGCCTCTGTGTTTTTGTTCGCCACGATGTCGTCATCTGAGCCGATGGCTCCGGTATCAATTGCGGTGGGATGTAATGCTGATCCCGCTGCAAGAAGCGCGGAATTGGTGACCGCAATTCAGGATGCGGTAAATGCCGGAGGTTCGCAACTTGTGACGCTTTCCTCGGGGTGTGTATATACGCTTACGCAGGTCAATAATGGTGTGTTGACCCGCACAAACGGCTTGCCAGTTATCTCTCATTCAATTGATTTGACCATTCAAGGCAATGGCGCCACTCTTTCTCGTGATTCATCCGCGCCTCAATTTCGCTTTTTTGAGGTGGAGCAGGGTGGGCGATTGACCTTGCAAAACATGGCGATCACCGGTGGGCACGCAGGCGACAACACAAATGCTTCTGGCAATACTGCGGGCGGTGATGGCGGCGCGATCTTGAACAGAGGTGTTTTGAGCGGGTCGTTTGTGACATTCACGAATAACATCGCTGGGGCAGGCGGTTTGTGCGCTTCAAATTTGGATGGCGCTGGCGGCCGGGGCGGCGCCATTGCTAGTTTTGCTCAAACGAATTTATCAAATTCTGCGTTGGAGGGAAATCGGAGCGGAAACTATGTTGATATAAGCAAACAAGCCGCCTATTTTCTCAGGGCGCGCGGGGGAGCGATTTTTAGTCAAGAGTCACTTTCTCTAGACGGGGTAAGCGCCAAGGCCAACCCGATTGGCGAGTTAATCATTGCGCATAGCCCGCCTGATGGAACGTGTGTGGTTGCATCCCCGTTGCCGTATGATGACATTGCTTCCCCAACACATTTTGCGGCCATTCATCACAGTGGCTCAATAACAATTACCAATTCATCTTTCCGTGATGAGCAGGATGTGGCGATTGCTGAGGAATATCCTCCATCTGAGTATGAGTTTGTTGTAAAAGACAGCCTTTTTTACAACAATGGGCGTGGAATTTATCTGATAGAGCAAGGCAGCTATGCAACTTCAACCCATCGGCTTGAAAGTTCAGCGTTTGTGAGTAATGAAGTAGGCATTGATATTCGCAGTAATTATGATGAGCTGGGGTTTAAGATAGTTAATTCAACTTTTGCCAAAAACGATTATGGCGTGGTGGGGCAGGGGAAGGCGACCGGTGATATGCCGCGTGGCGCGGTGTTAATGGCTCAAGTGAACAGTTCCACCTTTTACCTCAATCGGTGTTCAATTGCAGCCGGTTATGCTCACGAGACTTCTGCGGCTCATGTAATTGTCAAGAACTCAGTGATGTCAAATAACATGGATACACATGACTGCGAGCGCCCGACCTGGCATCAAACGACCTGGTTGCCCGTTATTGATGCTGGTTACAACATCGCGGATCATTTTCCATGGAAATTTGGAAACTCCGAAATTACGACCACAACTTCACTTTCCAATACCAACCCCATGCTTGACGTGCAAGGCGCAAAAGACAATGGCGGCAAAACACCAACAGTTGCGTTGTTGCCCGGCAGCCCGGCCATCAACTTTATACCTGCAAATGCCTGCGCGGACGTGACCGCTGACCAGCGCGGCGTGGCTCGCCCGCAAGGTGGCCGATGCGATGCCGGCGCGTATGAATCGTTGAGTTACCCGCGCGTATTTATGCCGTTGCTGGCGCGGTGACGTGAATCATGTAAAATAGCCATCACAGTGTTGAGCGGGATACGCGGTGTTTGAATGCGGTGACAGAAAGCGCGGCGGATAATGAGAGCCGTGCAACCAGCGCAAACACACGCACCACCCGTGAGCGCGCAGCGAGAAAGCTGGCCGAAAAGCCATCACAAGTTGCGACGGGTTTTCGCCCGTGATAGCGAAGGAATGAGATGCCGCGTAAGAAGGCGGCAACTTGGGTGGAACCGCGAGACCTCTCGCCCCAGGGACGTGAACAGCGTCGGGGCGAGAGGTTTTTTGTTTTATAAGGTCTGGTGAAGCATGAACGCATATGAACAATTGATTGAATTTCTGGATAAAAACAACGCCAAATACCGGCTGGTGGATCACGCCCCAGAAGGGCGCACCGAGGTGGTGAGCCAGATGCGCGGCAACCCGCTGGCGCAGGCGGCCAAGTGCATGGTGATTATGCTGAAGCTGGGCCGCAAAGAAACCAAATACGTGCTGGCGGTTGTGCCCGGCGATGCGCGGCTGGACATGAACGCGATCAAGGCGATGTATGGCGCAACGTATGGCTCGTTTGCCTCGGCAGATGTGGCCGAGAAGCTCACGAACTGCGCCCCCGGCACAATTTTGCCGTTTTCGTTTAACCCGGAGATGGAGGTGCTGCTCGACCCATCTTTGCTGGCGCACGATGAGATTGTGTTCAACGCCGCGCGGCTGGATCAATCCATGTATCTCAACGCGCAGGATTACGCCCGGCTGGCAAACGCAAAGCAAGTGAAGATTGTGCAAAGCGCCGCGGTGGCCGCGCCCGTTCTCGCCGCGCCTGCTTCGGGTGATGGGGCAGCGGCGGGCGACATCGCCAAAAGTGATGAGGTGATGAAATATGGCAAGGGCAAGACCATGCCCCTGCAACTCTACAAAGTGCGGCACTCGCTGGCGCACATCATGGCTCAGGCTGTTTTAGATTACTTCCCCGAAGCCAAACCCACCATTGGCCCGCCGGTGGAGAACGGGTTTTATTACGACTTCGCCGTTCCGCAACCCTTCACCCAAGAAGATTTGGCGAAGATTGACGCCCGCATGAAGGAGATTGTGAAGAAGAATGTGGCGTTTTCTCGCCGCGAGGTGAGCGAGGCCGAAGCCCGCGCCTTGTTCGGCGGCAATCTCTTCAAACTGGAGCTGATTGACGGCTTGACAAAGGGCGAGGATGACATGGGTGAGAGGCAGGACGATAGACCACAGACGATAGACGATAGCTCGTCCATCGTCCATCGTCCATCGTCCACTGTTATTTCCGTTTATACCCAAGACACCTTCACCGATCTGTGCCGCGGGCCGCACGTGCAGACAACCAGCGAGATCAACCCGGCGGCGTTTAAGATTTCGCAGAGCAGCGGGGCATATTGGCGCGGCGATGAGAAGAAGCCCATGCTTCAGCGCATTTACGGCGTGGCGTTTGAGACGGAAAAAGAACTGGACGACTACACGCACATGATGGAAGAGGCCAAACGCCGCGATCATCGCAAGCTGGGCGCGGAACTGGACATCTTTATTTTTGATGACGAAGTTGGTCCCGGTTTGCCGCTTTGGTTGCCCAATGGCGGCGTGATGATTGAGCAGATTGAAGCGCTGGCTAAAAAGATGGAGGACGAGGCGGGCTACGAGCGTGTGAAGACGCCGCACGTCACAAAAGAGCAGTTGTTCATCCGCAGCGGGCATTTGCCGTATTACGCCGAGAGCATGTTCCCGCCTATGACGCTGGATGATGGCGAGAAGTATTACCTGAAGCCGATGAACTGCCCGATGCATCACAAATTGTTCGCCAGCCGCCCGCGCAGCTACCGCGATCTTCCGGTGCGGTTCGCGGAATATGGCACGTGCTACCGCTTTGAGCAAAGCGGCGAGCTGTTTGGCTTGATGCGCGTGCGCAGCATGCAGATGAACGACGCGCACATTTACTGCTCGCCAGAACAATTTGAGTCCGAGTTTATGGGTGTGATTCAGCTCTACCTCAAGTATTTCAAAATTCTGGGGGTGGATAAATACATGATGCGCCTGAGCTTGCACGCGCAAGAAGGGCTGGGCAAGAAATATGTGGACAACCGCCCCATGTGGCTGCAAACCGAGGAAATGGTGCGCCGCGCCATGACCAACGGCGGCGTGCCATTTTTTGAGGCGGAGAACGAAGCCGCGTTTTACGGCCCCAAGATTGATGTGCAAATTCACAGCGCCATTGGCCGCGAGTTCTCTTTGGCGACAAACCAGGTGGATTTTGCCGTGCCGCCGCGCTTTGATTTGAAATATGTGGACAAAGACGGGCAGGAGAAAGTGCCTTTGTGTCTGCATCGCGCGCCGCTAAGCACGCACGAGCGCTTAGTGGGCTTTTTGATTGAGCACTTCGCGGGGGCTTTCCCCACCTGGCTGGCGCCCACACAAGCCATGCTCATCCCAATTTCTGACAGGCACGTGGAGTATTGCCGCCAGGTTGCCGCGCGAATGCACGATGCCGGCCTGCGCGCCAAACTGGATGACAGCAACGACCGGATGCAGAACAAAATCCGCAAGGCGCAGGCGATGAAGATTCCATACATGCTGGTGGTGGGCGACAAAGAACAGCAGGCCGATGCGGTTGCCGTGCGTCTGCGCTCTGGCGAAGACCTCAAGGCCATTGGCGTGAATGAGTTTATTGCCAAGGCCAAATCGGTGGCGGATGGATATAGCCTGGAGTTGTGGAGTTAACCCGACCAGACCTGTGAGGTCTCGCAGACCTCACAGGTCTTAAAAAAATATGAAACCAATCATTGGTATAACCACCTACGGACGTTCGGAAATTAACATTGGCTCTGAGCATTACAAAGAGCACTATCTTGTTCCTGCGCAATACGTGCAAGCCGTGCGTCGCGCGGGTGGGGTGGCAGTGCTATTACCACCCGGCGAGACCAACTTGGATGACTTGCTCACTGTGTTAGATGGCGTTGTGGTTGTGGGCGGCGCAGACATTCATCCAGATTATTACGATGGCAACACCCAACACGGCCAGCTCTCTGCCAATATGGATGCGGAGCGCGATGCGTTTGACCTCGCCATCTCGCGAAAACTTGCGGATGGCAAGGACCACCCCTCGCTGTTTATTTGCCGCGGAATGCAGGCGTTAAACGTGGCCTTGGGTGGCACACTGATTGAGCATATTCCCGATGTCCGCCCGAGCGACATCCACCGCAGCGAGACCGGCGGCTGGGCTGTGCAACCCTTGATTGCCAAAGAGGGCAGTTTGTTGGCGCAGGTGATGGGCACGACAAAGGTGGCGACCTATTCCGGGCATCATCAAGCCGCAAAGGATGTTGCGCCCGGGCTGGAAGTGACCGCCACCGCGCCAGATGGCATCGTGGAGGCGTTGGGCAAGAGCGATCATCCCTGGCTTATTGCCACGCAATGGCACCCCGAAGTGAGCGCGGCGCAAGACCCATCTCAGCAAAATATTTTTGATGAATTGGTGAAAGCCGCGGCAAAGAAGAAAGAGAGCAAATAGCTGGGCTAATTTGTATAAAAATCTCTCGCAAAGATGCAAAAGCGCAAAGAAATTGTTAGTGTCTTTGCGCCTTTGCGAGAGATATAAAAAATGGAAATTGAGAAAAATGTTGCCACGCCTCAAGCCCAATTCAAATTGGGCATGAAGGCGCTTTTGCCCAGTCTGGCGGCGGTTGCCCCGTTTGGCATCATCGGGGGAGCCATCACCGCGCTGGCGCTAAAAAATGTGCTGGGCGCGGCGATCATGTCTGTTGCCGTGTTTGCGGGACGTTCGCAACTGATTGGCCTGCAACTGGATAAAGATGGCTCGCCGCTGTTTGTGGTGTTCGCGGCGTGCCTCATCGTTAACTTGCGCAATTTGTTATATGGCGCAACGGTCGCGCCGCACTTCAAACACCTTTCTTGGAAGTGGAAATTCCTGCTTGCATTTTTGCTCTCCGATCAAAACTTTGCAATTTCCATCCCGCATTTGATAAAGGAATCTCGAACGGCCAGCGCGCCTTACCGGCATTATTTCTTTTTGGGCGGTGGGTTGGTTGTTTGGCTCACCTGGTCGGTGACCGCCGTGCTTGGGGCGGCTTTGGCCTCGCAAGTGCCCTCTAACATTGGGCTGGATTTTGTGCCACACCTGGCGTTCATCGCCATTCTTGTGCCTGCCATAAAGGATTTCCCGGCGTTGGCTGCTGCGCTGGTGGCTGGGGTCGCCTCGGTAGCCTTGGCCGGGTTGCCCTGGTCGGCGGGGTTGTTTGTGGGCGGCGTTTCTGGCATCATCGCGGGCATGGTGATGGAATCCCGGCGGGCTAAAACAATCGTGATTGAGGAGGTTTCGTGAGCGCGGCGCATATCATTGTCCTCATTCTTGGCATGACGGCCATTGCCTTTGCCTCAAAGTTCACCATGATCGCCATTTTGGGCAAGATGGACTTGCCCGCGTGGCTGGGCCGGTCGTTGCGGTTTGTGGTGCCTTCGGTTTTGACGGCGGTGGTTGCGCCCGCTGTTTTGGTGCGTGGTGGCGCGCTGGCCGTTGGGCCATCCAACGCGCGGCTGGTGGCGGCGCTGGTGGCGGGGGTGGTGGCGTGGCGCACCCGTAATATGCTTTGGACAATCATCGCGGGTATGGCCGCCATTTGGCTCATGCTGGCGGTGGGGGCGCAATGAAAGCCATCCTGCGCCGGGACATCATCGCCATGTGCGTGGCGATATTTTTTGCGGATGTGATGTGGAGCATCATCGCGCCAACATTTTCGTTGTATGCCACGCAACTGGGGGCATCGCTGGATATGGTTGGCATTTTGAGCAGTGTGTCTGGGCTGGCGCAATTTATCTTTGCGGTTCCCATCGGCATGATGAGTGACAAGCTGGGGCGCAAAAGTGTGATTGCGTTTGGGTTTGGGTTGTTTGCCGCCGCCATGATGGTGTTGGTTATGGCGCAATCGGCGCTGGCGCTGGGTGTGGCGCGTGTTTTGTTTGGCCTGGCCACCATCGCCACTTTTACGATTGGGGCGGCTTATATTGGCGATGTGATTCAGCCGCACGAGCGCGGTGCGGCGTTTGGCTTGTATGCCACCAGCATGGGCGCGGGCGCTGCGGTTGGCCCACTGGTGACCGCCCTGGCGCAACCGCTGGGCGGGATCGTGGGCGGGTATATGGCCGGGGCGGGCATCGGCGTGATTGGCTTATTCATCACCCTGATTGGGTTGGCGGGCCGACCACGCGCGAGGGCGGAGATGCCCCAGCATGTTGGCCCTGCGCCGGGCCGCATGATTGACGTGCTTAAGAACCCCAACTTGCTGGCAGCCTCGCTGGGGCTGATGCTGGCGAACACATCGTATGTTGGCGCGATCATCAGCTTCTTTCCGCTTCAGGCGGCGGCGCAAGGGTTGACCCTCACCGCCATTGCCACGCTGTTTTCGGCCAGGTCGTTTGCCTCTGCGCTGGCGCGGCTGCCCGCCGGGCTTATCAGCGGGCGGTTCTCGCGCTGGGCTTTTGTGCTTGGCTCGCTGGTGATGATTGTGCTGGCGCTGGTGGGCATCTCGGTTGTGCGTGACCCATCTGTGCTGGCGGGCATTCTTATTTTGGAAGGCGTGGCGTATGGCGCGTATCTCTCGGTGGGGCAGGCGTTTGTGGCCGAGCATTCCACCGATGCCAACCGCGGCACGGCAACGGGCACATACAGCGCGGCGGGCAGCCTGGGCAGCACGGTCAGCCCGTTTGTGCTGGGGGCCATCGCCGGGCAGATGGGACTTGCGGCGGTGTTTGGCGTTATGGCGGTGGTCGCGCTTGTGCTTTTGTTCGTGATCTTCCTTTTGTATTGGAGGAGCAGGCGGGCCGC
>DAORUN010000071.1:15081-16312 GCA_035433205.1 Thermoflexales bacterium | reverse complement strand
AATTTCTCAACGTGGCCGCTGATACGCCCAGTTTTGCGCTGGCCTCGTGAAGCGAGAGCCAATCGTGCGTTGGACCGGTGGTTTGGTGGGGCATGATGTGAGTTTGCCTTGGAGAAATCTCGGTTAAACAAGAAATTTTGCGCGGAGGCGTTTTCTCATTTCACTCTTCATATTTCACCCTTCACCCTTCTTTGTAATGCTTTTCCGGCAATTCCCGCAACCGCTCGGCGGCTTGTTCCGCGGTCAGGTCGCGTTGCGCCTCGCCCAGCATCTCAAAACCAACCATGAACTTTTTGACAGCAGCCGAGCGCAAAAGCGGCGGGTAGAAATGCGCGTGAACTTGCCAGTGGCGGGTTCCATCACCCGGAACAGGAACGCCGTGCCAGCCCATGGAATAGGGGAAGGATGTCTCGAACAAATTGTCGTAACGCACCAGCAGGCGTTTGAGCGCATCGGCCAGCGTGTCGCGCTGGGCATCGGTAATTTGGGTGAGGCTTTGTGCGGCGAAACGCGGCAACACCAGCGTTTCATACGGCCACACCGCCCAATAGGGCACAACCACCAGCCAGTCATCATTTTTTAGCACAACGCGCTCTTCGCGCTGCAACTCAAGCGCGGCGTAATCTTGCAAAAGCAAGCGGTGATGGCGCTCGAAGTAGGCGCGCTGAGTGGCATCCTCTTTGGCCGGTTCGTTGGGCAATGCGCTCATGGCCCACACCTGCCCGTGCGGATGTGGGTTTGAGCAACCCATGATCGCGCCCTTGTTCTCAAAAACCTGCACCCATTTGTATTTTTTGCCCAGATCGGCGGTTTGGGCCTTCCACACGTCAATCACCGCGCCAATTTCGTTCAGCGGCATCTCGGCCAGCGTCAAATCGTGGCGCGGCGAAAAGCAAATTACGCGGCACTCGCCGGTGGTGTTTTGCGCCTGCAAAAGATCGCTGCCGGTGTCTGGCATATCTGCCGCGCTGGGCAGCAACGCGGCAAAATCGTTGTCAAACACAAACGTGCTTGTGTACTTGGGGTTTTGCATCCCGCCCGCGCGCTGGCTGCCCGGGCACAAATAGCATGATGGGTCATGCGCCGGGCGCGTTTCGCCGCTTTGTTTTTCGCGCTGGCCCAGCCATGGCCGCTGCGTGCGGTGCGGCGAAACCATCACCCATTCGCCCGTGAGTTGGTTAAAACGACGATGTGGAGCGTTCATATCAATTACGAATTACGAATTACGAAT
>DAORUN010000071.1:0-14981 GCA_035433205.1 Thermoflexales bacterium | reverse complement strand
GTCAGCGGAAACTCCAGCACCGGGCCGCCGCTCAGGTTGGTGACAACCAGCTTGCCATTGGCCACATCCAACCCGGTGGGCATGGTGCCTGGCTCAAACGTGACGGATGGCAGCGCCACCGGCTGGCCGTTGGTCTTGAAGGCCAGCACCTGGCGGGTCTTGGGGCTGGTGGCGTAAATCATATCGCCGCTGGAGGCCAAATACGGTTTGTTGTCCACCGCTTTCAAATCATTCTCTGGCAAATTTGCCCATGCGTCCACCTTGAACTGGCGCGCGTAGCCGTAATCGGCGTTGAACACTTGAATGCGTTTGTTCCACGCATCGGCCACGTAAATGTTGCCCGCGGTGTCCACCGTGATGCCCACTGGCTCATCAAATTCGCCATTGCCCGTGCCCGCCTTGCCAAACTGCGCCGCATAGTTGCCGTCTGCATCCAGCACAACCACGCGTTTGTTTCCCGTATCGGTGATGAGTAATCGTCCGTTGCGGTCAACCGCCACATCGCGCGGGCCAAAGAATTGAATGTTCTTGCCCACGCCCGGCTCGGCGCTTACGCCAGCGACGCCCACCACCCAAATCACGTTTCCATCCGCCGTGAATTTTTGCACGCGGTGGTTGAACGAATCCGCCACAATCACGTTGCCATCTTTGTCTACCGTGATGCCCCAGGGGTCATTTAGCTGGCCGTTGCGCGAGCCAAACCCGCCCCAACTGCCCACCACCGCCCCGGTTGAATCAAAATGAATGACCTTGTTCGCCTTGCGATCCAGCGCGTAGCGGTCTCCGTTTGGGGCGATGGCGATGCCCGTGCCATTGCTCAGGTTGGCAGACACGGCTGGTTTTGGCGTGGGCGCAGCGCCATTCGTGGTTGCGGGCGCCGCCGAGGCAGCCCCAACACGATAATCCCAAACCTTGTCGGTCACATCGTTGCGAATCCAAAGCGAGAACAAGTGGCTGGGCTGCCAGTGTTCATCGGTCAGCGCGGCTTTGTTAAACAAATCGGCGTAGGGTTTGTAATTGCGGTTGAACACAATTTGCCACAACGCCTCGCGGGCTTTCACGTTCACCAGCGAGTAGCGGATGCGCTCGCCGGTTAAATCCATGTAATCTTGCATGGGCCACCACACCTGCACGTAATCAAAGCGGGTGTAATCGGCTTGCAGCTTGTCTTTTGCGGCCTGATAGTTGGCGTTGCCGTCGCCCATCATGATCGCGTCCAGCGATTGAAAATCGGCCGCGAGGTCGCCGCCCATAAAGCGCGCGCCAGAGAAATTGCGCATATACCATGACATCGGCCAGCTCACATCGCTCTCATAGCCAATCGTCAGGGTGTCGCGCCCAACCCGTTTTGCCAAATCATCCAACTGGTTTACCGCAATTTTGATGCCCGGCGCGCCGTGCGCGTAGAACAAAAACTCTTTGGCGTAATCGTAGTTAATGTAGGTCACCATCACCGCGGTGCGGATGGTGAGCAATGAGAGCAGCCCAAAAAACCAGAGCGCCAGCACCCGCCCGGTGAGTGGCGCGGCAATGCGCCTCATCAGCCAAATGACCCCCGCCAAAAGCAACACGGCCAGCGCCAGCGAGGCCGCCCAGCCCACATTTTCCTGCGGCGAGGCCGTCTCGGTGTTTACGCTGGCAATGAGCGAAAGGACACGCGCGATGAGAACAATGCCCGCCGCGCCCAGCCCGGCCATTGCCCACATGCTGTTTTTGCGGATGGCGCCCCAGTTGACCGAGGTGACGAGGTGGTTGATGAAATAGCCGGTGAGAAAACACAGCGGCAAGGCGATGTGCGTGGTGAGCCAGGGCATCTTCTCGCCAGCCATGGAATAGATGATGAAAGTGAACAGCGCCCACCAAATCAAATACACCACAAAAATCTTTTTTGGCTTTATCTTCCCTTCTCCAAACGAGATGGGTTGCGCAGATGCGCGGGTTTCTCTGGCGGGAAGGGGTTGCGGCTGGGCTGGCACGTTGATCTTGAACTTAAACTCAATTGGCCCAAGGCTCACCGTGCGGATGGCTGTTTGGGCGGGCGCGACGCTCTTTGCGGGCGCTGCGCTTCTGGCTGGCGCGGTCACAGGCGCAACAACCACGTCCTCATCATCGGGTTGGTTTTCTCCGGCAGATGGAGCCTTGAATAAAGATCGAAAACCACTCACGGCCACAAGCCCCATCGCGCACAAGCCGCCAACCAGCGGCAAATATTCGTATAACGGCACAAGGATGAAGTAGTAATACCAGGGCTGGCTGCCTCGCGCCACGCCTTGCTGAGCCATCCAGTAGCCAAGCTGGCCCACAAACCCTGTGCCAATGCCGCTGCCATTGGTGAACAACGTGGTGAATAGCGGCACCGTGATGCCAAAGAAAATTCCAATGATGACCAGCCACCGCCGCCAGTTCCACGAAATGCCCACCGCCGCCGCCACCACCGCCAGCCCAATGTTCAGCGCAAACAAGGTGGTGATCATGTTCATATCGTTGGAGAACACGGCGTTGTTGTCAAAGGTTTTGATGGCGATCATCTCCGCGCCGCCATTAAAAATTTTCCAGATGGGGTTCAGCACCAGCAGCGTGGCCGCAGAGGCCATGAACATGGTGGTGGTGACCGCCACAATCAGGATATTGAAGGCCGGCGATTTGTTCTCAATCTCGTTCAGCCATTCGCCAAATAATCTTCGGAAGAGAAAATACAGCCCGGCGCAGGCCGCCGCGCCCAAAGCGATCATGAGCAGCATATACACCAGCGACCCGCCATCTATTGAAACGCCAAAACTGCCGCCGGTCTGCACCGAGATTTGCGGTTTTAGCAGCGGGATGAGAATTTTGCTGGAGATCAGCTCGAACAAAAACGCCGACCCAACCAGCGACCCGGCGAACACGCCCAGGTAGGCCAGCGCAGTGCGGATGTCTTTGCTCGCGTTTTTGTGAGAGAGAAGTTCAATCAACACCAGCGGCGCAAGAAATACCGCCATGATGGCGACATTGAAAAAGTTGGTGGCTTTGTCTGAGGCATGAAAGGCCAAAACCGCAGATAGCGCGGCCAGCCATCCAAACTTGCGGCTTTCCAGATATTTGAAAATGAACAAAACCGTGAGCACCGACCAAACCACGATGGTGCCTTCCTGGCGGATATACCGCGCGTGATAGAGCAGGGAAGGGGAGATGAGAATGGAGAATGAAGTAGCCAGCGCGCCAACCCGGCCCAAATATCGCCGGAAGAAATAAGGCGAGATCACCAAAAAGACGCCAAAAATGGCGAATGGCAGCCGCGAGGTGAAGTCATCGGCCCCAAACAAAAAATAGCTGATGGCTGTGATGTGAAACAAAAACGGCCCGTGCATCATGGGCGTGTGCTGAAAGCCCTTGCCGGTCGCCAGGTTATACGAGTAGGTGGTGTGCAGGCTTTCGTCGTGGCTCATCACCCGCGCTCCCATATCCCAAAGGCGCGATACAACCGCGATGACGAAGAATGCGATGTAAAGCAATCGCTCCCAATCCAGGCTGTAAATTACCGATCTATCCAGCCACGAAAGTTTGGTGGATGGAGCGTTGTCATTTGGAATCGCTCTATTCATAGTTTGGTCTCTGGAAGTGATTTTACCTCTGGACTTGCGCAGGCGCAGACCAGACCGCTGAAAAATTCGGACAAAATTTACGCAAAAGAACGACCAACCCACAAAAAACGAGATGTCTTGCGGGTAACGAGTCAGATAGAGAGTTTTGGGACAAATTTTCGAGAGGACAAGCGCGGCCTTGAAAAAAAAGTAAGCCTACCGTTGTTGGTAATTACTTTTCCTGCGCGATGGAAAGCAATTACCGAATTTGCCGTGGGGTTGAGGAAAACGGTAGGCTTGTCTCGTATATTAACAGAAATTTTTGAAAAGTAAAGAGATTTCGGGAAAATTTAAGATGAAACCCCCATGTACCTTCTTTTTTGAAAACCGACATTTTGACTTGACGCAAAACTTTCCATAAGCGCTAAAAGTGAGATATAGCGCTTGGCTTAAACATCCCGGCACATACCGCCCACGATAGCGGTTTTGTATAATTTGAGTCTTCCCTCTCGGTGCCCAATTCTATCCTAATTGTCCCAAAAATGTAAGAGACACGCAAAAACTATTCCTTGGTGTTCGTCATTTAGGTTGGGGCGCCTTTTACGAGTTTGCTGCGCCCTAATTCCCCAATCTTTCCATCATCTCAAACCCCATCCGCGCCTGATGAAACGGCCCCAGCGTTGGGCCAATTTTAAGCGCATCCGGGCTGGCCTGCCAGTGTTTGTTCAGCGTCTTAAACCACTCGCCGTTGGAATAATCAATAAAAAACTGTTCAATCACGTTCCAGCACGTGCGCGAGGCGTGCAAAAAGCGCGCATCTCCCGAAAGCTGGTATGCGTTATAAAACCCAATCACGCCCTCGGTTTGTGTTCGCCAAATGTGCTCATTCATGCCCGCGCCATCGCGCAAAATGTTGTCTTTGCCAATCCCATCCCGCAACACGGCCCCGGCCATCTCCAGCGCAAACGCCCTGACCTGTTTTGCAAAACGCGCGTCGCCCAGCGGCGCGGCCTCGCTCATTTGCCAGCTTGTCTCCAGCTCCAGCGCGGTGTTTTTGCCAGTTGGTTTTTGCTGGGTGATGGCATTCGCCAGCGCGAGAAGCGCCACCTTCGGCGCGGGGTTGCGCCATTCCGCGGCCAGCGCAGCGAACGCGCCCACTGCCCGAACGCGAGAGTTGGCTGCGTCTGCCGCGGCGTTGGGGATGACCCGCCACTCGCGGTCGCGCGGTATCCCATCCGCCGCAAAAGGCGCGGCCAGCCCAAAAATATCTTTGGCCTGTTCCAGGGCTTGCTCGGCCAGCTTTCCGCCCGCGCGGTAAAACTCCACCAGCGCCAAAATCGCCATCATTTGGCTGGGGATGTGTTTATGATCGTCGCTTGGGCGCCACGCATCATCCACCGCGTAAAACACCCCGCCATAATGATGATCAACATACGCCAAATTCAGCGTGGCGTATGCCTGCTCGGCCAGCCGCGCATATTCGGGCTTGCGCAACACCCGCGCCGCCCGCGAGAAAACCCACACCATTTCTGCCGCCAGCAGTGCGGTGCGTGGCTCGTTCCCGGCCCGCAGGTCGTTGGTCAGCCTGCCAATAATGCCGCCGTTTTCATCAAAACCCCGCGCCTGCCAAAACGGCAGCACCCGCCCAGAAATTTCTCCGGCGATGCTTTGCCGCCATGCCCGCGCAAAAGCTGGCGTTGCTGCGATGTCTGGCATATCAAGGTTATTTTCTCACGGGCGTTTCTAAAGAAGCGCTTCAACCAGCCCGCGCGTTTCTGGCAGCGGCTCCAGCCCAAATTCTTCGCGCAGCACGCGCTCGCACTGGCGGTAGGTTTTCACCGCCATCGCGGGGTTGCCCTGCGCCAAATGCGCCCGCATCTCAACGCGATACGCATCCTCCCACGCCGGTTCAATCGCCAGCACCCGCCGCGCCAACCGCATACTTTCCAACGTGTCGCGGGTGAGCAACAAGTTGGCCAGCCGGGTGATGGCCCCCAGCGCGAGCGTTTGCACTCTCTCCCGTTCCGCGCTTGTCCAATCGGCGTACAACCGGTCGGGCAAATAATCTCCGCGATACAACGCCACCGCTTGTTTATACGTCTCAATCGCGCGGAGCGTGTCTTGGGCGTAATGCGTGTGAGCCTGCGCCAAAAGCGCCTCAAATTCATCGGCGTCTACCTGCGCCGCGCTCATATCCAGCGCATAGGTCAGCCCCTCGCGCCGAATAAACCGCGATTCGCCGCGCCGCCCGCGCTCCGGCTCCAGCGCCTTTTGCAGCGCGTTCAACGCCACCCGAAAGTCGCGGTCGCCCGCGTCGGCGTCCAACTCCGGCCACAACCGGTCAATGATGGCTTCTTTTTGCAGCGGGCGGCGGCGCATGGTGATGAAAAACTCAAACAACGCCAACGCCTTCTCGCGCCCCCACGCGCTGGCCGGGATCTCAGTCCCATCCCGCCATACGCGCAGCCCGCCCATTGTTTCAATGCGCAGGCCGATGGAAGCCGGGGGCCTAGTTGCGGATATTCCGGGAGACATACTCAGCAGCTTCATCCAAACTCACATACCCGCCCACAAAATCCAGCAGCTCATCCAGCCGGGTAAAGTGGCGTTCGGTGTCGGTTTGCACATGGCGGATGAGACCCCGCCACGCCGCGTTTTCGGCATCCGAGCTAAACCGCAGCACAAACGAATCCACCCGCGGGGAATCACCATGATCAACAGGCGCGTCTGTATCCATCACACTCAGAATAGCCGGTAAGGGTTACAGCCGAGTTACAGCCTTGCCTATGCACAGCCACGTAAACGTGAACGTAAACGTGAACGTGAACCTAGACGTAAACGTAAACGTAAACGTAGACGTAGACGTAGACGTGAACGTGAACGTAAACGTAAACGTAGACGTGAACGTAAACGTAAACGTGAACGTGAACATAGACGTGAACGTAAACGCTGACGTAAACGTAGACGTGAACGTAAACGTAAACGTAGACGTGAACGTAAACGTAAACGTAAATGTAGACGTGAACGTAGACGTTTACGCGAACGAAACTACCGCCTCTCTCCCAACTCCTCAAACACCGCTTGCGTGGCCGCCGAGGGCGGAATGCCAAGTTCAGTTCGCAACGCCTCCGCGCAGCGCTGGTAGACCTTCATCGCTTGCGGCACAAGATTCAGCCTTGCGTATCCCATCATCATCATGCGGTAGGCGTGTTCCCAGCACGGGTCGCAGGCCAAAATCCGCTCGCACAACCCAATGCCCGCCTCAAACTGCCCGCGCTCAAGATAAAGCCCGGCCAGCCGGTCTGCCGCGCGCAAAAAAATAGTTTGCAATCGTTCGCGCTCCTCGCTGCTCCAGTCCTCGTATTGCGCTTCGGGCAAATAATCGCCGCCATATAACTCAACCGCGTTTTGCAAATGTTGAACTGCTTTTGAGGTGTTCTCATTCTGGCTGTCGGCCTGCCCAGCCCCACCCGAATGAGAGGGAGAGGCCAGCCGAAACCCCAGCTCCGCCTCGCGCTCAAATTGCGCGGCGTCCACTTGCATGTCCGCGCCCGGCGAGACAAAATACGCCGATCCATCACGCTGAACATAGGCAAACGGCGCATCTGGCTCGCGGTTTGGCTCCAGCGCTTTGTTTAAGGCGTTCAGCGCCACCTTAAAATCTCGCGCGGCGGCCTCGGCAGACAACCCCGGCCACAACGTTTCGGTGATCTCCTCGCGCCCAACCGCCTTGCCGCGCTTCATCAACAAAAACTGAAAAAGCTGGCGAGCTTTGTCACGCCGCCATTCAGCCACATCCACTTCCGCATCCCCGCGCCAAACCCGAAACCCGCCCAGCGTTTGCACCCGCAACTGGTAGCCGGGATGTGTTTGGGCATTTTGCAGCCCCAGCTCTGCCAGAACGCGGTTGGCATACGCCGCCCGGATTCCCATCGCCCGCGCCGCCAGCAAAACCGGGGCCAGCCGGCGCGGGTCTGGCGGGCCAAGCAATGCCCTGCGCAAAAAGATGAAGTCGTAGCCGTGCGCCTCGCACAGACCCAGCAAATCCTCGGCGTGAGCGGCAAACCCCTCCATTTGCTTTTGCGCCAAATGAGCCGCGCACAGCCATGCGCGGGCATTGGCGCGGCCAAATGTGTCGCCGCACTCGCGGAAGGCCACCAGCCCGCGCGAAAGCGTCTCGATGGCGGCATCGGTGTGGCCGTGCAAGGCGTAACTTCCGCCCAGCGCGGTCTCAATCAGCGCAGCCATCCATGGGTCGCCAGCCCAGCGCGCCGTGTCTAGCCCTTCTTGCGCGGCCTGCTCTGCCGCGGCCAGGTCGCCATCTCGCGCAAAGCCATGGGCGCGGGTCAGGCTCCACATCGCCTCGGCGCGGGTGCGGCGCACTGCCAGCAGGTCGCCCAGGCTGATGGCGCTCTGGATGGCGCGAATCGCCTGCGCCGGGCGGGCGCCATCGCGCAGCTGGCTGGCGTGCGCCAGACGAATATGCCCAACGGCGGTGATAAACGGCGAGTTGGATTTTTCGCCAATGGCGATCCCATCCTGCGCCAGTTCTGCCGCCCGCGCGGCGTTGCCCAGCAGCGAATGCACCAGCGAAAGCAGTAAAGCGCTCTCGCGGTGGGCGCGTGGCGGGTGCAGGTGGCCTTTCTCGGTTTGTTCGCGCTCTGCGGCCACCCAGTTTTCCAAAATATCGCGGGCCTCGGCCAGCCGCCCGGTGCGCAGCTTAACGCGCACGCTCAGCACGTCCTCGCCAAAACCGGTCTCGCGCAGTTTGCGGGCTTCCTCGCGCAGCCGCTCGGCCTCATCCGGTTTGCCCATGTTCAATTTGTTCTCGGCCAGCAACTCCAGCAGGCGGGCGCGGGCCTCGGCGGTGTCTTGCGCATCTGCCGTGCCTTCGGCGTAGCGCAGGGCCTCGCTCAGCAAACCCTCGGCCTCGCGCGGGCGCACCGTGTCCAAGTACACGCTGGCTTGCCCGCGCAATGCCCGGCTGATGCCTTTGGCGTTGTGCTCGCGCCGCCAATGCTGCTCGGCATCGGCATACCAGCGCAGGGCGTCATCAAATTTGCTGCGCAGGCGGTATACATCGCCCATCAACGCGCGCAAAGCCGGATGGGCGGCCAGAATATCGGCGGGCAGGGCATCAATCATGCGCACCAGCGCATCCAGTTGGCCGCCGCGCACCAGCGTCTCGCCCGTGCGCTCAATCGCTCGCGCGGCCTGCTCCCAAACCGCGGGGGCTAGCGGGGCGGCTTGCAGCCAGTGATGGATCTCTTGCAAGTGCGGCTCGGCCACCGCCCCGGGCGCAGAGACAGACGCAAAGTATTCCGCCGCGCGGATGTGGCTTTGGCTGGCCTGAGCCGGGTTTTCATTCAATTGGGCGCGCAAAAAATCGTGAAACAGGTGATGGTAGCGGTATGCGGGAGAAGCCTCATCCGTTGGCGTGTGAGGTTCGCCCGGTTCGGAATGAAGCGCAACCACAAACAGGTCGCGCTGGCTTAGCTGATGGAGCATTTGGGCGGCGTCGGCGCAGCCGGTCACGGCATCGCAGGCGGGCGCGCTCAACTCGCGCAGAACAGCGGTGCGGCGCATGAAGTCGGTCATCTCCGGCGGCAGGCGGTCCATCACATCGCGGGCCAAATAGTCGAACAACGCGGCCAGCGAGGAGGGCGTGCCGCGCAGGATATCCATCGCCGAGGCGGCGGGTTTGTGGCGCAGGCTTTGCCACACCAAATGCAGCGCAATCGGCCAGCCCTCGGTGCGGTCGTGCAGCCGGGCGATCTCGGCAGAGGGAAGCTGCAAGCCAAACGTCTCGCGGAAGAGCGTCACGGTCTCTTCTGGGCTGAAGGCCAGCGCCTCGCGCGAAATCTCGCGCATTTGGCCTTTGGCCCGCCATGTCACCATTGCCGGCCAGCTCAAACTTTGGCGGGTGGCGATGACCACGCGCAAATCGTCGGGCATGTGCTGAATAAATTGCTCGGCCAGGCTGTGTACTTCGGGCGAAGCGCCAACCGTGTGAAAGTCATCCAGCGCCAGCAGGGTGGGCTGGGTGATGTGGCTGTGCAGGGCGTTGACCAGCGTGTCCAGGGCATCGCCCGCCGTGTTCTCATCCCCCGAAACGGACAAAACCGGCAGCGCCAGTTTTGGAAAATGCAGCCGAAACGCCGCGGCCAGATACGCCACGAACCGGGCAGGGGCGGCGTCGGTTTCATCCAGGGTATACCAAACCAGCGGCATGTTTTGCTCTGCCAAAGAGGCCAGGGCGGTGGTTTTGCCAAACCCAGTGCCGGCGCGAATCATGGTCAGGCGGTAATCTGCGCACTCGCGCAGCTCGGCCTCCAGCGCGGGGCGGCGCATAATGCGGCGCGACACGCGCGGGGGCGCGAGCCTTGCTCGCATGATTTGGCGCGAACTTCCTGCATCGTGGCTGAGCATTGGCAAAAGTATAGCGGGGTGAGGGGAAATAACAAGGAAGGAGAAATAACCGGAAGGTAGAGGCGCAGAGACGCAGAGACGCAAAATCTTGCGTCTCTGCGTCTTTTTTCACGAAATTCATAGGTTTTATGTCTATTTCCGGGCATTTGCAGCCCGATTTGCTTGACAATCCTTAATGCCTCGTTAGAATGTGAAAGATTGCACAAGGGCGATTGTTCCCCGCGTGTGCGCTGACTCTGCCCCTGACTGGCCCGCGACGGCTTGCTTTCATCAAACTATATTTTGGAGGTCGTACTGTTTATTCATCATGGGCGCATTACAACTAAAACCGTTTGAAGTCACATCTATTTACAGCGTGCTGGTGATTGCGGTCATCAGCCTTTTGTATGCCTATTTCCTCTTTCGCAATGTGATGGCGGAAAGCAAAGGCACAGACAAGATGATCAGCGTGTGGACCGCCATAAAAAACGGCGCAGATGCTTATCTGGGCCAGCAGTTGCGCACGATTTTGCCCTTTGTGGGCATCCTCGTATTTGCTCTGTTTGGCAGCGTATGGATTGCCCAGCCCACCCCCGAGGCGCATCAGATGTTTGGCGATAACGCCCGCATCGTGATCGCGTTTGGCCGCGCCATCGCCTTTGTGCTGGGCGCGTCGTTCTCGCTCATCGTGGGGCAGCTTGGCATGAGAATGGCCGTGCAGGGCAACATCCGTGTGGCGGCGGCTTCCAACGACACCGACTCGGTGCGCGGCTACGCCAAGGCGCTGCAAATTGCGTATCGTTCTGGCACGGTCACCGGCATGTTGACGGATGGTCTGGGTTTGTTGGGCGGCACGCTCATCTTCATCATCTTTGGCGCTTCGGCCCCCGATGCGCTGCTGGGGTTTGGTTTTGGCGGGACGTTGCTGGCGTTGTTCATGCGCGTGGGCGGTGGCATTTACACCAAAGCCGCCGATGTTGGCGCAGACCTTGTGGGCAAAGTTGAAGAAAATTTGGAAGAAGATGACCCGCGCAACGCCGCCGTGATCGCCGATTTGGTGGGCGACAATGTGGGCGACTGCGCCGGCATGGCCGCCGACATTTTCGAGAGCTACGAAGTCACCATCGTCTCGGCCCTTATTTTGGGTCTGGCGCTCATGCGCGTGACCGGCAACGTGTATTGGATCGTCTTCCCGCTGCTCGTCCGCGCCATTGGCGTGATTAGCTCCATCGTGGGCACGTTCTCTGTGCCGATTTGGGAGCGCACGGTCGCCAAAGGCAACGCCTGGCACGCCATGGAGCTGGCCTACGAAGTGTCATCGGTCATCACGGTGGTGCTTTCGTTCCTGCTCAGCTTTGTCTACATCCGCTTGGTGGATGTGAACTGGTGGCAGCCCGCGGCCATGATCACCACCGGCGTGGTGTTCAACGTGATCGTCAACCGACTCACCGCCATGTTCACCTCCATTGATAGCACGCCGGTCAAGGAGATTGCCAAGAGCACCCGCTTTGGCCCCGCCACCACCATTTTGAGCGGTCTGGCCGAGGGTTATGAATCCAGCGTGTGGTCTATTTTGACGATTGCCGCGGCCATCGCGGTGTCCATCGTGGTGTATGGCAACCTCGGCCCGCAATACATCATTTATGGCGTGGCGCTCATCGGCATCGGCTGGCTCACCCATGCTGGCAACCTGGTCTCGATGGACGCCTTCGGGCCCATTTCCGATAACGCCAACGGGATTGGCGAGATGGCCTCCATGCCAGAACGCGCCCGCAAGATTATGACCGAACTGGACGCGGTCGGCAACACCACGAAAGCCATCACCAAAGGCGTGGCGATTGGTTCTGCGGTGATCGCGGCGGTCTCGCTGTTTGGCTCGTTCATCACCGATATTCAAGTGGTGCAAAATGAGATGATTAAGAACGGGCAGATGGCGAAGGAAGCGTTGATCACCTACATCAACGTGGCCGACCCGCGCGTGTTTATCGGTCTGCTCATTGGCGGCGGCATACCCGTGCTGTTTGGCTCCATGCTGGTGAAGGCTGTCTCGCGCGCGGCAAACGGCATGGTGGCCGTGGTGCGCAAAGAGTTTGATGTGCCCGGTGTGCGCGAAGGCAAAGTGCTGCCAGATTACGGCAAGGCCGTGGGCATTTCCACCCTCGCGGCGCAGCGTGAGTTGTTGCCGGTGGGCATTCTGGTCATCCTCATCCCGCTGGTGGTGGGGTTTGCGCTCAAGGCCGAGGCGTTGGGCGGCTTTCTCGCGGGCGTGATTTTGTCTGGTCAGTTGCTGGCAGTGTTCATGTCTAACACCGGCGGCGCGTGGGACAACGCCAAGAAGCTGATTGAGGACGGCCAATATGGCGGCAAAGGCTCAGATGCGCACAAAGCCAGCGTGGTGGGCGACACGGTGGGCGACCCGATGAAAGACACGGCCGGCCCGGCGCTCAACCCGCTTATCAAAGTCATCAACCTGATTTCGCTCATCATCGCTCCAATCGTGGTGGGCATTCAAGGTACGCCTTTGGTGATGGTGATCGCGTTGGCCGCGCTGCTCGCGCTCATCATTTGGGCCATCCGCCAAAGCAAGAAACCCGCCCAGTATGAAGTTTGACGCGTGAAGAGCAAAGGATGAAGAAATGCAAAATGCGGAGATTTACTAAATTCGCATTTTGCATTTCTAAACGACCTGTGCTATATTTCAGGCGCGGCGTGTGGCCGCAAGAGTTTTAGTCAGGTGAAAGCATCGTTTCGACCCGCAGGAAGGCGGGTTTCAGCAGTCGCCGCGTCTTCGGACGCGCCTCTTTTTGCGCCTGAACACCGCGCAGGCTAAAGTCTAAGTCCCACGATTTGTTGAAGCATAGCAACCCATGCGTATCGTCACGAGAGTCACCGCCATAATGTTTCTAGCAGTAAAGTAAGGAGAGTTTCTGAAATGTCCAACCGACGCCTTTATGTTGGCAATCTGTCGTACTCCACGACGAATGATGGCCTGAAAGCTTTTTTTGAGAGTTCAGGCGAAGTGACCGCCGCTGAAGTGATCAATCACAAAAACGGGCGCTCCAAGGGATTTGGCTTCGTTGAAATGGCGACCGATGAGGGCGCGCAAAAAGCGATGACCGATTTGAACGGCCAGGCTCTGGATGGCCGACCTATCCGCATTGATCTGGCAAAGCCCAAGCTGGAAGGCGAGGGTGGCGAACGCCCCCCGCGCAGCGGCGGCTTCCGAGATCGCGGTGACCGCTATGATCGCGGCGACCGAGGCGGTTTTGGTGGCGGCGACCGAGGTTATGATCGCGGTGGCGACCGTGGTGGCGACCGCGGCTATGACCGCGGCGGTGATCGCGGTGATCGTGGCGGCTACGGCGGTGGCCGACGCTCTAGCTGGTAGTTTAAAAAAAGACCCCGGCGCGGTGCCGGGGTCTTTTTTATTTTTCCATGCGGGGTTGCATGTGTGGCTGATCGTTTTTATTCCTCGCGCAGCACGTAGCCCACGCCGCGAATGGTATGAATCAGGCGCTGTTCGCCTTCGGCCTCGGTTTTCTGGCGCAGATAACGCACATACACCTCAAGCACGTTGCTCTCGCCGCCAAAATCATAACCCCACACGCGATCCAAAATTTGTTCGCGGGTGAGCACTTGGCGCGGGTTGCGCATTAGATATTCCAGCAGGTCATATTCTTTGGCGGTCAACTCAAACGCGCGGTTGCCACGCCGCGCCTGGCGTGTGCCGGTGTCTAGTGACAGGTCGTTATACCGAAGCACTTCTGGCTTGCTGCCTGGCTGGGCGCGGCGCAAAAGCGCATGCACACGGGCGAGGAGTTCCGGGAAGGCGAACGGCTTGACCAAATAGTCATCTGCGCCGCTTTCCAAACCCAACACCCGGTCGCCCACGGAATCTTTCGCGGTCAGCATCAAAATGGGCACATTGCTGCCGCTGCGCAGGCGTTTGCACACCTCCAATCCATCCAAACCCGGCATCATCCAATCCAAAATCACCAGATCGGGCGGGTTGTCGCGAGCCGTTGTGAGGCCAGCGTTGCCATCCGAGGCGGTGGCGACTTTGTAGTTGTCATACGCCAGCCCGCGCCGCAAAAGATCGCGAATCGCGGGATCATCTTCAATAACCAAAATTTGTTCCATCTATTTTCCTTATGCTTATTAACCCCTTGCTAGTATGAGAATTGATTTGTGTTCAAAAGTTGACAAACCGCTCTCTTTTGCGGGATTATTCATGCGGCAGATTGAGCGATTTGCTCGGCCTCATCCAACACAGCCAGCGGTTTTACAAACTTGAGCAGATAGGCAAAGGGCGTGCCGTTGCGGGCCACCAGCCGAAACCCGGCCTGTTCGGCCCATTTGCGCAAGCTGCCTGGGCGAATGTATTCCGGCTCGGGCATTTCCTCGCCAATGACCAGCTCGCCGCCGGGCTTTAGCACGCGCTTGATTTCCTCCAGACTTGCGCGGCGATTAGAGATGATGGGCAACGTAGACACCATAAACACCGCATCCACGCTGTTGGCTGGCACTGGCAACCGCGAGGCGTCGGCCAGGTGCAAACGCACGTTAGAGATTTGCGCCTCATCCAGTTTGTCGGCCAGCCGCTCAATCACGCGTGGGCGCATGTCCACGGCGTGCACCGTGCCGCCCGCGCCCACGCGCCGCGCGGCTTCCAGCGTGAACAACCCTTTGCCCGCGCCAAGCTCCAGCACGGTTTCATTGCGATGCAAATTTACGAAATCCAGCGCCTTCACCGGGTCACGGTATTTCATCCTCAGGCGCTGCCCCGGCTTTGGCACGATGGGTTGCACGGCGGGCGCTGGCTTAAACCGCAGCGCCATTCGCGCGGCAACCTCCACGCCTACAAATATGCCCAGCGTAAAAATCAGCATTCGCATAAACCATTTAATCATCTTGTCCGCGATTCTAATCCGTATTTTGCAAAAAATGAGAAATGAGCAAATAAGAAATAAGAAATAAGAAATAAGAAATGCTCTGGCTTGCGCTGCCAAAACG
>DAORUN010000070.1:11993-17083 GCA_035433205.1 Thermoflexales bacterium | reverse complement strand
TATCCGCATTACCCGTAGTTTGGCACAGACGACAATGTTTTGTCAAATATCAGTAGTTAATCATCACAAGCAACCAGCAACCAACAACCAGCAACCAATCATTTATCCTTCCAAATCCGTAATCCACTCGCCGTCTGCGTCCACTTCTGGCTCTGGCGGGATGGGTTGCGCGGCGGGCTTTGCGCTCTCGATCAAACCAAATTCCGCGCCGCCCTCAATGCCCAGCACGCCGGCCTTGGCATACACGCCCAACTTCTCGCGGCTGTCTGCAATATCCAAATTGCGCATGGTGAGCTGCCCAATGCGATCCAGCGGGCCAAACTCGGCCTTTTCCTTCTCCATGCTCAGCCGCTCCGGGTGATACGTGAGGTTCGGGCCGGTGGTGTTGATGATGGTGTAATCATCGCCGCGCCGCAGCTCCAGCGTGACCGTGCCGGTGACCGCCGCGCCCACCCAGCGTTGCAGGCTCTCGCGCAGCATCATGCTTTGCGGGTCAAACCAGCGGCCTTCGTAAAGCTGGCGGCCCAGTTTGCGCCCCAAATTGCGGTAGTTATCAACCGTGCCCTCGTTGTGGATGGCGTTCACCAGCCGCTCATACGCGATAAACAACAAAGCCATGCCGGGCGCCTCGTACACCCCGCGGCTCTTGGCTTCAATCACGCGGTTCTCAATCTGGTCGCTCATGCCCAGCCCATGCCTCCCGCCGATGTGATTGGCCTCGGTGACGAGCGCCACCTGATCGCTGAACTCGCGCCCGTTAATCTCCACCGGCCAGCCCTGGTGAAACGTGATCTTGATAATCTCCGGCTCAATCTTCACGCTTTGATCCCACGACTTCACGCCCATCATGGGCTGGACGATATACGCGCTGGTGTCCAAAAATTCGAGGTGCTTGGCCTCGTGCGTGCATCCCCAAATGTTGGCATCGGTGGAGTACGCCTTCTCTTTGGACATTTTGTAATGAAAGCCGCGCTGCTCCAGCCACTCGCTCATCTCCTTGCGCCCACCCAGTTCGCTCACAAAGGTCGCATCCAGCCAGGGTTTGTAAATACGCAAATCGGGGTTCACCAGCAAGCCATACCGATAAAAGCGCTCAATATCGTTGCCCTTATACGTGCTGCCATCGCCCCAAATGTTCACGCCATCTTCCTTCATCGCGTGCACCAACATCGTGCCGGTCACCGCGCGGCCCAGCGGCGTGGTGTTGAAATACGTTTTGCCCGCGCTGCTGATGTGAAACGCGCCGCACATGAGCGCCACCAACCCCTCTTGCACAAGCTGTTTGCGGCAATCAATCAGCCGCGCTTTTTCTGCCCCGTGCTTTAGCGCCTTCTCCGGGATTTCGTCGTAGTTGGTCTCATCCGGCTGACCCAGATTGGCCGTGTAGGCGTATGGAATGCCGCCCTTCTCTTTCATCCACGTCACCGCCGCGCTGGTATCCAGCCCGCCGCTAAACGCAATGCCTATTTTTTCGCCCACTGGGATTGATTGAAGAATTCTTGACATGATTTTTTTAAATTACAAATTTACTTAGCACTAAAAACACATGGGTACGTGTTCGTCACAAATTCAAAGCCTCTTTTTTCAAGGATGGGTCTGCTGGTGGGCGCGGCGTCAATGCTCACAAACCGCACCCCGCGCCGGATGGCCTCTTGGACACGCGCGGCGACAAGCGCCGTGTAATACCCGCGCTCCCGATATTCTGCCAGAGTTGCGCCGCCCCAAAGCCCGCAAAACAAACTGCCCGGATAAAAGCTGGCGCGGGCGGCGCTCACCGGTTTGCCGCCATCATACGCCACGTAAAAACTGGTCACGTCTGACGCTTTGCGCATTTCTTCCGGCCAATCCACGTGATGGCTGCGCTCCGCCCAAACCGCATCCTCAACCGCGGCAAAATCTTGCAGCTCGGCGGGGTTTTCAATTTTGCGCACCGTTTTGGTGATGGGTTTCGCCCACACTTCGGGCATATTCTGCGTGTCCAAAACCATAAAGGCCTCGGCTTCCTCAACCTGCGCCCCGTGCGCCAAAAGGCGTTGGCGCAGGTCGGCAGGCTGGTCGTGATCGTAGACCTTCCACTCAAACCCGCGACCCAGCGCCGCAAAATACGCCTTCTCGCGCTCAATCGCCGCGTCTATCTCAGCCTCATCAAACCCAGACCACGCCACCCAGGCCGGACCGCCCGCATCCTCGGCAATAAACCGCGCAATCTTCGGCTCGCTCTCCAGCCGGAACCCCGGCGCGCCAATAAAACGGCGGTCAAAATCCAGCGCGGCAAGAATTTCTGTGTGATTCATCATTTGTCAACCGTAATAGTTTTTTACCCTTCACCCTTCACCCTTCACCCTTCTTCCGGTCTGCACACCCGCACCCAATCCACAAACTCAAAACCACGCTTTTCAAGGATGGGTCTGCTGGTCGGCGCGGCGTCAATGCTCACAAAACGCACCCCGCGCTGGCGGGCCTCATCCACCCGCGCGGCCACCAGCGCCAAATAAAACCCCATCCCCCGGAATTGCGGCAATGTTGCGCCGCCCCAAAGCGAGCAAAACTGGCTGGATGGGTGAAAGTTGGCGCGGGCGCAGCTCACCGGCTGGCCCTGGTGATACGCCACATACAAACTCACATATTCCGGCGCGTTATTCATCAGCGAGTTCCAGCGCTCGGCCTCAGACTCATCCCAAACGGCGTGCTCCACCGCCACAAAATCGCGCACACCCTGGGCATCTTGAACCAGCCGAATATCCAAATACCGCGTGGGATCCCAATCGCGTCCGCGCTCATGGGTGTCCATCACCATGAAGGCTGCCTCTGGCCCAATGCCAAACTTGTGCGCAGAGAGCGCATCCAGCAAATTAGGCGGCCAGTCGTAGCCATACACCTTCCACTCAAACACGCGCCCCAGCGATTCAAAATACTCGCGCTCAAACGCCACCATTTCATCCGCGCCATCCGGGTCGCAATGCGCCCAGGTAATTGAGCTGCGCCACGCCGGGTTAAAGCTCACGTTCCGCGAAACAAACGGCGTGATTTCGTGCTTAAACCCCGGCCGTTCCAGTATTCGCCGTTCCGTTCCGTGCAAATGAAGAATTTCGTCGCGGTTCATTCTTTGTAGTGCAAAGTGCAAAATCTGACGGGAGACGGAGGGCAAAATAACCGTCTTCCGTCATCGGTCTCCCGTCTTTACATATTCAGGTTTTGCGCTTCAGTAAACACAGTTCCCACATTTTCGCCCAACCCTTGCAGGTTGGTGATGCGCACCCGGCGCACACCGGCATCCAGCGCCTCCAGCGCGGTGCGCACTTTCGGTATCATCCCGCCGCTGATGACGCCGCTGGCGATTAACGCCTCCACCTCTGGCTTGGTCATGCGTGGGATGAGATTTTTGTCCGCGTCCAGCACGCCGCGCACGTTGGTGATAAACGTGAGCAGCGGCGCGTTCATGGCCGCCGCGATTGCCCCGGCCACGTGGTCGGCGTTTACGTTATACATTTCGCCATCCATCCCCAAACCAATGGGCGAGAGAATGGGCAAAGACCCCGCCGCGATCCACGACTCAATCACCGCGCCGCGCACGCTCACGGGTTTGCCCACAAATTGCAGTTCATCACTCACCCGCTCCACGCGCACAATGCCGCCATCTGCGCCGCACACGCCCAGCGCCACCACCCCTTCGCGCATAAACGAGGCCACCAGCCGCTTGTTTGCCAAACCCGCAAACACCATCAGCGCGGCATCGCGCGCCTCGCGGGTGGTCACCCGCAACCCGTTTATAAATTGGGATGGAATCTGCATCGTCTTAAGCAGTTCGGTCAGCTCTTTGCCGCCGCCATGCACCAGCAACAACGGCTTGCCCGCCTTCCACAAAAGCGCAAGCTGGCGCGTCAGGCTTTGAGCAAATTCCGGGTCATCCAAATCGCTCCCACTCACCTTGAACACCAGCGGCGTTTTTGGCGTGGCGCTTTTCATCACATCGTCCTCGCTCAAATCCAGCCCCATAAAAACAAGGTCAACCGGTTTCACATCCTTAAACGGCTCCGTAGGCGCAAACCCCAACTTCTCAAACAGGCCAATGGCAGGTTTCCAACTGGCGCGGGCGCTCAGCAACAAACGCTGGTAGCCCACATCGCGGGCATCGGCAATGATGGCTTTTGCCAGCGCCTCGCCAATGCCTGCCCCGCGGTGCTCTGGGCGCACATACAACCGCTTTAGCTCGCCGTGCATGTGTTCTGTGTTGATGGCCTCTGCGAGGGCCGCGCAACCCACCGGCTTATCACCCAGCACGGCCAGCAAAAGCCGCCCGCGCGGTCGGGCGTAACGTCCGGGCAGGTTGCCCAGGTCCTCAAAAATCGTGGTGGTGTTTGGCGAGAACCCCATCTCTGCGATGTAGCTCGCCATCAGTCGCCGCACGGCGTCAAACTGTTCTTCGGTTTTGGGTTCAAGTAATTGCATTGTTTGGTTGTTGGTTATTGGTTAATGGCAGACGGAAGACGGAGGACGGGAGACGACTATTCAGCCGTCTGCGGTCTTCCGTCCTCCGTCAATTTCAAGCCAAGCCATCTCAAATCATTCATCTTGGAAAAGCGCATTTGCGGGGTATCCGTAAATCCCATCGAGAGATACAGATTTAGCGCGGGCGCCCATTCGTTTTTTGTGCTCAAGGTTACGCGATGGTAGCCGATGGCGCGGGCGTCGTCAATGAGTTTTTGTGAAAGCGCGCGGGCAATGCCGCGCCCGCGATACGCTGGCTTCACATACAGCCGCTTCATCTCGCAGTCGCCATCTTTTAGGGGCACAAGCCCGCCGCAGCCCACGTTTTCATCCCCCAGCCGAACCAAATACAGCCGTCCCTCTGGCGGCGAGTACCGCCCCGGCAACGCCGCGATGTCTGCAAACACGTTGCTGTTCTCTGGCCGCAGCCCCTGCCCGTGCGCGTATTCGGTCAGCAGCTCGCGCACGGCAGAAACGTTTTGCTCGTCGTAAGCAGAAATGAAATGTAGATTGTCCATGTGATTTATGTTTGGCAGACGGAAGACGGAGGACGGTTTTGCGGCGTGTCTGATAGCCGTCTCTCGTCTTCGGTCTTCCGTCTC
>DAORUN010000070.1:0-11893 GCA_035433205.1 Thermoflexales bacterium | reverse complement strand
GTAAGGTGTACGGCAGGTCAAAAATTACACGTCACACCTTACACATCACAAATAAAAAAAGCCCCCGACTTGTGTCGGAGGCTTGAGTTGCAAAATACGAATCACGCGCGTCGCTACGCCTTCAGACACGGGGCCTGCTGGTTAAAACGAGGACGACGAACGCGAATATCGCTCATGGGCGGCGAGTATAACATCTGGCTACCGCATCACCACTGGCAAATACGCCAAATAAATTGCTGGCAGGTAAAACGCCACCCGCATTCCGCACAAGCTGTATGAGGTGGAGTTTACAAAAAATTGCAGGGTGTAGGAATTGGCATAGGTATCCATCGTCTCGGTTATCTCATTGCCAATGACGGTGAAATACCCCACTCCAGAGCCAAGGGTATACGCCTGCACGTCTGTGGCGGCGCCTGCGGAATCGTACTTGGTCATATACGTGGCCGCCTCGTAATTTCCCGCCGCCGCAGAGTTCACATACGTCCGCACATATTTAATCGTGGCTTGATCCGGCAAATCGAGGAAATACGAAAACAGCGCATCGCCATTATTGCCAGTTTGCGTGCGGCGCACACAGCCTGCTCCAGCATAGGTATACCCCTCGCCAGAGCCGCGCATGAGAAACGCGGTGCCGGGGATCATGCGGTAATACAAGGTGGGCGCCAGCGGCGAGTTGACCCGCTGGTCGGCGTTGGGGTTGACGTTCACGCCCTCGCCCTGCGCCATTATTTTGCGCTCCTCTGGCGGGGGCAAGCCATTGCCCGCCGCAGCCGGAAGTTGAAACGCCATCACGCTGGCCGCCGCAACTGCCATCGCCAAAAGAGAGCGTTTGATGGAATATGTATTCATATTGTTTAAGAGACGGAGGACGGAGGACCGAGGACGATGAGATGACCGTCTTCGGTCTTCCGTCCTCCGTCATTACATCCTACTCATCCAGCTTTTCCAGCTCCGGCGCGCCAAGCGCATCGCGCATTTTGCGTTGGATGGAGTTCGGGAGGTCTTTGAGTTTGCCCTCACCGCGCAGAAAATCCTTCAGGTCGTCAATCTTCATCGCCATGATGGGCGATGGCTCAACATCTAATTGCACCGATGGGTTGGTGAACACGATAACCGCGCGTTGCGGCACTTTGAGGCCCGGGTTGTTGGCGGTGATGGCCGTGTTGAGTTTGTTAAGCGCCTCGGTGGCCTCGGCGGTGGGGTTGCCCAGCGGCTCCTCGCGGCCAAAAAACCCGCCCAAAATGTTGCTCTTGCGCTTCCACACCCCATTGTGATACGAGACCGGCCCGCCCTGGTTTTTGACGATAAACGCGGTCACGCCACCCGGCTCAACCAAATAGTAATCCACCGGCGTTTGAAAAAGCATGAGCGCGTATTTGCGATCCATGCCCTTGAGCTTTTCGCGCAGCATCAACTCTGGGCGGGTGGGCATGAGAAAGCGGTTGCCGTAATACATCCCAACCCGCGAAAGGCCAAACCCGACAATGAGCACGCCAAAATAAATGACGTAAAACAGCCCGATGTTCTCTGGCTTGAACAACCCGTAATTTTGCCCAAACAACGAGAGCAGCACACCGGCGATCAAAATCCCCAGCGAGCCATACACCGCCACGCGGCCAATCGTTGTTTGTTGTTTGATCTTTTTGTCGTTTGCGCTTATTCGCATAATGTATCCAGTAAACCCCGCAGGTTGGCGCATGAAATTTGGGCGAACCAAGATTTTGCGCGCCAACCTGCGACGTTAATTCGTAATTCGTAATTCGTAATTCGTAATTTTTAATTCTTAATTGACCTTCCCAAACACCACGCACGCATTTTGCCCGCCAAGGCCAAACGAGTTTGACATGGCAATGTCCACCCTGGCCTCACGCGCCACATTGGGCACGTAATCCAAGTCGCACTCCGGGTCGGGCTGCTCCAGGTTGATGGTGGGCGTGAGCAGGTTATGCTCCATGCTCAACACGGTGGCCAGAGCTTCAATGGCGCCCGCGCCGCCCATCGCGTGGCCCATCATAGATTTTGTGCTGCTGATCGCCAGTTTGCGGGCGTGATCGCCAAACACGTGCTTGATGGCTTTTGTCTCCAGCACATCATTCGTGGCCGTGCCAGAGCCATGCGCGTTGATGTAGTCAATCTCGTCGGGGTCAACCCCCGCATCTTGCAAAGCCCACTCCATCGCGCGGATGGCCCCGCCCGCCTCCGGGTCTGGGATGGCGATGTGATACGCGTCGGATGAGACACCCATCCCCAGCACCTCCGCGTAAATGTGCGCCCCGCGCGCCCTGGCCCGCTCGTATTCCTCCACCATCATCACCACGCAGCCCTCGCTAAACACAAACCCATCGCGGCGCACATCAAATGGTTTGGCGGCCTGCTGGGGCGTGTCGTTGTAATGCGAGCTAAGCACGCGCATGAGCGAGAACGCCACAATCGCGCCTTCAATCACGCTGGCCTCCACGCCGCCCGCAAACACCGCATCTGCCGCGCCGCGCCGGATCAACTCGGCGGCATCGCCAATGGCCTGCGTGCCCGATGCGCACGCCGCCACCACCGTGTTCAGCGGGCCTTTGGCGCGCATCTCTGTGCTGATGTGATGACCGGGCGCGTTTGGCAAGGCGGCGGGCAGCGCAAACGGATTGGTGCGCCGCAGCCCCAGCTTGCGATATTCTTGCAAACCCGTGTCCACCGTGTCGAACCCGCCCAGCGCGGTTCCCATCACCACCCCCACCCGCTCGCTGGCGATGTCTTTGCCAATGACCAACCCAGATTGCAAACGCGCTTCTTGCGCGGCGGCCACCGCAAAATGCGATACCCGCGCCATGCGCCGAGATTCCTTCGGCTCAATATATTTCAGCGGGTCAAACCCTTTTACCTCGCCAGCAATATGCACCGGCAGGTTAGATGGGTCAAACAGGGTGATGGGGCCAATGCCGCTTCGCCCCGCCGCCAGCCCCGCCCATGTCTCGGCTGTGCTCAGCCCCAGCGGGGTGATGGCGCCAATGCCGGTGATAACCGCCCGCCGCTGGTGATGGCTGTTGCGGATTTCGGCGTACATCTTTCTGGCGTCGCGGTTCATGCGGCGCTGGTCTAGCTTTTCCCCCGCGTAGCTCCGTATCCGGCTCACGCCCTTAGTCAGTCCGGAAAATCTTTTCATTCGTTTTTAGTCCTAAGTCCTGAGCGCGGAGTGATCGCAACCCTTTCATCCCTGTCACCCCTGTCAGCCTTGTCATGCCGAAGGCAATGCCTCCAGCCCTTTCTCAATCGCGTCCACCACGCCGTTTTCCACGGCTTCTTTGGCGCGCTGGATGGCGGAATAAATAGCCGGGGCTTTGCTGCGGCCATGCCCAATGATGACCACGCCATCCACGCCCAGCAGCGGCGCGCCGCCAATCGCCTCGTAATTCAGGCTGCTTTTAATCACGCTCTTCAGGTCATCTTTTGCCAGCGCGCCCGCAAGCTTCATTTTTGCGCTGGAATAAAACGCCTTTTTCAGCAGGTCTTCCATCAGCGGCATCATGCCTTCCATCAACTTGATGGCGATGTTGCCGGTGAAGCCATCGGCCACAACCACATCCGCCGTGCCTTTCAAAATGTCATAGCCCTGCACATTGCCAATGAAGTTGAGCGGGGCCTTGTGCAAAAGCGCGTTGGCTGCCTGCACGGTCTCGGTGCCTTTGCTGTCCTCCTCGCCATTGGAAAGCAGCGCCACTTTGGGGTTGCGCACCCGCAACACTCTTTCCACGTAAATGCTGCCCATCAGCGCAAATTGCACCAGGTTTTCTGGCTTCACCTCGGTGTTTGCGCCAATATCAATCATAAAGGTGTGGCCTTTCAGGTGCGGGATGGCCGCCGAGATGGCCGGGCGGTTCACCCCCTTGATGCGCCCCAGCGTAAACAAGGCCGCCGCCATGCCCGCGCCGGTGTTGCCCATCGTCACAAACGCATCCGCCGCGCCGTCTTTAATCAGGCGCATGCCCACGCTCATAGAGTTGTCTTTTTTGGCGCGCACCGCCGCAGATGGATGCTCGTCCATCTCCACCACTTCGCTGGCATGGACCACCGGCAACATCAACCCCGCCGTGTTTGCCTTCGCCAAAAGCGGGCGAATCAGCTCTTGCTTGCCCACCAGCGCGATCTCAATATTAAAATCTTTCGCGGCCTGAATCGCCGCCTCAACATTTGGCTCCGGGCCAAAATCTCCGCCCATCGCGTCTAGAACAATCTTCAATGCTGTCTCCTCGTTTTTTTAATTTGATCTCGTAATCTGGCACGGGAAGAAATTAGAAACAAGAAAATGTGCGCCGCAAAGTTTTCTTGTTTCTTCTCATTTCTCTTTTCTTTAGTTCAACAAAAAGTCATATCCTTTCACCAGCTCTGGCGGGGGCGATTTTGCCATAATGCCGAGGAACAGCACTTCTTCGTTCAAAATTTCCGACTCGCGGGCGAGCAAATCCGAGACGCTCTCCAGCGAGAGCAGCTCTTGTTTTTCCTCCAGCGAGAGTTGCAAGGCGATGGCGGCAAACACGGCCAGCGCCCCGGAATTTCGCGGCATTTTTTCGTATTCCAATTCCACGCCGTTGGTCGTTTCCAGCAACGCCAAATATCGTTTTAACAAGCGCGAGACATTGCGTTTGACCCCGCGCGGGGGCTTGCCCTCTTCTGCAAATGGATACGTGGTGACATCGCCAATCAAATAGCCATCCTCGCCCATGCGCACCGCGCTGATTAAAAACCGCTCCACGCCATACGTCATGACGTTCAGCCGCCCATCGGGCAGCTTTTCCATTTGCGTAATGTGCGCAATTGTGCCCACGCTATACGGGTCATCCGGGTCATCCTCTTGCGCCAGCACCACCCCAAACGGCTCGTCGTTATCTGCACAACGTTGAATCATCACGCGGTAACGCGGCTCAAAGATGTGAAGCGGCAAAGCCTGCCCAGGAAAAAGCACGGCATTCAGCGGAAAGAGCGGAAGCTCCATCACTTCGGTTTGCATATCATCCGGTTCCATATCTTCAGGCGATTCTAACAGGCTGCGCGCGGTTTGCACCAACGATTGCGGGCGGTTTAAGTGTGCGCAGCCGCGTTCATGTGTGAGTTAAGATTCCCCTCAAGGAGAATCATCATGCGGCTATCTGGCAAAACCATCGCCATTCTCGCGGCAGAAGGCGTGGAAGATTACGAGTTGTATGTGCCGTATATGCGCTTGCAAGAAGAGGGCGCAACCGTCCTCATCGCCGGGTTAAGCGCCAAAACGTTCAAAGGCAAAAATGGGCTGGATGTGACCCCGACCGTCACGATTGACGCGCTCAAAGCAGCGGATTTGTTCGCGCTCATTGTGCCCGGCGGGTGGGCGCCAGACAAACTGCGCCGCTATGCCAGCGTTCTAAATTTGGTGCGCGAGATGGACGCGGCAAAAAAGACCATTGGCATCATTTGCCATGGCGGGCTGGTGCCCATCTCCGCGGGCATTCTGCGCGGGCGCAAGGCCACCGGCTCACTGGGCATCAAAGATGACTTGGTAAATGCCGGCGCGACCTGGGTGGATGAACCCGCCTTCCGCGAGGGCAACCTCGTTTGGGGGCGCGTGGTGGCCGACATCCCGGATTTTAATCGGGAGCTGGTGAAAGCGCTTGTTGAAGGGTGAAAGGTGAAGAGTGAAGAGTGAAAGGTGGACTTACACAAAGCGCATATCAAAAAATTAAAAGCATTTTCGTCATTCCCGCGCAAGCGGGAATCCATAACGAACCCGCAAAACAAGTTACAAGGAACTGGTTTTCCCTGACGTTTTTGTTTGGCGGGGGAATGACGATCTTGATTTCTGGATAAGTCCAGAAAGGTAAAACGATGAGAAAAATTGGCATTCAGCTATACATGACGCGCGAGAGCGCCAAAAAAGATTTTGTCGGTACGCTCAAACAGCTTGCGGCCATGGGCTACGCGGGCGTTGAGGCCGCAGGTTTTTTTGGCGGGCTAAACCCGCAAGAAGTTCGCGCATTGCTGAGCGATCTCAATCTCACCCTGTTCTCTGGGCACGTTGGGTTGGATGGGTTGGGCGGCGATTTTGACCGTTTGTGCGCCGATTACGCCGCGATGGGCGCGGAATACATCGGCTTGGCGTGGCTGCCGCCAGACCTGCGCACCGCAGAGGGTTACACCCGCGCCGCCAGCGCCTTGACCAAAGCCGCGCCGGTCGCCTCCCGGCATGGGCTGCGGCTGTTTTATCACAATCACGATTTTGAATTTGCCCCGCTGTGCGATGGCCGCACTGGGATGCAGATTTTGACCACGCAGACGCCGCCAGCCGTGCAATTTGAGTTGGATGTGTATTGGGCGGCCTACGCCGGCCAGAGCCCCATCACCGAAATTGGCAAGCTGGAGGACCGCCTGCCCTTGCTGCACGTAAAGGATATGGACGCCCAAACGCGCAAAGACGCCATCACCGGCGAAGGGATTTTGGACATGGGCGCGATTTTGGCGGCGGCAGAAACGGCGGGCTGCGATTGGTTTGTGGTGGAAATGGACAACGCGCCAAAAGGCGAGATGCACTCTGCCCAGGCCAGCATGAAGAATATCCTCACGCGCGGCTGGGCCGCCTGATGCGCCGAATACAATTGCGCCAGTGAAAAATTCAACATTAGACGGCCCGGCCGTTGCCGAGACGCCCGCGCCCGATGCGCCTACCCAGAAGCCATCGCGCGGACGAGCAATCCTTAAAGAAATTCTGGACACACTCATCCTGTTTGTCGTCGTCTTTGCCATTTCGCAAACGTTGATGGGCAATTTCATCATTGAACAGGAGAGCGCGGTGCCAAATTATTTGCCCGGCGAGCGCATTCTGGTGGATAAAGTAACGTATCACGTCACCGGCCTGCATCGCGGCGATATGATCGTGACCCATTCGCCAAAAGACCCCAAGCTGGATATTTTCAAGCGCGTCATTGGCCTTCCGGGCGAGAAGGTTGAGATCAGCAACAACGTGGTCAGCATCAATGGCGTAAAAATCAACGAGCCATACATCAGACCCGGCGGTCAAACATCGCGGGTGGCTGGCACGCAAATTTGGCAACTCAAAGATGATGAGTATTTTGTGATGGGCGACAACCGCAGCAATAGCGAGGACTCGCGGGCATGGAACGCCCTCCCCGGCTCAAACATCGTGGGCCGCGCGTGGATTCGTTATTGGCCGCTGAGCAAGATTTCGCTGATTTCAGGAATAAATTACTAACGACGGAGGACGGGAGACGGAGGACGGAAAAAATTGCCGTCATCCGTCATCCGTCTTCCATCTTTTACCAATGGATTTTGACACCTGGTCCTGCCCCCTGCCCTTGCGCGATTACCCCAACGTGGTGATGGGGCACGGCGGGGGCGGGCAACTCTCCGCCGAACTGATTGAGAATTTATTTGTGCCCGCCTTCAAAAACGAGGCGCTGGAAAACTTGGGCGATTCATCGGTGGTGCAGGTTTCGTCCAACCGCATCGCCATCTCCACCGATTCATTTGTGGTGCGCCCGCTGTTCTTTCCGGGCGGCTCGATTGGCGAGCTGGCGGTGAACGGCACAGTGAACGACCTTGCCATGAGCGGGGCAAAACCGCTCTACCTCACCGCGGGGTTCATCATTGAAGAAGGCTTGCCCATGAACCAGCTTGGCGCGATTGTGGAGCGCATGGCGCTGGCCGCCCGCGCCGCCGGGGTGCAAATTGTCACCGGCGATACAAAAGTGGTGGACAAAGGTCATGGCGATGGGGTATTCATCAACACAGCGGGCGTGGGCGTGATGCCAGTTGGGGTGAACATTGGCCCCAGCCGCGCCCGCCCCGGCGACGTTGTGATTTTGAGCGGCACGATTGGCGATCACGGCATGGCGATCATGAGCGTGCGCGAAGGGCTGGAGTTTGAGACCATCATCCAGAGTGACAGCGCGGCCCTAAACGGGCTTGTGCAAAACATGCTGGATGTGACCCGCGATGGCATTCATGTTTTGCGCGACCCCACCCGCGGCGGCGTGGCGTCCTCGCTCAACGAGATCGCGGGGCGCTCAAAGGTGGGCGTGCTGCTGGAAGAGAAAAACATCCCGGTGAACCCGGATGTGCAGGCCGCGTGTGAACTGCTGGGCATGGACCCCATTTACGTGGCGAACGAGGGCAAGCTCATCGCCATCGTGGCCAAAGAATTTGCGGATCGGGTTTTGGCGCGGATGAAGCAGCACCCGCTGGGCGAGAAAGCCGCCATCATCGGCCATGTCACCGAGGCCAACGCGGGCATGTTGATGGCCCGCACCGCCATCGGTGGCACGCGGGTCATTCCCATGCAGTTGGGCGAGCAATTACCAAGAATTTGTTAGTGATAGTTGAGAGTGATGGTTGAGAGTGATAGTTATAGTTGCTCACGCCGAATTCACTATCACTATCAACTATAACTTTGTGCCAAGGCCACCGCCACCTGCCCCAGCGCAAGGCCGCCATCGTTGGGCGGAACGCGCCGGTGTACGCGCGGGGTGAAGCCCTCGTCTCGCAACCGGCGCACAGCCATCCCCAAAAGCAATGTGTTTTGAAAAACCCCGCCGCTGAGCGCAACCGTGCTGAGCCGCGTTTCTTCTCTGGCGCGGCGGGCCAGTTTTAGGATGAGATCGGCCACGCCCGCGTGAAACCACGCGATGAGCGCGGGTTTTGGCACGCCCATGCGAATATCGGTAATCAGCGCGTTCCACATAGGCGCGGGGTCAACAATCAGCGTGTCATCGGGCTGGCGTTCTATGCCAAACGCATAGCCGTTTTCGTCCAGGTCGCCCGCCAGCGATTCCATCTCAATCGCGGCTTGCGCCTCGTAGCTCACCGTTTGGCGAATGCCGATGAGCGCCGCCGCGGCATCGAACAAACGCCCCATGCTGCTGGTGGGGGCGCAATTCAAGTTGCGCTCTAATTGTTGCCGCAACACGCGCAGCTCTGCGGGGGGGCAGGCTTGCGCGCAGGCCAGGTCTTCATCCCACGCAATGCCAGCCGCAAAAAGATGGGCCAGCGCCGCGCGATATGGCCGTTTAATGGCCGCATCTCCGCCGGGCAGCGGCACATACTTGAGGTGGGCGAATCGCTCAAAGCTGGCGTAGCTGGCGATGAGAACTTCGCCACCCCAAATGGCGCCATCCGTGCCCGCGCCGGTGCCATCCAGCGCAATGCCAATTACGCGCTCGGTTGGCCCCAGGTTGTGCTCGGCCATCACGCTGGCGATGTGCGCGTGATGATGCTGAACTTGGATCAGCGGCACATCGCGTTTTTGCGCCATTTCTCGCGCCAACCGGGTGGACAAATACCCCGGATGCAGATCGCAGGCGATGTGTTCTGGGCGGGCGCGGAACAGCGCGGAGAAATGGTCAAACGCGCGTTCAAACGCCTGCATCGTCTCCAAGTTTTCCATATCGCCAATGTGCTGGCTGAGGTAAGCGTACTCACCTTTGGTCAGGCAGAAGGTTGCTTTTAGCTCGCCGCCCACGCCCAGCACGCACGGCCCTTGTTTGTTGAGGCGAATTGGGTAAGGCGCATACCCGCGCGAACGGCGCACCGGCAATTCATGGCCGTCAAACACCCGCACCACGCTGTCATCGCACCACACGTGGATGTCGCGGTTGTGCATCAAAAACAAATCAGCAATACCGGCCAGCCGCTCGCGGGCTTCGTCGTTGTCTTTGCAAATAGGTTCATCGCTCAGGTTGCCGCTGGTCATGACGAGAACCCTCACCCCTGCCGCGCATCCTTCGACAAGCTCAGGATGCGCGGCGGGGGCCGTGTCCTCATCAAACAGCAAATAATGCAGCGGGGTGTAAGGCAACATCACGCCAATGCTGGCGTTGCCGGGCGCCACCTGCGCGGCCAGAGCGCCATCTACCGCTGGCAACAAAACAATGGGGCGCTCTTTGCTGGCCAGCAGCTTTTCCTCGGCCTCGCTCATTTTGGCGATGGCCTGCGCGGCTGCCAAATCGGCAGCCATCACCGCCAGCGGCTTGCCTGCGCGGCCTTTGCGGCGGCGCAACTCGGCCACAGCCGCGTCGTTTGTGGCATCGCACGCTAAATGAAACCCGCCAATACCTTTGATCGCCACAATTTTGCCCTCGCGCAGGGCGCGGCGGGCGTGCTGGATGGCGTCATCGCGCTGGGCAATTGTGACAAATTTTTGTGCGACTGAAGTCGCCTCTGGCAGGCTTTCAGCCGAGCGTCGGCCTGCGCCGACGCCTTCCGTCCGCGCAGGCGGACGATCAGCCAAAGGCTCGCCAGGCGCGATTTCAATCGCCAGGCGCTCCAGCCAGACGTGCGGGCCGCAGGTTGGGCAAGCCACCGGCTGGGCGTGAAAGCGGCGGTTGGCCGGGTCGTGATACTCTGCGGCGCAACTGGGGCACAGCGCAAACTCTTGCATCGTGGTGAAGGGCCGGTCGTATGGCACATCTTTGATGATGGTGAAACGCGGGCCGCAGTTGGTGCAGTTGATAAACGGGTAGCCGTGCCGCCGGTCGGATGGGTCGCGCATTTCGCGCAGGCAATCCTCGCACACGCAAATGTCTGGCGAGATGGGCGTGCTGGCCTGCGGCTGGCTCTCGCTCTCCACAATCACAAACGCCGCATCGCCGCGCGCGGGCTGCGGCTCAACCGTGATGGATTCAATCATCGCCAACGGGGGCGGGCTGGCGCGCAATTCGCTCACAAATTTGGCGATGGCGTCTGGGTTGCCTTCGACCTCAATAAAAACGCCGGCGCTGTTATTGCCAACCTGCCCGCGCAACCCCATCTTTTGGGCAAGGGTGTAAACAAATGGTCTAAAGCCAACGCCTTGCACAATGCCGCGCACAAACAGCTTCTGGCGGATGGTTGAGGTTTCTGACATTTTGGAGAAATTGTAGCTGGTTGCGAAATCTTTTTGGCGATTGCATTTACAATGACATGACGTTGACCTGTCATTAATTTTTGGCAAATGATTCTTCAATTGATCCCCGAATATCGGGATTACGTGTGGGGCGGCAACCATTTGCGCCCCGGCCAGCGCACAGCCGAGGCCTGGGTGGCATTTGATGGCAACCGCGTGGCGCAAGGCCCGTGGGCTGACAAAATGCTTGGCGAGGTCGTCGCCAGCCTCAACCTCCATCACGCCGCTGGTTTCCCGTTGCTCATCAAGTTGCTCGATTGCGCCGACTGGCTCTCGGTTCAGGTGCATCCCAACGATGAGCAGGCCATACAACTGGAAGGCGCTGGCAAGCGCGGCAAAACCGAAGCCTGGCATGTTTTGGATTGCGCCGCGGACGCCCAACTGATCGCAGGCATAAAGCCGGGCGTAACGCCTCAAGCATTGGCAAGCGACATCCAAAACAGCAAAGTGATGGATGATGTCCAGTATCTTTCGGTGCATCCGGGAGATACGGTTTTTATGCCCGCGGGCACTATTCACGCGCTGGGGCCAGGGATGCAGGTGTACGAGGTTCAGCAAGCCTCGGATATCACCTACCGCGTGTATGACTGGGGCAGACCCGCCACCGCCAACCGCCCATTGCACATCGCGCAATCGCTGGCCGTTGTCAACGCAAACCAATGCGGGCAAATCATTCCCGCCAAAGAGGATTCGGCGCAAGAAGTGCGCCATCTGGTGAGCTGCGCCTACTTTGATTTAGACATGTTGGCGCTTGAAAATACGCCGCTGGTGGGCAACGCCCCGCTGGGTTCAATGCACACCTTCACGGTCATTGAAGGCGAGGCCGAGCTTGCGAGTGGTTGGGAGCGGGTGGCGCTGGCTAAAAACCAAACCGTTTGTTTCATCGCGGATGAGACCTCGTACCGCCTAACCCCGCGCGAAAAGACGCGCATTTTGCGGGCCAGCGTTGCCACGTCATGAGCTGGCAACCATAGAAGT
>DAORUN010000069.1:0-17320 GCA_035433205.1 Thermoflexales bacterium | reverse complement strand
CCCGTCGCTTCCGCTGGTAACTATCATGTAAATCGCCGCCTTTTTTGAGGCGGCGATTTGCTTTTTCTGGCCGCGTTGCGCTACACCAAAAATGCTCGAATTGCCCCAAAAACGGTGATATCCGCCTGGTCTATCTTCGCGGCAACATCCTGCGCATCTGCAAAAGCGTGAATTTGCTTTGCGATGGGGAGACCCTTGCCAGACAAGGCAAATTTTCGCGCGGCCAGAGCCGTGATGTGCGCGTCGTGCGCCGCGCCCAGCGCATCTTGTGTGCGTTTGCAGGCTTTTAGCAGCGCGCGGGTCTCATCCCCCGGAAGAATTTCTTTGAAAGCTGCGGTCATCATCCGCAAACGGCGCACCGCTACCCGAAGGCGATGAAGCTCTTCTGGCGATGCGTGCGCCAGCCCCGGCTCGTGGGCCAGCACATCATTGGCCAGCCGTTTTAGCAGCGCGGCGGCGAACTCGCCAGCCAAAGCCTCGTCTGCCCGCTCGGCCAGCAAACGCTCTGGCCTAAGCTGAACCATGCGATGACCGGCCGGGCTGCGCAGAGCCGCCAACATCCTCGCGTGAGACTTTTCGCGTTTGCGCTGCCAGTTATCGCGCAGCGGCGCGAGATCGGCGGCCATGCCCGCCTCCAGACGCTCGTAGCGCATATCGCACTCGCGGGCATCGCTCACCGCGGCCAAAACCTCGCGCACGTCGGTCATGTATTTCAGCAGGCGCTTGCGCCGCAAATAGGGATGAAGCGCCAGCAGCGTGACCCGCAGCTTGCGAACCGCCACTCGCAACTGGCGCACCTGCTCGGCGGGGAAAGTCTCATCCACTTGCGGGGCCTGGTCCAATTGCCATTGAACAATGCGCTGGGCTGCCGCGCGCATGGAGTCGCCGGGTTTGATGCCTGGTTTTTTAAGCCGCGGGCGCAACGTGAGCGCGGGCAACTGCGATCTGGCGGTCAGACTGGCCCACACATCGGCTTTGCGGATGGCCCTCTCGGCATCCTCGTGGCATAGCGCCCCGCGCAGCTCCAATTCGCCAGCGCTGACGTTTTTTATCTTTGTGGTTTGGGTGTGCGAGTAATCCAACCCATCGGCCACGCGCAAAATGGCCGAGAGAATTAAGGCCACCCGCTGGGCGCCCGGCTTTAACGCGGCATACACCGGCTCGTCTTCTGGGCGAACATCTTTGCGGTGAAACGCGGCCATCAACGCAATCACCGCCCGCTCCACCGGCGTCACGCCCTCCAGCGATGAGGCCAGCAAAATATCGCGGCCCAGCGTGTGATGATGCGTCTCGTCCACGGCGAAGGCGATGTCGTGGAGCAGGGCGCCCATCTCCAGCAGCGTTCTGGCGCGCGCGTTCAGCCCATGTTTATCGCGGGTTCCATCAAAAATTTGCAACGCCAGCGCGGCCACGTGCCGGGTGTGAGCCAGGTCAAAGCCATACCGCTCTGCCAGCGATTCCGGTGTGTCAACATTTTCCTGCGCGGGTTTCATGCACTGGATTAAAGCACATTTAATGTCCAACTTGCACAACATCGGGCAATTGCAAACGCCGCCACATTTCAAATTCATCCACACCCAAACGCGCGGCGGCATACAAGGTGATGACTGTGCCGTGCGCCACGATGATCGCGCGGTCGCCATGCGCGGCGCGAATGCCATCTGCCGCGCGAACAAAGCGCGCCCGCGCCTGGTTGGCGGTTTCTGCGCCAAACACAAGCTGGTCTGGCAGATGGAAGAAGCGGCGCACCGCGTCTTCAAATTCCTCTTTTGTGGCGTAATATGGCGCGTTTGTCCGGTCGTGCTCGTGCAAGTCTGCGGCCAGTTGAACCTTTGCCCCAAGATGTTGCGCCGTGAGCGCGGCGGTCTCGATTGCTTTTAGCTCGTGGCTGCAAAAGAGGAGCGTTGGCTGGTGCGGGGCCAGCCGCACGGCAAGGGCTTGGCAGGCGGCTTTGCCATCTGCAGAAAGGTGCCAAAGCGCGGGGGGAACGCCCGCCACAATTTGCGGCGCGGCGTGCTTTATAAAAAACACTTGCGAACTGCGAAAAAAAATTACGAATTAAAAATTGAACATCTGCGCCCAATTCTTAATTCGTAATTCCTAATTCGTAATTATTTCGCAACCGTCGGCATGGATGGCACCGGCGCGGGCGAAGGCTTGACGCCCAGCGTCTTGAGCACACTCAAGTGGCTCATGAGCGCGGCGCGCCAGGTGGGGTAGGTGTAGTGCTTCACCCCAAACTCATCGCAGGTGACTTTGACGATTTTGGCGATCTCTGGGTAATGCACATGGCAAACCAGCGGGAACAGGTGATGCTCAATCTGGAAGTTCAGACCTCCGCAATACCAGTTCAGCAGCTTGTTTTGCGGCGCGTAATCCACGGTGGTCTCAACCTCGTGAATGGCCCATTCGTTTTCAAAACGCAGCGGGTCGCCGCCGGGTTCTGGGAAGGTGCATGGCTCCATCACATGCGCCAACTGGAAGATGGCCGCCAGACACAGGCTGATCGTCATCATGGTCAACACCCAGCCGGCCAGCGCCAGCCACCAGGGCATCACCAACATGGGGATGACGATGTTGACCAGCAGGAACGCCAGCTTGCCCAGCCAGAAAATCACCTTCTCTTTGGAGGGCAGGGGCGGGTAATGGTGATATTTGTCGGAATAGCCGGTGAAATATACGCGCAGGTCGCGCAGCACAAAGCTGAAGCTGGTTAACGAATACATGAACGGCGCGTAAATGTGCTGCCAGCGGTATTGCGGCTTCCACTCATCTTGCGGGCTAAAGCGGAAGGCCCCGTTGCTCTCCAGGTCTTCATCCAACCCAGCCACGTTGGTGTAGGTGTGATGCCACACATTGTGCTTTTGCTTCCACACAAAGCCGCTGGCGCCCATCAGCTCAATCGCCAGACCAATGGTGCGGTTGACCTTTGGGTTATTGGAATACGCGCCATGGATGGCATCGTGCATGGTGTTAAAGCCCAACCCGGTGATGATGACGCCCCACACCACCGCCACTGCCAGCACCCAGGCCGAGCCGGTGCTGCCCACATACAAGAATGCGGCATAGCCCAGCACATACAAAATGCCAAGCACGATGGTTTTGACATACATTTCTGGCACATCGCGCGGGCTGAGATTGTTGTTCTTGAAATAATCGTCTACGCGCTGGTTCAGGGTGCGGCGAAAACCAAGTTGTTTGGTGAATGGCACGGCTTTTGTAGCCTTTTCGGGATTATCTTTGAGGACTGCCAAGTTCTTTATTCCTTTTTGTGTTCGTTGTCAGCGTTCATCATAACAAACGGATGACGCTGCTCAGGCATAGTACGTATAAAGAGTAAAACACCGCTCATTTTGTGAAGATACGCACGAGGCATCTCAGGTTTTATTTCTGGCGATGGGTCTGGCCCTAAAATAGCCTCTCTAAACTGGATGCGCAAGCCCGGTTTATTTTTATTATGAGCGCAGAAGAGCGACTTTTTTCCGTGAGCAAAAGCCAGCGGCTAGACAAGGCGGTGGCGGCAAACGTGCGCCCGCAGCTCAGCCGCACCGCCGCCCAGCGCCTGATTGAACTGGGCGAAATTACGGTGGATGGGGCGCGGCAAGACTCCAGCTACATGCTCAAACCCGGCGAGGTGGTGCGCGTGACGCTGCCACCCCCGGAGCCAAAAGCGCCGCAACCGGAAAATATCCCGCTGGATATTCTGTATGAAGATTCAGACGTGATTGCCATCAACAAACCGGCGGGCATGGTGGTGCACCCTGGCGTGGGCAACAAGCGCGGCACGCTGGTGAGCGCGGTGCTGCATCTTGTCCCAGAGATGGAAGGTGTGGGCGATGAGGAACGTCCGGGCGTGGTGCATCGGCTGGACAAAGAAACCAGCGGGGTGGTGCTGGTTGCCAAAACCGAGGCCGCCTTGCGGGTTTTGCAACTGCAATTCAAAAGCCGCACCATCAACAAAACCTATTTGGCCGTGTGCGTGGGCGATGTCTTTCCCCAGCGCGGAGTAATTGACAAACCCATCGCCCGCGACCCGGCCCACCGTCAGCGGATGGCGGTTTTGCCGGGCGGCAAAGAATCCATCACCGAATATATGGTGAGCGATGTGTTCAAGCGCGTGGGCGAGGGGGCGTATTCGCTGGTGCGGGCGCACCCGCGCACGGGGCGCACCCATCAATTGCGGGTGCATTTTGCCAGCATTGGCTTTCCAATCGTGGGGGATGGGTTATACGGCGCAACAAAACACGATGCTCTGAGCAAACGCCTTGCGCCGCGTCATTTGCTCCACGCCTCAGAGTTGCGCTTCCGGTTGCCATCCACAGATGCAGAGATGCGCCTGACCGCGCCTATGCCCGCGGATTTTACGAGCGTGTTGGCAGAATTGGTTGCTGGCGACTAGCGACGAGCCACCAGCAACGAGCAACTAAGATGTTTTGTATTTCTCCACAATTTCCTGCGCCACCTTGCTCATGGTGGTGCGGCGCGAGCGGGCGGCCAGTTGGATGTGGTGGTAGGCCTCTTCCTCGCCCAGCCCCTGCTTCATCAAAAAGCCTTTGGCGCGGTCAATCAGTTTGCGGGCGGTGAGCTTTTCCTCAAGATCATCCACCTTCTCTTTGAGCGTGTTGCGCTCGGCAAAGTTGGCCGTTGCCATGCGGATGGCCGCCACAAGGTCATCGCGTTTGACCGGCTTGACCAAATAGCCCTGCACTGGGATGGATGCGGCTTTGTCCAGCATCGTGTTCTCAGTGTAGGCGGTCAAGATCAAAATGGGGATGGGATGATCTTTGACAATTTCTTCGGCGGCTTCCAGGCCATCTTTAAATGGCATGCGCACGTCTAGCAGGGCAAGATCGGGGCGCTCGCGCTGAGCGATGGAGACAGCTTCAAGGCCATCTGCCGCGCTAAGCGTGGTGTGGCCCAATTCTGTCAAAATCGCGCGCAAGCCCATCCGAATGATGGATTCATCGTCGGCGATGAGAATTCGCAATGGCTTAGTCATTATGAAAAATACTCCTGTATGTGCATAGGCTCATCGCGGAGTGGCGTGATTATAGCGGGTGCAGCTTGCCATGTTTTGTAAATAGCGCAAACTTCTTTGCGCTTGCTAAAGCAATTTTTATCTTTGTTTTTTTGTTTTACTTTTTAACCGGTTTTGTTATACTTGCACTAGAACAAATGCTCAAAATCAAGCTGGCCGATGGCGACCCGCAGCCGTTATACAAACAAATTGCGTTTGCCATCCGCGACCAAATAGCGCGAGGGGATTTGCGCCCGGGCGATTCTTTGCCCACCGTGCGCGATTTAGCCCGCCAGCTAGCCATCAACCCAAACACGGTGGTGCGGGCATACAACATTTTGAACGGCGATGGCGTGATTGAAGCCCACTCGCGGCAAGGCACGCGCGTAACCGGCGCGGCCAGCCAGGAGCTTATGCAGGCCTCGCGCCAGGCCGAGCTGCGGCTGATGGCGTCGCGCTTTATTGGCGAATCGCTGGCGCGCGGGTTTACCCCAGCCGAGGTGGAGGCCGCGTTTCTTGCGCAGGGTTCGGCGTGGCAAGACAAATACAAAGCCCGCGTGGGTCAGGGTGCGCAATGGATTGGGCTGGGCAGCCACGATCTGTGCCTTGAGGTGCTGCTCTCCCAATGCCAGCAAACTTTCTCCGGCCTCAGTTTTTCGTTTGGGGCGGTGGGCAGCGTGGCCGGGTTGATCGCGCTCTCGCGGGGCGAGGCGCATTTTGCCACCTCGCACATGCTGGATCCGAAAACTGGCGATTACAACCTGAGCTTTGTGAAAGGCCTGATGCCTAACCGCCAGATATCGCTCATCACCCTGGCATTTCGGGCGCAGGGGTTCATTGTGGCGAAAGGAAACCCGCACGGCATACGTTCTGCGCAAGATTTGACGCGGCACCGGGTGCGGCTTATCAACCGGCAGGTGGGCGCGGGCACCCGCGCGCTGCTGGATCATTTGCTGGGGCAGGCCGAGTTGAAGAGCGCCGATGTGCGCGGCTATGCCAGCGAGGCGCGCACGCATTTTGGCGTCACCGCCGCCATTCAAGAAGGCCGCGCCGATGTGGGCATTGGCATTGAGGCCGCGGCCCGCGCCGCCGGGTTGGATTTTGTGCCAATCACCCATGAGCGGTATGAGCTGGTTTTGCCCGCAGACAGCTCATTGCGAGACAACGTGCAGCGCGTGGTCAAAACAACCGCGTTCACGCAGGCTGTTCGCGCATTGGGCGGCTACGACCTGAGCGAAACCGGGCGGGTGAGAAATGTTTGAAGGGTGAAGAGTGAAGGGTGAAGGGTGAAAGTTTTATCTCTCGCCAAGATGTCTGAGCGCAAGGAGGAATTCCTGCGGCTTTGCGTCTTGGCGAGAGATATTTTTAAAGGAAAATAACATGCAAAAAACAAAACTATTTTTGATGGGTCTTATGGCCTTTGCGCTGGCCGCCTGCGGCCCGGCGGCCACGCCAACCGTGGCCCCAACCGCGCCGCCAAAACCAACCGATGCGCCCAAACCCGCCGCCACCGCCGCGCCAGCCGCAACCGCCACAACCGTGAAAGGGCAGGCGGGCGTGCCCGGCGTGCTCACCATCGCCACCACCACCAGCACCCAGGATTCTGGCCTGTTGGATGTGCTGGTGCCGCTGGCCGAGAAGGCCCTGAACGCCAAAATGAAAGTCATTGCCGTTGGCACGGGGCAATCGCTCAAACTGGGCGAGGATGGCAACGCCGATGTGGTTTTGGTGCATGCCCGCGCCCAGGAAGATGACTTCATTGCCAAGGGCTTTGGCATCAACCGGCGCGATGTGATGTATAACGATTTCGTCATTGTTGGGCCAGCCGCCGACCCGGCCAAAGTCGCCTCGTTTAAAAAAGCCAGCGAGGCGTTCAAGGCCATCGCCGATGCGCAAGCGCTGTTTGCCTCGCGCGGGGACAAGTCTGGCACAAACACCAAAGAGTTGGAGGTGTGGAAGGCCGCCGGTGTCACACCAGGCGGCGCGTGGTATTCATCGCTGGGGCAGGGCATGGGCGAGACGCTCAACTTCTCCAACGAGAAAGGGGCATACACCCTCACCGATCGCGCCACCTGGCTGGCGCAAAAGGGCAAGCTGAGCGGCCTGAAGGTTGTGTTTGGCGGCGACAAGATTGACCAGAACCCGGATGCCATCTTGTTTAACCCATATGGCGTGATTCCGGTGAACCCCGCCCGCTACCCGCAAATTAACGCCGACCTGGCCGAGAAGTTTGCCGCGTGGATTACCTCGGTTGAGACGCAAAAGGTCATCGCCAATTACGGCGTGGACAAATACGGCGCGCCGCTGTTCTACCCGCAATCTAAACAGTGGATGGACGCGAACAAGTAACAAGCAACAAGTGCAAAGTGCAAAGAAACCTCGTGTTTCAACTTTGCACTTTGCACTTTGCACTTTTATGACTGATCTTTTGCCCATCATCGCTCTTTCTCTGCGGGTGTCAATTACGGCGCTGGCGCTGGGGGCGGCGATGGGTGTGCCGCTGGGCGCGTGGCTTGGCCTCAGCCAATTTCGGGGGCGCGGGCTGCTGGTGGCGTTGATTTACACCGGCATGGGATTGCCGCCGGTGGTGGTGGGGTTGTTTGTGTATTTGATGTTGTCTCGCGCCGGGCCGCTGGGCGCGTGGCAATGGCTGTTCACGCCCAACGCCATGATCGCCGCGCAAACCATCCTTGCCATGCCGCTTATTGCCGGTTTTGTGATGGCCGCCGTGATGGGCGTGGATCCTGATCTGCGCCGACAATTTATTTCATTGGGGGCCACTTCTACCCAAGCCACACTGGCCGTGTTGCGCGAGGCGCGCACGGGCGTGGTCGTGGCGCTGGTGGCTGGTTTTGGGGGCGTCATTAGCGAGGTCGGCGCGGTCATGCTGGTGGGCGGCAACATCGCCGGAGAGACGCGCACCCTGACCACCGCGATTGTGTTGGAAACCCGTCAGGGTGACTTTGACCGCGCCATCGCGCTGGGGCTGGTGCTGCTGGCGATCTCGTTCGCCATCAACCTGGTGGTGATGCTTTTGCAAGGCAGGGCTGGGGTGGTGAAATCGTAAGTTAACCGAATTTCTGGGATGCGATTAATACAAGGCCGCAACGATGTCCTCGTTGCGGCCTTTTGCTTTGTTTTTGTTAAACGCGGTTGGTTGTTGGCATAAAGCAGATGTTGTGCATTGCTGTGAGCGCGTTATCGCATCATTTAGCAGCTTTTGACTAACTTTTAATAGAGGCAGGCGTCTAGACGGGTGGTCAGGGTAACGACTAATCAAAGCAGGGAGGCAAATTTCTGGGATTTTCCTAAGATTGGCTTTAAATTGGCAGGATGCCCCTAAGAGAGAACACCTGACACAAGGGAGATTGGGTGAAATATCGCCTAAAAAAAGACACAGCTTGCAAAAAAACAATGCGGTGACCAGCGCTTTTTTTGCATCATTTTTGTTAAGCATTACTAAATGCTATTTACAAAAAATCTATTTGTGATATGCTAATTGCAGGAAGTTGGGAATAAGGGCATGTGTGCGTTTCCGCATACATGTAAGAGGGATGTGCCCACGCATGCAGCACGCACATGTAGGAAGAAAAAGATGAAATACATTAGATTGATTTTGCTATCTGTCGCTCTTTTGTTTAACATAACATTTTCTCCTGGGATCACAACATTTGCACGATCTACTTTGCCTCTGCGTGAAAGCTTATCTTATGAAGCGCAGCCAGGCCAATGGCCCTGGATGACGAGACTGCTTGCCAGAGGCAATGACGCGATGGGAGGCGGGGATCCGGGGGCCAACACAAACAGCCTGGATGGATACACGTTTTGCGGGGCAACTCTTATTGAAAAAGAGTGGGTATTGACCGCCAAACATTGCGTGGACAACACATATCAGTTTAGCGGAGGTGGTGTTTGGTGGGGGTTGCAACTAACAGTTGGGGATTACAGCATGGATACCATTGACCCCCATGAGCGCACATTTACTGTTTCAGCAAGCAGCATTTACTCCATGTCCAATTTGGATATTGCCCTCATCCATCTGCCAAAACCAGTTGATGATATTCCACCCGTGGTGATTTATCCGCCTGACCGAGACCCAGCGGCAGCGGGAGCGCCCACTGTTGTTTTGGGATGGGGTTGCAAAATGACGCCCAGCGGGTTAACAAATCTTCCCTATGGCGGGCAATGCGCATACAGCGTAAATAGCAACTCTAAAAGCGCTTACAACTATGAGTCTCATATTTTGAGAATGGCGACTCCTCTTATTGAAAACGTTTCGGCAACTCATCTCAGCTTGTATGAAGATGTAACCGGTTACGGGGACAGCGGAGGCCCGTTGCTGGTTAAAAACAGCGAGGGTCAATGGGTTCAGGTGGGAATTGATGAGACATCTCGGGATTTTTACAAAGTGTCTGCAGGATACGACTGGATCGTTCAGACCATGTTAGATGCATCGGGCGCGCATCTGCCGTATATTCAGAACAATCTCGTTGTGCGCGGCAGCGCATGGTTTGATGAGGCGCAAAGTGGAACACCAGATGGCTTGTTTAATTTGTCTTCTGGCGATCAGCCAGCCGAGGGTGTTCTGGTTACGTTAATGTCTGAAGATGGGACTTCTTTGAGAGAGACTTCTACCACCAGTGCCGGCCTTTACACATTTACCAATTTATATGGCGGGATGTACAAAATTCGTTTTACTGCTCCGGCGGGGTACATGTTTACTCAGCGGGATGCCGCGGCTAATCAACTGGATTCTTTAGATAGCGATGTTGACCCTGCGACGGGCATCACTGGCCCAATAATGTTGACCAGCAATGTGAGCGCTTTGTCTGCCGGTTTGGAACCATCAACGGCATCTCCAACTCCGACCTTCGCTCCGACCAACACGGCCACGCCAACATCTACGCCCACCAGCACACCAACCCCAACCTTTTCTCCAACCAGCACAGCCACATCAACGTCAACGCCAACATCTACGCCCACCAGCACGCCAGCCCCAACGGTGGTGGTGCATTCACTTGGCGGCGTAACATGGATAGATAGCACATTTGACGGGCTTTTTAGTGTGTCATCTGGCGATTTGGTGGCAGATGGCGTTTTGGTAAAGCTGCTGTCTGAAAATGACGTCGTTTTGCAGACAACAAATACCAGCAACGGTGGGTTCTACGCGTTTGCAAATGTGCCAGAGGGCAACTACAAAGTTAATTTCACCGCTCCTGCTGGATATACCTTCACTTTGCAAGATGCCGTTGGAAACCAGATTGACTTTATGGATAGCGATGCCAACTCGGCAACTGGAACCACTGTGTTGATTGCGCTCACGGGCGACAACACAACCGTGTCGGCAGGCTTTTTGCCACAGCCGCCAACACCTGCGCCCGTCAACACATCACCGCCAACAAACACACCAACTTCTACCAGCACACCAACCCCGGTCAACACCCCGACCTCTACCAGCACACCAACCCCAACGGCGGCGATGCGCACGCTGGGCGGCGTAACCTGGATTGAAGGCGCATTTGACGGACTGTTTGCCGTGTCATCTGGCGATATGGCGGTTGATGGGGTTTTGGTAAGCCTGCTATCCGAAAATGACATCGTGTTGCAGACAACAAACACCAGCAACGGCGGGTTCTACGCGTTTGCCGGCTTGCCAGAAGGCAATTACAAGGTTAACTTCACCGTCCCTGCTGGATATACCTTCACGTTGCAAGATGCGGTTGGAAACCAGATTGACTTTATGGATAGCGATGCCGACCCGGCAACTGGAACCACTGTATTGATTGCGCTAACTGGCGACAATACAACTGTTTCTGCGGGGTTTTTGCCGCAAGTCTCAACACCCACGCCAACTGCCACTAGCACACCCACACCAACCGCTATCCCAAGAAATGACCAGCGGCCAATGCCTAGCACTACACCAAAGCGCATTCCGCGGCCAACACTTACCATTACACCTGTTGTCGTGCACTGATGTTAAATAAAAAGAAGGAGCGTCCACATTCGGACGCTCCTTCTTTCTCTAGCTTTTAAATAACCTTAACCAGTGAGCCTTCCACGTATTTGGCGGTTCGTGTAAAACGCTGTTCGTAATCGGCCACGGGCATTGTCCAGCGATACACCCAAAGGGCGTGTTCTGGCAGCATATTTACGCAGCCGTGGCTCCGTTCTGCCCCAAAATCGTTGTGCCAGTATGCGGTGTGAAAGGCGATCCGCGATGTTGTGAAATACGAACACCACGACACGCCGGGCAAATCATAAAAGCCTGGGTCGGTTCTTTCGCCGCCGCCCACCATGCGGCTGCTAAAGCGTTTCTCGTAAATACGAAAATCGCCTTTCATGGTGCGGAAGTCTTCCTTGGTTCCATCCAGCTTGGAGAACTCTGCGCCGGTGGCTACTTTTGCGCGAAACACCTCTTTGCCGTTTTCATACGCGGTGGTGATGCGCGTTTTTGTGTCCACCAGGATGGACTTTGCTTCCAGCGGAACTTCGGGCGAGAGCGGCGTTATCTCGGATGGGTCAATGCGCCGCAGATATTGGGCGTTGATGAACAATTGGCTTTGCGCGCCATCGCTAATGCGATAAAACCATGCTTTGCTGTCTGCGTCTTGCACGGCTTCTTGCGCCTCAAACACCGATCCAAAATACACCGGGTACGCGGCCCATGCTTTTTCATTTGGCGCGCCGCGGGCCACCCCTTTTGGCACGCTCACCTCAACCCAAAACGGCTTGTCAATTTTGGTGATGGGTTCGTTAAGGGTATTTTCGCAGGGCTGGATAAACGCCGAGTACACCCAACCGCCATCCACCCGATACCAGGTTTGGTTATATTTTGTCGGGCTTTGGTCCGATTCTGCCTGTCCCAGCAACGCAATGGATTGATCCCAGCCGATGGACTTGACAATTTTTGCGTAAAGTGATGGCTCGGCGCGCACAACGGAACCGCGAATGGCGCGGCCAAACGGGCGCGGCGGCGCGGATACCATCACATTTTGCTCTGTGCCCGTTGCGCCCAGCGCAATGCGCGGCATAGAAACAAACGGCGAAACTGCCGCTGCTGCGCCAGTTATTTTTAGGAATTTTCTTCGAGATAACAACACGCTGTTATTTTACCGAGCTTAAATTAGAATTACCGGACGCTGAGCATACGCTAAGCGCGTGATTGCCCTGCGCCCGGTTTTGCGCTCATACGCGTTTCAGCGTGGCGATGCCCGGAGCCAAATCAAACATCCAAAAACCGATGGGCAGACCGATGATGGACATGGCGCAGGCATAGGCCAAAGACAGCCACAACCCGCTCAGCCACCAGCCAATCAGCAAAAAGTAGGGCGCGCGAATGAGCAGGCTGAGTTCGGGGGCGTTGCTGGTCTGGCCCTGCGCGTTTACCTGCACAACGCGCCGCCCGCGCAGCGCCATCACTTGCGGCACATTGTTGAGCATGGCCGCGCCCACCGGCAGCCCAACGATGGTGATCATCAGCAGCCACGCGGCGATAACCCACGCCCCGCCCAGCCACCAGCCAATCACCAGAAAATACAAAATTTGCAGCAGGCACCCGGGCGATGAGTTTTGTTGATATGTTGTTGAGTTATTCATCTTTTCTTCCACCTCAGTTTTTTAATACGAAGAAAAGACACGGAGGTTGCAACTAGGCTCTGGCAGAAAGATGAATTCCGGCGATCATGCAACGCACCGACCCGCCAGCCAGCTCAATGGTGGGGATGTTTAGCGGCAAAATTTTGGCGCTTTTCTCTATTACATCGGCTTGTTCGCGGGTGAGGGCCGCCGCTGCGCGCTTGGATATGGCCAGCACGCGGTGGCTTTTTCCGGTCATCTCCAGCGCATTTCCAGCAAACTCGCCAATCTGCTCGCGGCTGAGATTGACCACGGCACGCCCGCTGTTTTCCAGCCGGGCCGCAATTTCGGCGCGGCGTATCTCATCCGTAATCACATCCAAACAAATCAATGCGTATTCGGTGGCGATGCTCATGATCACGTTGGTGTGATAAATCGGGCGGCCAGTGTGGTCGGAGGTGTCAAACGCCATCGGCTCATAACCAAAGGTGGTGCAAAACCGCTCCAGAATGATCGGGTCGGCGCGGTTGGAGCGGCTGACATACGCCATGCGCTCCAAATGATCAAACACCATCGCGCCGGTTCCTTCCAAATACAAGCGGTCATTCTCCAACCCAGAGTAGTCCACAATTTCCTGCACGCGGTAATCGCTTTTGAGCATCTCAATCACATCGGCGCGGCGCTCGCGGCGGCGGCTGGGGGAATACATTGGGTAGATGGCAACCCGGCCGCCATGATGCGTGGAGAACCAGTTGTTCGGAAAAACGGAGTCTGGCGTTTCGTGCTCGCCATAATCTTCGAACACGTGAATTTTGACGCCCTCGCCTCGCAGAGCATAAACAGCATCGTCAAACTCACCGCGAGCCTGCGCCGCAACCACCTCTGGGGCAAAATGGCTGGGCACAAACTGAAACGCGTTATCTGCCGCTGTTTCTGGGTTGGAGTTAAAGTGATGCGGGCGGATCATCACCCCTGCCGATGGCGCCTGCGCGTGCTGGTAGTTCATTCCAAAAAATTACGAATTACGAATTGATAATTTTCTCAATTCGTAATTCGTAATTCGTAATTTGTAATTGACTACGGGTATAGCCCGCGCGTCTTGGTAGATTCTGCCACGCGGCCAATGCCCAGCACTTGCGCGGCGGTGCGCAGCGGGATGTTGCGCCGTTTGGATTCGTCCAGCACATCGTGGAAGCTGCGAATCATGATGCGCTCCAGGCGGCCATTCACGTCTGGCTCTTCCCAGAACAATTGCTGCAAGCTTTGCACCCACTCAAAGTAAGACACAACCACGCCGCCCGCGTTGCACATGATGTCTGGGATAACCACGATGCCGCGGTCATTCAGGATGTCATCTGCGCCGGGGGTGGTTGGGCCGTTTGCGCCTTCCGCGATCATGGTGGCGTGAATTAGCCCTGCGTTTGCGGCGGTGATTTGGTTTTCCATCGCCGCTGGCACCAGCACATCGCATTTAAGCGTGAGCAGCTCGCTGTTGCTCACCGCTTCTGAGCCATTAAAGCCGGTCAGGGTGCGGTTGGCGCGGTAATGCGCCATCAGCTTGGGCAGGTCAATGCCCTTTTCATTGTGAATCCCGCCGGAAACATCGCTTACGCCAACGACCTTAAAGCCCATTTCGTGGGCGGTGAGGGCGGCGTATGAACCCACGTTGCCAAAGCCCTGCACCACAACTTTTGCGCCGGGCAGTTTCCATCCAAATGTTTTGTAGGCCTCGCGCACGGTGAACATCACCCCGCGCCCGGTGGCCTCGTTGCGCCCCGCCGACCCGCCAATGTTGATTGGTTTGCCGGTCACGATGCCGGGCACGCTATGCCCCTGATGCATGGAGTAGGTGTCCATCATCCACGCCATGATTTGCGGGTTGGTGCCCATATCTGGCGCGGGGATGTCGCCATCCGGGCTGATGAACGGGGCGATCTCGGTGGTGTAGCGGCGGGTCAGACCCTCCAGCTCGTGCATATCCAATTTCTTGGTGTCCACAATCACGCCGCCTTTTGCCCCGCCATATGGGATGTTGACCACGGCGCATTTCCAGGTCATCCACATCGCCAAAGCGCGAACTTCATCCATCGTGACATGCGGGCTAAAGCGAATGCCGCCTTTGGTTGGCCCGCGCGAGGTGTTGTGATGGATGCGGTAGCCAGTGAAGCGGCGTACACTGCCATCGGTCATTTTGACTGGAAAATTCACCGTGATTTCGCGGCGGCAGCTCTTGAGCAAATCGCACATGCCCGCATCAAGCTGAAGAATTTTTGCCGCCTGGTCAAATTGCGCAATGGCGGTGCCGTAAGCGCTGTCTGCCTGGGCGGATGGGGCTGGGGTTGGTGAAGGCGCCGGCATTGTCACGGTTACGGAATGCGCGGTTTTTTTGCCATTTGTGGCCGCGTGTGTTTTTGGCGCGGCACTTCTGATCGTCATGGATCCTCCAAATAAAATTTGAGTTTGTGATCTTGCGCAATCATGGCGCAAGGTAATACCCTGCTATTTTACGCCTCGCGGCCATAAACGCAATGCCCCGGCGGGTATTCACTAAAACGCGCATGTGACTTGGTGAGTAGCCAGTCAGCAACTGGCAACTGCCATATTTTCGCCTGCTAGAATGGCGAAAATGTTGCAAGTAACAGATGTGATTAATCTGGCGCCAGACAAAGTGTGCATGTGTACCATGCGCCCTGTTGCCGCGCGCCGCATCTGTAAAACACAACACCGCTGATTTATCACATCCATCGTTTTAACTTACAGGACCGCGCCGCACAAGGCGCGGTTTTTTGTTTTTCTATTGAGTGAACGCCCGGAGCGTTCTGCCCAACTTGTTGGGACGCGCCCCGGGCGCTTGGAGAGCTGAGGATTTACAAATATGGCCGACATTGATATTGAACAACTTGCGGAGCAATTGCATAGGCTGCATCGCGGCAACCTGGGCCGCTTGCCCAACAAAAAATACACCGATCTTTTTCTGGACACAACGCTGGAACTGATCTTTCCGAACATCATTGGCGATTGCGAGCCGGACACGCAGGTGAGTGTTCGCGAACAGCTTGAGGTGGCGGAGGAGGCGCTGGAATTTGCGCTGACGCCGCTTCAACCCCAGGACCGGCATCACGACAACGACGTGATCCATCATTTTTTTCATCATCGGCTGCCTTCGCTGATTGACGATTTGTGGTTGGATGCGCAGGCGATGTATGAGGGCGACCCCGCCGCCAGGAGCGTGGATGAGGTGATTTGCGCGTATCCGGGGCTGATGGCGGTCTCGGCGTATCGCATCGCGCACGAGTTCTATGCGCTGGGCGTGCCCATATTTCCCCGCATGATCACCGAGATCGCGCACAGCCGCACCGGGATAGACATTCACCCCGGCGCGGTGATTGGCTCATCGTTTTGCATAGATCACGGCACGGGCATCGTGATTGGCGAGACGGCCCAACTGGGCGATCACGTCAAACTCTATCAGGGCGTTACGCTGGGCGCGTTGAGCGTGGAAAAGCAGATGGCGCAGATGAAGCGCCACCCCACGATTGAAGACCACGTGGTTATTTATGCCAACGCCACCATCCTTGGCGGCGAGACCGTGATTGGGCATCACTCGGTCATTGGCGGGAACGTGTGGCTGACCGAGAGCGTGCAGCCCAACTCAATGGTGTATCACCGCGGAGATATTCGCCTTAAGCAGCGCGAAATGGCGCAAGCCGATGAAGCGTTGTTGAGGTGGTTTCCGCAAATTTAGTAACTGGTTGCTGGTTGCTGGTGAATTTCACTAGCCACTAGCAACCAGCAACTAGCAACCAACAGGAGCAAAATGAAAGCAAACAACATACTGGAAACAATTGGCAACACCCCGCATGTGCGCATCAACAAGCTGTTTGGTGATACGCACGAAGTTTGGATCAAGCTGGAGCGCGCGAACCCGGGCGGCAGCATCAAAGATCGCATTGGTTTGGCGATGATTGAGGACGCGGAGCGCCGGGGCCTCATCAACAAAGACACCACGATTGTGGAGCCGACCAGCGGCAACACGGGCATTGGGCTGGCGATGGCCGCCGCGGTGAAGGGGTACAAACTTATTCTGACCATGCCCGAATCTATGAGCCTTGAGCGCCGCAGATTGCTGGCCGCGTATGGCGCGACGTTTGACTTGACGCCGCGCGAGAAGGGCATGAAGGGCGCCATCGCCCGCGCCACCGAGCTGCTGAACGAAATTCCAAATTCGTGGATGCCCCAGCAGTTTGAAAACCCGGCCAATGTGGAGGTGCACCGCCGCACAACCGCTCAGGAAATTTTGAAGGACTTCCCGGAAGGTTTGGATTACCTCATCACCGGCGTGGGCACGGGCGGGCATATCACCGGCGTGGCAGAGGCGCTAAAACCGCGCTGGCCGAACCTCAAGGTGTTTGCGGTTGAACCCGCGGCATCGCCCGTGATTGGCGGCGGCGCGCCAGGGCCGCATCCGTTGCAGGGTTTGGGCGCGGGGTTTATCCCATCCAACCTGCACCGCGAAATTTTGGATGGCGTGATTGCCGTGACGAAGGAAGAGGCGTATGAGGAGGCCGTGCGCCTTGCCAAAGAGGAAGGCATTTTTGTGGGCGTGTCTACCGGCGCGGCGCTGGCCGGCGTGCGCAAGAAATTGGCCGAGATCCCCGCGGGCAGCCGCGTGCTGACCTTTAATTACGATACCGGCGAGCGGTATCTCTCGGTGGATGGGTTGTTTGT
>DAORUN010000068.1:5540-17519 GCA_035433205.1 Thermoflexales bacterium | reverse complement strand
TCCTTGTCGACAGCGTCCTTTTCCGCCTTGAAGCGGGTGTAACCATCGCGGATGGCCGTTTCGCTGAGGCCTTGGCCGGCGGTCAGCGTGGCGATGTAGGCGGTGATGTCCTCGCGCTCGTTCATAAACTTGGCGTCAGACTGGATCAGGCCGATGAGCTGCTCGCGGCTCATCTTCTGCTTACCCGGACCCTGCTGAGAGAAGCGGGCGATGAGACCCATGATGTAGTCGTAATCAATGACGGCGGAGGCAAAGAGGACGAACTCGAAATCTGGCTGTTCCACGTCCGGGCTGGGCTGGTCGGCGCTCTTGCCCTGCTGTGTCTTGAGGCGGTGGGCGGTTTCCAAATAGGCGCCGCGGAAGCCGAGCAGGTTTTCCCTGGGCAGGATCTGCTCGATGGCGGCGGCGTTTTCATCGCTGAGGTCGGTGTATTGGTCGAGCTGGGTTTTGAGGCGCTGGACTTCCTTGAAGCGCTTGATAAAGGTCACCCTCGCGACATCGCCCTTGAGGTTCGCAACGGCGGAGGGCGTGCAGTCGAGGCCCTCGGACTTCATGAAATCGTCCAGTTGCTTCACGGCGTCTTCCAGTTTCCCTATGACCACCGGGGCCTTCTCCACCAACCAGATTTCGCGAGACTGCTGGCCGGTCTTTTCACCGGAGAAGAGGGCGATGGCGGCATCCACGGCCTCTTGCTGCTGGCGGAAGTCGAGGATGTTGCCGTAAGGCTTGGTGGCGTTGAGCACGCGGTTGGTGCGAGAGAAGGCCTGAATCAAGCCGTGGTGCTTGAGGTTCTTGTCTACATAGAGCGTGTTCAGATATTTGGAATCGAACCCGGTGAGGAGCATGTCCACCACGATGGTGATGTCGATTTTCTGCTCGTGGGGGAAATCTGCATTGGGCCACTGCTGGTCTTTGATGCGCTTTTGCACATCCTGATAATAGAGGTCGAACTCGCCGAGGGTGTGATTGGCGCCGTAGCGGGTGTTGTAGTCGGCGAGGATGCCTTTGAGGGCTTCCTTTTTCTTTTCGGGCTCTTGCTCGTTGTCTGCCTTTTCCTGTGGCAGGTCTTCCTGAATCTGCCTCACATCAGGATCGCCCTCGGCCGGCGGTGAAAAGACGCAGGCGATGTTCAGCGGCTGGAAGCCAGGGTCGGCGGCCTGCCTTTCCTGTTGAATCGTTTTGAACAAGCCATAATATTCAATGGCGTCGTTGATGGAGGCGGTGGCGAGCAGGGCATTGAAGCGGCGCTGACCCGTGGCGACGTCGTGCTTGGTGAGGATGGCCTCGACGATGGCCTTCTTGGTAAGGCCCTCGCCGGGCTTGGATGCGCCCTGGCCTTCTGGTTTGTAGTAATCCACGTGGAAGCGCAGGACGTTCCCGTCCTCGATGGCGTTGGTGATCGTGTAGGCGTGGAGCTGTTTCTGAAAGAGTTCTTCGGTGGTGCGGAGTGAGGCCTGCTGCCCCTCGATCTTCTGATAGCTGGCGTTGGCCTCAAAGATGGGCGTGCCGGTGAAGCCGAAGAGTTGAGCCTTGGGGAAAAATTCTTTGATGGCCTTGTGGTTATCGCCAAACTGTGAGCGATGGCACTCATCGAAGATGAAGACGATGCGCTTGTTGCGCAGCGGCGCCAGCAGTTCCTTGTAGGTCGGCTGGTCAAGCTTTTTCCGCTGCTGGTTACGCTTGCTGTTTTCATCCAGCGCGAGGCCGAGCTTCTGGATGGTGCAGACGATGACCTTGTCCGCATAGTCATCGGAGAGAAGGCGGCGCACGAGGGCGGCGGTGTTGGTGTTTTCCTCCACGCAGCCCTCCTGGAAGCGGTTGAACTCTTCGCGCGTCTGACGGTCGAGGTCCTTGCGGTCCACAACAAAGAGACATTTCTCAACATCGGGGTTGTCTTTTAGCAGTGTGGAGGCCTTAAAGGATGTGAGTGTCTTGCCGCTGCCAGTGGTGTGCCAAATGTAGCCGTTGCCGCAATTCTGGTGAATGCAATCCACAATCTGCTTGACAGCGTAGATCTGATACGGACGCATCATCATCAGCTTTTGCTCGCTGGCAATGAGAACCATGTAACGGCTAATCATCTGGCCGAGGGCGCATTTGACGAGGAAGGTCTCGGCGAAGGCGTCTAACTGGGTGATCTTCTTATTGTCTTCTGCGGCAAACTGATAGATGGGCAAGAAGCGTTCATCGGCGTTAAAGGTAAAATGGCGGGCGTTGTTGTTGGCAAAGTAATAGGTGCTCTCGCGGTTGCTCACAATGAAGAGCTGGAGGAAGCAGAGCAGCGTCCTGCTGTAGCCATTGCCGGGGTCGTTCTTGTATTCAACGATCTGTTCCATGGCCCGGCGCGGGTGAATGCGAAGGGTTTTCAGCTCAATCTGCACACAGGGCACGCCATTGATGAGGATGAGCACATCGTACCGGTGATGGCTGTAATCTGTGTTTATGCGGAGCTGGTTCACAACCTCAAAGGTATTTTTGCACCAGTCCTTGATGTTGACAAGGGTGTAGTTCAGCGGTGTGCCGTCGTCGCGGGTGAAGGCGTTGCGCTCGCGCAGAGTACGGGCGGCGGTGAACACATCGGGGGTGACAATTTCTTCCAGCAGGCGGGTAAACTCGTCATCCGTGAGGCGGACGCGGTTCAGGGCTTCGAACTTTTCGCGGAAGTTCTGCTCAAGTGTCGCGCGGTCTCGGATGTCGGGGCGGTATTCGTATTTGAGGCTTTGGAGCTTGCCGATGAAGCCGTATTCGATGTGGTCTTCCCGGACGCCGGAACTTCTGTCGCCAGATGGCTTGCTGTAGGTGATGTATGAATCAGACATGATTAGCCAGCAGACAATGTCATTGGACATATGGGCGACCAAGTCCGACCACCGCCATTGTTGCGCAGCTTGTCAGCGGTCAGCCATAATTTGGCCTCAACGCCGAAGTTGGCAGAGGATTTGGCGGCTGGGCCGGCCGGGCCTTTGGCGTTTTGTTTAGGCATGGTTTGCATTCAAAACCTGCGGGCGCATGAATGCCACGCGCAGATTATTGAACTCGGCAAATTATAAGTCAGTCATGCAAACTCGCTTGTCTGTCATCAGAGCAGTTCATGGCCGAAAAGCAGATGATGGAGAAGCGGAAGGGGGAGGCCGCGCAGTGAGCCAAATCAAATGTGGCAAATAAAAAAGCATGGGCAAAATCGCCCATGCTTTTTTGTTTGGAGCAGGGTTATTTCTTCTCCACGGTCTCCACCGGGCCAGTGTTGGCTTTGTCTACGATGACGAGCGAGATGGGGCGCATCGTGTAGGTCATCTTCTCGCCGGTTTTGATCTTGTATGCAAACACAATTTTGCCGCTCGCGTCTTTGGAAAGGCTCACGGGGGTGATTTCGGTGTTTACATCGGTCACATCGCCAACCACGCCAATGACATATTGTTTGGAAAAATCAATGGCGGTGGGTTTGCTGGCTTGGGTCGCGCCCATGCCAAACATGGCGTCAAAGTCCGCTTGATTCTCGATTTTTACATTGGTCAGCCAGCCCGGCTTGACATTGTTGTTTACAAAATAGTTCTTTGCTTCTGTGTATGGCACGCTTGCCACATTTGATGCGGATGACGAAGCAGCGGGCGTGCTGGCAGCCCCGCAGGCAGATAGGATCGTCAGGCTTGTGAGCGCAAAAGATGCAAACACAACTATTTTAGGTGAATGGGTGATTTTGTAAAATGCCGACATAGTTAAGTTTTCCTTAGAAACAAGAACGTTTTGATACATAGACGCCTGGATTGCCAGAAAGTTCCGCAAAGAACGCGCCCATGAGAATCACTTGTAGAATGCGAAATTAGAAATGCAAGCGTGCAAATTTGCATAAACAAAGGACAAAACCCATATGCAAGCCAGTCACCACGACGCGCAACTGGATTTTAGCCGTGACATGAATTACGGTGATTATCTCTCACTGGAGAAAATTCTTTCTGCCCAACACCCGCTGACACACGAACACGATGAAATGCTGTTTGTCATTCAGCATCAAACCAGCGAGTTGTGGATGCGGCTGATGCTTCACGAATTAAGCGCCGCGCGGCGGAAAATTCAACAAGATCATTTGCCGCCTGCCTTCAAGATGATGGCGCGGGTGAGCCGGATCATGGATCAGCTTGTGCATGCGTGGGATGTGCTGGCCACCATGACCCCCAGCGAGTATTCGGCTTTTCGCGCGTATCTGGGGCATTCATCCGGTTTTCAATCGCACCAATACCGCGCCATTGAATTTTTTTGCGGCAACAAAAAAGAGGTGATGCTAAAGCCGCACGAGCACAAGCCGGAGATTCACGCGCAACTTGCGGCAGAGCTGCACACGCCTTCAATTTACGATGAGACGCTCAGGCTGCTGGCCAAACGCGGTTTCCAGATCAATCCCCAAAAGTTGGAGCGCGATTGGTCCAAGCCATACGAGTTTGATGAATCTGTGCAAAGCGCGTGGCTGCAGGTTTACAAATCGCCCGCGGAACATTGGGAGTTGTATGAGCTGGCCGAGAAACTGGTTGACCTTGAGGATTCGTTCCGGCACTGGCGCTTCCGGCACCTCACCACCGTTGAGCGGGTGATTGGTTTTAAGCGCGGCACGGGCGGCACAGATGGCGTGAACTACTTGAAAAAAATGCTGGATGTGGTTCTGTTCCCAGAGCTTTGGCGCGTGCGCACCAGCATGTAAAGGCTGCCGCCAAAAATTGAGGAGATCGGGCCCGGCGCGGTGCGCAGCGGCCAGTTCTCGTGGTTGGCACTTGAAATTGCAAAGGGATTACAATTAAGCCCTGATTTTTGCTTATAGTTGCATGAGATTAGACTGTGTAAGGAATTAAACATCAATGTCAGATACACCAGTCCCACCACCTGGCAAATTGCCGCCGAAACCCGGCTCATTGCCACCATCATCTGCGCCAAAGCCTGCCGGGCCGCCGCCATCGGGCACGCCCGCTTCTGCAGAGCAACCCGCGGCTGGCGCGTTGCCGCCAAAGCCCGCCGGGCCTCCCGCATCTGGCGCATTGCCGCCAAAACCTGCTGGCCCGCCTGTGCCCGCATCTAAACCAGCCGGCCCGCCCAGCAGCGCCGCTGCGCCTGCGCCCGCCGCAAAACCAGTCGCCGCGCCAGTTAGCGCGCCTGCCGCAGCCCCATCAAACGACAAGCCGGGCCTGCCGCCCGCTACCAAGCCGGTTGGGCCATCGCTCACGCCGGGCGTGAACATTCAAGGTGCAAACAAGGCAGAATTGCCAACGCCTGCCGCCGCTGGCAGCGTCTCGCGCCGCGAATTTCTTAACTATGTCTGGGGCGCTTCGATGGCGCTGTTTATGGCTCAGTTGGGCGGCGTGTCGTTCTTCTTCGCCTTCCCGCGTTTCCGCAAGGGTGAGCAGGGCGGCAAGTTTGACAAAGCCCCCACCGATTTCCCGGCGGTTGGCGAGCGGCCAAACGCCGATGGCGTGGGCAAATTCTGGATGATTCGCACGCCGGATGGCGCGTATGTGCATTACCGCGTGTGCACACACTTGGGCTGTATTTTTGCCTACGATGACACCGCGCAGCGTTTTGCCTGCCCGTGTCACGGGTCACAGTTCCAGCGAAATGGCGATTGGGTTGCTGGCCCTGCCCCGCGTGGTCTGGATCGCTTCCCCGCCAAGGTATACGATGCCGCCGGGAAAGTGCTGGTGGATGCGCCGGATGGCGGCCCCTTCCAGATTCCAGATACCGCGGCCCGCATTGAAGTTGACACCGCCAAAAAACTTTTGGGCAAGTCTCACCTGGTCTAAATTTAGGAGGAACAAAGAGAATGGCATTTGTTGGCAAACGTCTTGTAGACCAGGTCCGCAAGACAGGCGTAAAAGCCACCATTGCGCAGCGTCTGGATGACGGCTTCACGCGCTTTACCACGGGCATCTCGTGGAATGACGTGCGCGGCATCCTGCGCGGCGACCCACCCCCAAAGCCCAACTCGCGTGTGTATCCGCACACCGAGAGCTTCTGGTTTCACATTCGCCCCACGTTTTATCATGAGGCGACCACGTCGTTGTATCCCACCTTTCGGCTGGGGTTGCTTTCGGCGTTGTTCTTCGTTTTGGAGACAATCACCGGCCTGTATCTGATGGTTTTTTATACGCCCTCGCCAGAGCGGTCGTATCAGAACATGCTGGATATTTTGACAAACGTGCCGTTTGGCTCGTTTGTGCGCGACCTGCACCGCCTGGGCGCGGAAGTCATGGTGGTGGTGGTGGTGCTGCACATGTTACGTACCTTCATCACCGGATCGTATAAAAAGCCGCGCCAATTTGTGTGGTTCACCGGCGTGGTGCTGCTGGTGATTACGCTCTTCCTCTCGTTCTCTGGCTATTTGCTGCCATGGGATCAGCTGGCTTACTGGGCGGTGACCATCGGCACATCCATGGCCGATGCCGCGCCGGTGGTTGGCCCCAGCGTGAACCTGTTGCTGCGCGGCGCGCCAGATATTGGCGCCAGCGGCCTTTTGCGCTTCTACCTTTTCCATGTCATTTTGTTCCCGCTGATTGGGTTCATTTTTGTAGGGGTGCACTACTACAAAGTGGTTCGGTATGGCCTCAGCCTGCCGCCCCATCTGGAAAAGCCCGGCGAGGATAGCGCCCGCAAAGTGCCGCCAGAAAAGCGCGTGAACTTTTTGCCAGATATTGCCACGAACGAGTTGATTTACATCGCCATTGCGGTGGCCATCCTTGCAATTGCCGCCACCACCAATTACAACGCCCCGCTGGAGACGCACAGCAACCCGCTGGTTACGCCAAACCACACGGTGGCGCCGTGGTATTTCTACTGGCTGCAAGGCCTGTTGAAGATTCCAAACGTCATCCCCGGCATTGGCTCGCTTGACCCATTCTTCGCCAACCTTGGCCTCACGCCAAAGGTGTTCTGGGGCGTGGTGATGGGGCCACTGGTGTTTGTGTTGCTGTTCGCCATCCCATATATTGACCCGAACCCCAGCCGCCGCTATTCTGACCGCAAAGTGATGCTGGGCATGGGCGCGATCTTTATGGTTGGGATTTTGTATCTGTCTGGCGCGGGCATCCCCACCGGTGTTCCAGTCACGCACTTCGGCTTTGTGGGCGGCTCGCCCGCCAGCGAACTGGCGCAGGAGTTTATGCCCGATGAAGGCGAGAGCGAAATAGTGGCGCTGCCTTTTGAGGAGATGGTGGTGGGTGATCATGAAGCCCGCCCAGATGCCAACGTGGCCAATGCCCCGCATCTCACCGCGTTGTTGCGCGAAATTGGGAATGACATGGAGCATCGCAAGACAGTGAAAGACCCCAACGGGCTTTTGCTCTCGCCCGAGGCAACCGCGTTCATCAGAATTGCGCAGGTTCAGCCGGAAGTAAAACGGGTGACGATTGAAGTGAATTACACCGATGAAAAGGGCGCGGCGCAGAAATACACCAAAGACAAGTTTGTGCACCGCGATGCCGATCACGAGTAAAGCCAGGAGACGATGATGAAACTCATTGAAAAAATTGTTTATTTCAAGCCCAGCTTTACTCTGCGCATTATTGCCGGCCTGATTGCGTTTGCGCTGATTATGGCCGCGTGTTTGCTGGCGGGCGTCATAGATGCATCGTCCAACGGGCTTGCCAAACGCGATGAAGCCTGGGCGGCGCGCGGAATTGAGCAGGGCGCAAAAGTGTATTACACCTACTGCGCGGGTTGCCATGGCGCAGATGGGCGCGGAATTGACGGCAAAGGCCCGGCTGTTTCCAGCCAGACCTTTTTGGGCAAAGTGGATGAAAACGGCGTGCAGGTCACGGCCAGTGAACGGATGAAGGACCTGAAGTGGCAAGGCTCTGTGCAGCAATACATTGAAGCCGTCACCGCATCGGGCATTCCGCCCAGCGGCGCGTTTGATGAAATTCACGCGCAGTGGAGCAACCGTTATGGCGGCCCGCTGCGCGATGACGAAATCAAGAACGTGGCGACCTTCATCATGAACTGGGCCAAGGCGCCCATCACCGATGGCACGATCATCAACGCGCCAAAGCCGGGCGCAGGCGCGGCGCCAAAAGCCACGGCTGTTCCGCTCACGGCGGCGCAAGAAGCGGGCAAGCAGGTGTATCTCAAGGCTGGCTGCACAGCCTGCCATTCAATCAAGGGTTTGGCCGGCGGCGGCGCCATCGGCCCCAACCTGACCAACGTGGCAACCAACGCCGAGGCGCACCTGAAAGACCCAACGTATAAGGGCGCGGCCAAGACAGCGACGGAGTACATCCATGAATCGGTGGTGGATCCGGCCAAATACGTTGTGCCGCAGTGTCCATCCGGCCCATGTTTGGCGGGCGTGATGCCAGCTACGTTTGGCACATCGCTCAAACCAGATGAAATCACCCAACTGGTGGATTATCTGATGACGTTGAAGTAAAACATTTGGAATTCTGAATGACGAATTCTGAATTCTGAAAAAAGCTCTGAGGGTTGCAAAACTCTCGGAGCTTTTTTAATTTGGTATTTGGCAGTCAACATTTTTTATTCTTTCCATGACGAACGAAAAAGCCACCACCCGCGCCACCATCGCCCTCATGCTCACCCAAAGTTCCGCTTCGGCGGGGTTTCTCAGCATGACCTCCGTAAATGCGGTGCTCATGGCCCGGCTCAGCGGGATGGACTCGCTGGCGGGTGTGCCGCAAACGCTCATCCTCATTGGCGCGGCCATCTCTGCATATTTTGTTGGGCGGATGGTGGCCAGGGCGGGCCGCAAGCCCTTGCTCATGATGGGCAGTTTGTTGGGCGTGGCGGGCGCGCTGGTTGCGGGGGCGGGTGTGATTGGCACAACGTTGCTGCTCTTTTTGCCCGGCCTGCTGATGATTGGCATGGCCCGCGGGGCGATGGATCAAGGGCGGTATGCCGCGGCGGCCATCAACCCGCCCAACAACCGCGCCCGCGCCATCAGCCTGGTGGTGTGGGGCGGCACCATTGGCGCGGTGCTTGGCCCGCTGCTGGTGGATCCATCGGGTCAGGTTGCGACCTCGCTGGGGCTTTCGCCATTTGCGGGGCCGCCATTTGTGACCGCGATTTTGTTGGGTGTGGCGGGCATCCTCATTTTTGTGTTGCTGCGCGGTGTGGATTTTCGCGTCCTTTCGCGCCAAATTGATGAGAAATATGGCAACCCCGCCGCGGCCTCATCGGCCAAAGTTGACAAAACGCACACTGGCTTGAAGGCGCCGGTGTTTACCGTGCCTGCCGCCCGCGCCGCCATGATTACGATGGCCTGCGCTCAGGCGGCCATGTCGTTGATGATGACGATCATCAGTTTGTATATGATCAAAAACGGCCACACACCCGGCGATGTCGGCTCGGTCATCACCGCACATGTGCTGGGCATGTATGCGCTCTCGCCGCTGGTGGGCAATCTGGCAGATCGCATTGGGCGCAGAAACACATCTGTGATTGGCATTTTTGTGCTGGCCGCGGCGTGTGTGCTCACGCCGGTCTTTTTGCCCACGCCGTGGATCATGTTTTGCGAATTTTTGGTGGGGTTTGGATGGAGCTTGTGTTACATTAGCAGCGGTGCCATGCTGACCAACGCGCTTACGCACGAGCAGCGGGCGCAATCGCAGGGCACCAGCGATGTGTTCGTCAATGTGGCATCGGCATTTGGCAGTTTGAGCAGCGGGTTTTTGCTCAACTCGTTTAATTTTTGGATTGTGGCGTTTTTTGGCTTGTGCGTTTCACTGGCCCCGCTGCTGGCCATGCTTGCCGACAGGCGCGGCGGCGAGCGCGAAATAACCCCCCAGATGTGAGCGCGAATGTAAACGAAAACAAAAAAATCGCGGATGGCGCAAAACCATCCGCGATTTTTTTGTGGAGCGGGGAGACAGGGATTCGAACCCTGGGTCCACTTTTTAGGCGGACAACCGCTTAGCAGGCGGCTCCGTTCGTCCACTCCGGCATCTCCCCGGATGTTCTGCCAGCGCTAACCTCTGGCAGCGGAAAGGGTGAGATTCGAACTCACGGTGACCCATACGAGCCACAACGGTTTTCAAGACCGCCGCATTAAACCGCTCTGCCACCTTTCCAGGAAAGTCTATTTTACCATTTGCGGCGCGCGCCCCTTTTTGTGGATGGGTTTTCCGCCAGCGTTTTTTTTTAACATGGATAAACGGGATGAAAGATTTTATTTATCCTGTGCATCCCGTTTATCTATGTTAAAAAACAGGCTATGTTTTTTGGCGTTGCTGCAAAATGAGCGAGCTGACCACGATGATGATGGAGAACAGCAGCAGCATGGTGGATGCGGCGTTGATTTCTGGCGAGACGGCGCGCTTGAGTTGCGGCCACACATACACCGGCAATGTCTCGCCGCCCACGCCTTTGACAAAGTTGGAGATGATGAAGTCATCCATGGAGAGCGTGAACGCCAGCAAGCCGCCGCTGATGATGCCGGGCATGATCATGGGCAGGGTGATGCGGAAGAATGTTTGCAGCTCGTTCGCGCCCAAATCCATCGCCGCCTCTTCCACCGACCGGTCAAAATCGGCCAGACGGGCGCGCACGGTCATATACACAAACGGCGTGGTGAATGAAACGTGGGCGATGATGAGCGTGCCCAGCCCGCGCTCCATCTGAATGGTGGCGAAGAACAGCAAAAGCGAAACACCGGCCACAATTTCTGGAATGATGACGGGCATGTAAAGCAGGCCGTCCCAAACGGGTTTGGATTTGAACTGGTAACGCTCCATGGCCATTGCCAAAAGCGTGCCCAGCACCACCGAGACGAGGGTGGCGGAGATGGCGATGACAAGGCTGTTGCCCAGCGCCTCAATCAGCGCCTCGTTTTTGAACATGGCCGCATACCAGTCCAGCGTGAAGCCAGTCCACACCGAGCCGGTTTTGGCCTTGTTGAACGAAAAGAAGATCAGCACAAAGATGGGCACATACAAAAACGCAAAGGTGAGGAAAGCGATGAGCGCCAGCGCAAACCCGCTCATTTTGCGGCGTTGTTTGATTTGCGCGGGGCGTGGTTTCTCTTTCGCCTCGCCCATCAGGATGACATCTGTGTTTGCCATTGTTTTGTTCTTATGGGTTAATGTGTTTCAAAAGACGGGAGACGGACGCCAACTGCCGTCATCGGTCTTCCGTCTCCCGTCTTTAGAGTGTTGTTCTTTCGCCGCGACCCACGCGGAAGTACACCAGCGCAAAAGCTGTGACGATGATCATGAGCAAAAGCGACATGGCGGAGCCGAAGGTCCAGTTTTGCGCCTGCTCAAACTGCCCGGCGATGACGCGCCCAATCATGGTGGCCTTGCCGCCGCCCATCAAATCGGCGGTCACGTAAGAGCCGATGGCCGGAACAAAGGTGAGGATGCTCCCGGCCAGCACACCCGGGGCGGTCAGCGGCAACATCACCTTGCGGAAGGCGCTGCCAGCGTTCGCGCCCAGGTCATTGGCGGCCTCGATCATGGTCCAGTCAAATTTCTCCAGCGAGGTGTAAATGGGCAAAATCATAAATGGCAGGTTGCCATACACCAGACCAATCATCACCGCCTCTGGCGTGTTCAACATTTGCAGCGGCTCCTGAATCAGCCCAAAACTCATCAACACGGTGTTGATTGGGCCGCTGGAGCGCATGAGAAATTGCAGGGCGTAGGTGCGCACCAAAAAGTTTGTCCAAAACGGGATCATCACCAGAAACATGGCCGCCGTGCGCCACTTTTTGGGCAGCCGGGCCATCCACAACGAGAGCGGATAGGCGATGAGCAGCGAGATGATGGTGGACAACAGCGCAATCCACACCGATTCCGCAAAGATATTCAAATAGAGCGGGTCAAAGCTTTGGGCATAGCCATCCAGCGTGAATTGGCCGGTGTTGCCATCCACAAAACTGATCACGCCGATGAGCAAAAGTGGGATGAAGAAAAACAAAACCATCCAGAACCCACCGGGGAACATCAGGGTGAAGATCTGGGCGGTCTTGCTTTCGCGTATTTTTTGGATCAT
>DAORUN010000068.1:0-5440 GCA_035433205.1 Thermoflexales bacterium | reverse complement strand
AATTCACCAGCACAAGCGCATTATCTGGCGGGAAACCCAGCCAGGCCTTCTCTCCGGCGCGGTAATAAAAGTTGGGGTCCAGCGTGCTGAAGTTGTTTTCATCCCACACGTCAATGTGTTGTTTGCCAAGGTTAATCAGCACCCGCGTATCCGAGCCAACATACGCCACGGTCGAGATCAGCACGGGGTAGGTGTTTGGCTTGCTGGTATCGGCCTTGCCCTCGTCGTAGAGCTGAATTTTCTCTGGTCGAACAGAAAGAACCGCGTCCATGCCGGGGGTGATGGATGCGCCAGTGCCCTTGCGGCCAATAAATGGGCGATCTTCAACCAACACGGTGGCGTAATCGCCGTTTACCGCGCTGACCTTGCCCTGCAAGAAGTTGGTCTCGCCAATAAAATCGGCCACAAACTGGCAGTTTGGCCGCTCGTAAATTTCGATGGGTGTGCCGATTTGCAGCGCCTTGCCCTTGCTCATCACGCAGATGCGGTCGCTCATGGTCAGCGCTTCTTCCTGGTCGTGGGTCACGTAAATAAAAGTGATGCCCACCTCGCGCTGCATGGTCTTTAGCTCAATCTGCATCTCTTTGCGCAGCTTCAAATCCAGCGCGCCCAAAGGCTCATCCAGCAAAAGCACTTGCGGCTTGTTTACGAGGGCGCGCGCCAGCGCCACACGCTGCTGTTGCCCGCCAGACATTTGCTTGGGGTAGCGCTTCGCCATTTGCGGCAGCCGCACCAGCTCCAGCGCGTCGGCCACGCGCTTTTTAATCTCTTCTTTGGAGATGTGTTTCATCTCAAGGCCAAAACCCACGTTGTCCTCAACGGTCATGTGCGGGAAGAGCGCATACGATTGAAAAACCGTGTTCACATTTCGCCGAAACGAGGGCGTGCCCACCATATCCGAGCCGTGCAACAAAATTTGGCCGGATGTGGGCTGCTCAAACCCCGCGATCATGCGCAGGGTGGTTGTTTTTCCGCAGCCGGATGGCCCCAGCATTGAGAAAAATTCCTTGTTTTTGATGGCCATTGAGACGTGGTCAACCGCCGCCACATCCCCGAACATTTTTACAACATCATTTAATTCAACTGCGTTATCGTTGGGCATAGGGGCGGATTATAGGCCCAATGAAAAAAAAGACAACGCGAAAACCCTTGCGCTATAGCCAATATCGGATAAGATTAACGACCAAAGAAGGAAAAAGTCATTCGTAAGCCGTGTACACTGACTGAGATTTTTACAAAGGAGTTTCATGTATCAAAGCATTACTGTTATTGGAAGGTTGGGGCGCGACCCCGAAATGCGTTATCTGCCAAATGGCGATCCTGTCACGTCGTTTAGCATTGCCACCGACCGCGCCTACAAAGGCAAAGACGGCCAACTGGTGAAAGAAACCACCTGGTTCCGCGTGAGCGTGTTTGGCAAAAGCGCAGAAAGCACAAACCAATTTTTGAGCAAAGGAAAGTTGGTTTTGGTGGAGGGCCGCCTGCGGGTAGACCCCAAGACCGGCGGGCCGCAGACCTTTACCCGCCAAGATGGCACAGTTGGAGCCAGCTTCGAAATCACGGCCAACGCCGTGCGCTTCCTCAGCCCCAAGGATGAGGGCGGCGCTCCACCATCGGCAGATGACGGCGGAATGGATGGCGGAGCAGACATTCCGTTCTAGTAAAAATAGCGCTCGGAGCGTTTACCCAACGTGTTGGGATCGCTCCGGGCGCTCAATTTAATCATGTCTCAACCCAACGCGCCCCAACCCCAAAACCAGCAGCAACTGCAAATTGACCTGCCGCCTACGCTGGAGGCGGCGTATGCCAATTTTGCGCTCATTCAGCATTCGCCATCAGAATTCATCATAGATTTTGCGCGTATTTTGCCGGGTATGCCCGCCGCCAAAGTGGGCGCGCGCGTGGTGATGACGCCCATGCACACCAAACTTCTTTTGCGCGCCTTGCAGGAAAATATTGAGAAATTTGAAAAACAGTTTGGCGATATTTACGTGCCCCAGGCTGGTGATCAACTGGCAAGCTCGCTGTTCCGTGGGTGACGTGGAAATTAAAAATTAGAAATTAAAAATTGAAGGCTTGAGAAAGCTCTTGTTTTTATCCTTAATTTCTAACTTTTAGTTTTTAATTTCTAGCTTTTAATTTTCTTCGCCTCTTTCCACAAATTCAGCAGCGCGACATCGTCCATCTCCTTCATCTTCCAATCGCGTTCGCGGGCAATGCGCTCCATCGCATGAAAGCGGCGCACAAATTTGTTGTTGGCCTCGCGCAATGCGGATTCGGCATCCACATCCCACGCCATCGCCAGGTCGGCCACCATGAACAGCAAATCGCCCACTTCCTCCGCGCGATTTTGCGCGTCGGGCGCGGTCAAAACCTCGTTCAACTCTTCGTGCACTTTGTCTAGCCGCTGCTGAAGATTGCCCCACTTGAACCCGCCCCGTTCTGCGCGAGAGGCCAGCTTTTGCGTGCGGGCCAGCGCGGGCAAACTGCGCGGCACGCCATCCAGCGCGCTCTCGCGCTTGGGTTTGCCGTGCGTTTTCTCTTCGTTCTTTTTGATGGCGTCCCAATTGCGCAAAACCTCGCCTGTGTCTTTCACTTTTAGCTCGCCAAATACATGCGGATGCCGCCGCTTGAGCTTGGCGTCAATCTCGCCAATCACATCGGTCATGCGGAACTCCTCGGCCTCGGTTGCCATCTGCACCTGAAAGAGCACATTAAAAAGCAAATCGCCCAGCTCTTCTTGCAGGGCTTGCATGTCGCCCGCGTCAATCGCGTCCAGCACTTCGCATGTTTCCTCCAGCAAGGTGTTGCGCAAAGACTCGTGCGTTTGCTCCTGATCCCACGGGCAGCCCTCTGGCGCGCGCAAGTAGGCCATCGTCTCTTGCAGCGCCTCAAACGAGGCCGGCGCGGGCAGGGCGGGCACAATCAAACTTGTCAGGTGGTCAAACGTGTCGGCGTGGTCCATTTGGTGGATGGGAACACGGCGGGCTTTGCCCTTCGCGCCGTCCATCACCAGCACCGGGTGCGTTGGCGGATATTGATTCATCAACGTGAGCTTGACATCCGAGGCCACCGCCCGCGAATACACCTGCGCCACCAGCGCGGGCGCATCGGGGTTTAGCGGCGGGTGGTGCATCGCCGCGATCTCAATGCCATCCGCAATTTGTAACCCATTCATCGCATCCAGCATTTCGCCATTCGCGGCGGCGGTCTCCAGCACTGGCTCGATGAAGCTGAGGCCGGATACGATGCGCGTCTCAATCCCATCTGCTTTGGCCTGCGCCAAAATTTGCGGCACGGTAGATTCGCCCACCAGCGGGTGGCCGGGCACAGCGTAAATCACATCACCCTTGCGGGCCAACGTCACAACTTTTTTTGTGATGACCGCGTACACCTGCGCAAAATCCTCGCCAGAATCGTATACTCGGTCAAAACTGCGAAGTTTGAGATGAGAAGGCAGCCCCTTGACGGTTGGATGTTTGCGGGTGCGGAGATACACTATTTGCGCCTGCGATAACACCTCCCACGCCTCGCGCGTGAGCAAAGAAGCATCGCCAGGGCCAAGACCAAGAACAGTTAACATGAAACGAAATTCTAACCCGGATACATCGGCCAACCGTGCCACTGAAATCGCGCCTGATGGGCTTGCCCGCGCCCGCGCAGGCGGGCGCTCAGCCGAAGGCTCGCAAGGCGCGATTCCAATCGCAAGCCCGCACATTGCGCCAGCCGATGACCCATCAAAATTTAAGGTGACTTTTGTGTGCGAGAGCGCCACCCAGCCCCGCCTGATTTGTGATTTGAACGACTGGAACGCGACCGGCGAAAAAGCCATCCCCATGCAAAAAATTGAGCGCGGCGTGTGGGCGCACGAGATTGTTTTGCCGCGCAACACCTACATGGAATATGCGTTTGTGGTGGGCCGCAAACGCCGCAACGACCCGCGCAACCCCAACAAAACCGATAACGGCGTGGGCGCGACCAACAACTATTTTTATTTGCCCGACGCCAAAGCAGAGCCGCTGGCCGCGCGGGGCAAAGGCGTAAAAGCGGGCGAGGTCACCCGCCATTTTGTTTCGGCAGGATGGGGCGCGGTGGGGCGCAGGCGCACGGTGCATTTGTATCACCCGCCGGTCAAAACGGCCACGCCTTTGCTGGTGGTTCTGGATGGCGGCGACTATCTGCGCCGCGCCAGCATTTGCGAAATTGTGGATAACCTCATCGCCCAAAAACGCATCCAGCCCATTGCGCTGGCCATGGCAGACAGCAGCAAAACCGCGCGGTTTATTGAGTATGCATGCAGCGATGCCCACGTGACGTTTTTGACCGAGACCGTTGTGCCTTTTGCCGGGCAGCACCTCAATTTGGTGGATGGCGCCGGGGCGCACGGCATTTTGGGGGCCAGCATGGGCGGCGTGATGTCTTTGTATACCGGGCTGCGCGCGCCGCAGGTGTTTGGCAAAGTGTTCTCGCAATCGGGCGCGTTTAACGTGGGCGATGATGAAACTGGCAAAGGCGATTTGGTGGTGTATGACTTGGTGACGCATGGCCCGCGCCGCGATCTGCAAATTTACATGGACGCGGGCAAAATTGAGTGGCTTTTGCACACCAATCGCCGCATGTTCGAATTGCTCAAGGCCCGCGGGTATGCGCCGCAATACCGCGAGTTTGAGGCCGGCCACAACTACCCCGCCTGGCGCGATGACCTCGTGAACGGCCTCGTTTTCCTGTTTGGCGAATCGAAAAACTGACAAGGATGACAAGGGTGACGGGGTGACAAGGCTGATGCAACATCCCCTTCACCCTTGTCATCCTTGTCACCCCCGTCATCCTAAATCGTCTATGATTTAGGCATGGTCATCACCTACGAAGTCATCGGAAATTCAATCACCCAAATTGGCGAGAGCGCAGACATGAGCCAGGCGGCCAAACAATTGCCGCAGGGCGCATACACCACCTTTCGCACGTATGACAAAACGCGGCTGCTGCGGCTGGGTCAGCACACACAGCGGCTGGTTGAATCGGTGGCGCTGATGGGCAGCCCGGCCCCGCTGAGCGAGGAAACATTGCGGGCGGTGGTTGCGCACGTTCTGCAAAAAAACACAGATGACCGCGCGGAATCGCGGGTGCGCATTACGTTTGCGCCGCCGCGTTTGTTTGTCTCGGTGGAGCCGTTCACGCCCTACCCGCAAAGTTTGTATGAGCAGGGCGTGATGTGCGTCACGGTTCCCCTCCACCGCGAGAACCCCCACGCCAAAAACACCGCGTTTAGCCTGGTGGCAAAAGCCGCGCAGGCCGGGCTGCCATCTGCCGCGCACGAAGGGCTGATGCTGGCCGAGGACGGCGCGATTTTGGAAGGGCTGAGCAGCAACTTTTTTGCCATTGATGCCGCGGGCGTTTTGCGCACCGAGCAAGAGCGGGTGTTGATGGGCGTGACGCGCTC
>DAORUN010000067.1:9031-17731 GCA_035433205.1 Thermoflexales bacterium | reverse complement strand
TGCAAAGTGCAAAGTGCAAAGTGCAAAGTGCAAAGTGCAAAGTGCAAAGTGATAGGATACCTTCTGGTTAAAAATAAAATAATACGAGTTTGAATAAGCGAAATGAGTGAGAAATGTCATGCTGAGCGGAGCGAAGCATCTCTGGCTAACTCTTTCTTAGGCGATATTTTGCAGAGATTCTTCGTCGCGCTCCTCAGAATGACAGATGTACTCTTATCCAAAACTGACGTTGAATAAATGGCCGACCACAAGGCAAAACCTGTGGCCGCTTTCCACTTTGCACTAAAAAAATATGACAAACTTCAGCGTTTTATCCTCCGTGGGATTGTTTTTGCTGGTCGCGTTGGTGTTGTATGTGGCCTATGTCACAACCCAGCGCTCGCAGGGGAATGCCCGCGCAAAATTATCCGTCACCATCATCGCCATTTTGGCATTGGGCGGCATTGTGCTCAACCTGATGGGCGCGGGTCTGACCTTTATTCAGCCGCAGGAACGCGCCATGGTTCTGAGCGCCATCAGCCCCACCGGCTACCGCCCGGATGCCCTGCCGCCGGGCGTGCATTTTGTTGTGCCGTTTCTAGAGACCCCGCGCCGCATCTCGGTGGCGCAGCAAGCGTATACCATGTCCAAAACCGCGGCAGAAGGACAGGTTAAGGGTGATGACTCAGTCAGCGCCCGCACCGCCGACGGCCAGGAAGTATTTATTGACGCCACGGTGCAATTTCAGGCCGATGAGTCCAAGGTCACCGAGTTGTTCATCAAGTGGCAAGACCGCTATTTGGATGAGTTTGTGCGCCCGCAATCGCGCAGCATTATTTACAACCGCGTGGCCCAATACAAAGTGGAAGAGGTGTATAGCACCCGCCGCGATGAGCTGGCCAGCAAAATTAGTGAAGAGTTGAAGGCGGTTTTTGCCCGCGATGGCCTGCGGCTGACCTCGTTTTTGCTGCGCAATGTCACTTTCTCGCCGGAGTACGCCAAGAGCGTGGAAGAAAAGCAAATTGCGCAACAAAATGCCGAGCGCGCCAAATTCCTTGTGCAATCCGAAGAGCAGGAAGCCGCCCGCGTGCGGGTGCAGGCGCAAGGTCAGGCCGATGCGGTTGTGACCCGCGCCAAGGCCGACGCCGATGCCCAGGTGATCAACGCCGAGGCCGAATCCAAATCGCTCGGTCTCATCTCCAACGCGCTCAAAGACAATCCAAGCCTGCTCACGTATCGTTATATTGAAAAGCTCTCGCCTTCAATTCAAACGATTTTGCTCCCCAGCGGGCAGAACTTTATTTTGGATCCAAAATCGTTGTTGGGGGCCACCGGCCCGGTGACGACGACGAAATAGTTTTTAGCCGCTGGTTGCTGGTGAAAAACTAGCAACCAGCAACCGGCCACCAGCCACCAGCCACTAATCAACCATCATGGCAAAACGACAACCCTGGCATCAAGTTACCCGCGAACTCGTTGATTGCGCGATGGGCCGCGTTCCTGCTGACCTTGTGATTAAAAATGGGCGGTGGGTGTGCGTGCAAACCGGCGAGATTATTCCTCATACCGATGTGGCCGTGAAAGGCTCACGCATCGCGTTTGTGGGCGCAAGCGCCGCGCACGCGGTTGGGCCATCCACCAAAATAATTGACGCCAAAGGCCGCTATGTTTTGCCCGGCCTGCTGGATGGGCACATGCACGTGGAAAGCGGCATGGTGACCGTGACCGAATTTGTGCGGGCGGTGGCCCCGCGCGGCACCACTGGCATGTTTATTGACCCGCACGAGATCGCCAACATTTTTGGGCTAAATGGCGTGTGGCTGATGGCCGCCGAGGCCGCCCAGCAACCCATCAACGTGTGGGTGCAAATGCCATCCTGCGCCCCATCTGCCCCCGGTTTTGAGAACCCCGGCGCCACCGTTGGCCCAGACGAAGTGGCCGAGGCGATGACCTGGCCGGGCATCATTGGGTTGGGGGAGATGATGAACTTCCCCGGTGTGTTTAGCGGCGACGCGAAAATGCACGATGAGATGGCCGAGACCATGAAAGCCAACAAAACGGTGGGCGGGCATTACGCCTCGCCAGATTTGGGTTTGCCGTTTCATGGCTATGTGGCGGGTGGCGCGCAAGACGACCACGAAGGCACCCGCGCCGAGGATGCCGCCGCCCGCGCCCGACAAGGTATGCGGCCCATGCTGCGGCTTGGCTCGGCGTGGTACGACGTGGCTACGCAAGTGAAGGCCATTACCGAGATGGGGATGGACCCGCGCCGGTTTATTTTGTGCACGGATGATTCGCACTCTGGCACACTGGTGAACGATGGGCACATGGATCGCGTGTTGCGCCACGCCATCGCGCAGGGCCTCAACCCCATCACCGCCATCCAAATGATGACGATCAACACCGCCGAGCATTTTGGCCTGAGCCGCGACCTGGGCATGATTGCGCCGGGGCGTTACGCAGACATTGTGCTGTCCTCCGACCTCGCCAACTTCCGCGCGGAACTGGTTATTGCGGCGGGCGAGGTGATCGCCGAGAACGGCAAGATGACGATTGAGCTGCCCGCGTATGACTACCCGGATCACGTCAAACACAGCGTGCATTTGGCGCGGCCGCTCACCGCCCAGGATTTTGGCGTGCCCGCGCCCGCCGGCAAAACGCAGGTGATGGCGAATGTGATTGGCGTGATTGAGAATCAGGCCCCCACGCGGCATTTGCGGCTTTCTTTGCCGGTGGTGGATGGGGCCGTGCCGGGCGATCTTTCGCAAGATGTCTATAAAATTGCGGTGGTGGAACGCCACAAGAGCACGGGCAAAGTGCAGGTTGGGTTTGTCAGCGGGCTGAACCTCAACGTGCCGTGCGCGGTGGCCTCAACCGTCGCCCACGATTCGCACCACATGATTGTGATTGGCACGGATGACGCGCACATGGCGCTGGCGGCCAACCACTTGGCGCAGGTGAACGGCGGTTTTTGCGTGGCGCGAGATGGCAAGATTCAAGCCACGGTGGAGCTGCGCATCGCGGGGCTGATGTCTGACGAGCGGGCGGAGGTTGTGGCCGCCAAAGCCCAGCGCTTGCTGGCCGAGCTTGGCAACTGCGGCTGCCATTTGAACAACGCCAACATGCAAATTAGTTTGCTGGCGCTGGTCGTCATCCCAGAATTGCGCATCTCAGACATGGGTTTGGTGGATGTGACCACGTTTCAGTTTGTGCCGGTGATTGAGTAGCAAGGGTGTCGGGCGGGTGTAAAAGTTTCTGAATTTCGCGCTCAGAATTCGCTATTTCCAAAACGTTTTGGTAAAATGTCTCAATGGCAGTCACCATACGTGATGTAGCGAAGCGGCTGAATCTCTCAATCACCACCGTCTCTCGCGCGTTGGATGGCTACGATGACGTGGCCGAGGACACCCGCGAGCGTGTGCGCAACGCCGCCGCGCAGATGGGCTACGCGCCCTCTCACATGGCCCGGCAAATGCGCCGCCAGCGCGCCGACACAATTGGCTTTGCCATTTCTTTGCCACCCACCGCGCGAGATAACACCAATAACCGCGCCTTTGCCGACCCGTTTGTGCTGGAGTTCATCGCCGGGTTGGGCGATGAGGCCACGCAATGCCACCTGGATTTGATTGTGTCCACCGCCACGCCGGGCATGGAAGAAGAAACGCTTTTTAGGCGCTGGGTGCAGGGGCGGCGGCTGGATGGCGTGGTGGTGAACCGTTTGCGCAAAGATGACTGGCGCGTGGCGTATCTCACCCAGAACAGGGTGCCGTTTGTGGCTTCCGGGCACTTGCAGGGCGCAACGTTCCCGTTTATTGAGGTGGATGGCAAATCTGGGTTTAAGCGCATGGTGCAATATCTGGCGGGCAAGGGCCACGCCCGCATTGGCTACATTGGCGGGCCGGATGGGTTGCGTTTGCAAGATGACCGCCTGGCTGGGTATCGCGCGGGTCTTCGCGCGGCGGGGTTGTCATTCAACAAAGCATTTTTGGCGCAGGGCGATATGACCCGCAACGGCGGATACGCCGCCGCGCTGCAACTTCTGGCTTTGCCGCAGCGGCCCAGCGCCATTTTGTGCGTGAACGATATGACCGCCATTGGCGCGATGCGCGCCGCCCGCGAGCGCGGGTTGGTGGTTGGGCGCGACATCGCCATTGCGGGGTTTGATGGCATTGCCGACGCGGAGCATACCGAGCCGCCCCTCACCACCCTGAACCAGCCCGCCTACGACATTGCCCGCGCGCTTGTGCAAATGCTGGCCCAAATGATTGAAGATGGGCGCAGGGGCCAAAGCCATGCGCCCAAACAAGTTTTGCTTCAGCCCGAGCTGATTTTGCGGCAATCTACCGAAGGAGGCAACTGATTAATCATGAAAATTGTTGTTCTGCATTATTCTGCGCCCCCGGTCACGGGCGGCGTTGAGATCACCATTCAGCACCACGCCCGTTGCCTGAGCGATTTGGGGCACGAATGTGTCATGGTTGCGGGCGAGGGCGGCAACGCGGGCGATTCGCGCGTTGGTTTTGTGCGCATCCCGCGCATGAGTTCGCATCACCCGGATGTGCTGGCCGTGAAACGCGAGCTGGATGCTGGGCGCGTGCCGCCAGAGTTTGCCGTGTTGCGAGATGGCCTGCGTGATGAATTGTTGCCCGTGTTAAAAGACGCGGATGTGATCGTTATCCACAACATCATCACGTTGAATAAAAATTTGGCGCTGGCGGCGGCGTTGCGCAGTTTGTGTGATGGCGTTCTGGCCGACAAACGCTGGGTGGGCTGGCATCACGATTTTGCGTGGACGATGGAACAATACGGAGACGAACTGCACGCCGGGATGCCGTGGCATTTGCTGCGCGAGCCTTGGCCGAACGTGATCAACGTGGTTGTCTCCGAAGCGCGGCGCGATGCGCTGGCGCTGCTCTACAATCTTTCGCCAGACACCATTCATGTGGCGCACCCCGGAATTGATGAGGCGCAGTTGCAGGCGCTTACGCCAGTTGTGGCACGAATATCCCGCGCAGTGGAAAACGCCGACCTGATTTTGCTTCAGCCATCGCGCATTACGCGGCGCAAAAATATCGAGATGTCGCTCAAAACTTTGGCCGTGCTGAGAGAACGAACCGGGCTGGATATTCGGCTGCTGGTGAGCGGGCCAATTGGGCCGCACAACCCATCCAACGCCGTGTATTTGGATATGCTCAACGCCATCCGCGACCAGCAAACCCTGCGCGATAAAGCGCTGTTTTTGCGGCTGGATGAAATAGGCGGCGAGAGATTGCGCGAAGACCTGAGCGACGCTGATTTGGGCGCGTTATACCGCATGTGCGACATTTTGTTTTTGCCCAGCACCGATGAAGGTTTTGGCATCCCCATTTTGGAGGCGGTGGCGGTTGGTCGGGCCATCGTGTGCTCAGATTTGCCCCCGTTGCGAGCGAGCGGCGGAGAAACCGCCACCTACATTGACCCGCGCGGCTCTGCAGAGGATGCCGCGGCGGCCATCGCAGGGTTAATTGCCAAAATGCCGCGCATATTGCAGCGCCGCAGAACGTTGCGCCGCTGTTCGTGGCGAACCATCACCGAGCGGGATGTGCTGCCCATTTTGAGCAATTAAGCGTCAGGTCTTATTTGTGTTCATCCCAGACAAAATTTGAAACATGTTTTACAAGCGTGTTTTACAAATATGAAAGTTGATTTCACAAATACCACCCGCCAAAAGGTGAATATCGTGTTGCCGGTTAGCTCTGGCGAACAGGCGCGGGCCTTGCTGCCTCTGGCGCTGGCGCTAAGAGGAAACGAGGCCGAGTCTCAGGTGCATTTGCTGGGGATGGCCCGCGTGCCAGAGGGCGGCTCTTTGAGCGAGGGCGCGTTGCCCATGCAGCGCCTGCGCCAAACGCTGGAAGGCATAGCCGCGCAGGACGAGGCTGTCAATCGCCTCACCTTTAACATGGTGTCGCACAACCCATGGCACGATATTGAGCGGTTGATTGATGAGCGAAACGACGACCGCGATTTGTTGCTGCTGCCCTGGCTGCCCAATGACGCCCAGGGCGACATCTCCGCTGCCGAGGCGCTGGCCCGGCCACCGTGCGATGTGGTGGTTGCCAACATTGGCGCCCCAATGGATCACGTGCGCAAAATTTTGCTGCCCTTGCGCGGTGGCGCATACGCTGGTCTGGCGTTGCGTCTGGCGGTGCGCATGGCCCGCGCCTTGAATGCCGAAGTGACGTTGTTGCGCGTTTTATCTGAAACCGACGATGAATTTAGCCGTATTTTGCGGCGAGACTTTACCGGGCTGGCCGGGCTGATCCCCGAAATTGCCGAGGAGATTCAGGTGGTGGGTGACCCAATTCGGGCGATTGAGCGCGAGTTGGCGTGGCATCAGGCGGTGGTGCTGGGCGCAAGCGCCATCCCCAATACACCCACGATTGGGCGCATTTCTCAAAATCTTTTGGCGCGGAAGAATCTCACCACGCTGGTGGTGCGCACCCGCGAGGCGTTTCAAATGCCCGCGAGCGCGGCTCAAAAGACGCCGCTGCCAATTTCTGTGCGGGTGGATAAATGGTTTGCCGAAAATACTTTTAGCTGCGGCGAATTTTCGGATATGGCCCGCCTGCTCAATTTGAAGGCGCAGCAAAAAGTGACAATCAGCCTGGCGCTGCCCGCGCTGAACGAAGAGGCGTCCGTTGGCGCGGTCATTCAATCGGTGTTGCCCTTGCGAGAATGCGGCCTGGTGGATGAAATTGTGCTGATAGACAGCAATTCAACTGACCGAACCCGCGATATTGCCGAGAGCATGGGCGTGGCTGTTTATATCCATCAAGATGTGTTGCCCAATGCAGGCCCGCGGCGTGGCAAAGGCGAGGCGCTTTGGAAGAGCCTGCAAGTTACGCAAGGCGACATCATCGCGTGGATTGACACCGACATCATCAACCCGCACCCGCGTTTTGTGTATGGCATTTTGGGGCCGCTGCTAGAAAACCCGCGCGTTCAATATGTCAAGGGGTTTTATCAGCGGCCCATTGCGGTGGATGGAAAATTGCAAGCCAGCGGGGGCGGGCGGGTGACGGAGCTTCTGGCTCGCCCAATGTTTAACTTGTTCTTCCCAGAGCTGTCTGGATTTGTGCAGCCGCTGGCGGGCGAATACGCCGGGCGGCGCGAGGCGCTGGAGCGCGTGCCGTTTTACTCCGGGTATGGCGTGGAGAGCGGCCTTTTGCTGGATCTGCTGGCGGGGTATGGGCTGGATGGTTTGGCGCAAGTTGATCTTGAGGAGCGGGTGCATCGCAATCAGGAGTTGCAGGCGTTGAGCAAAATGTCGTTTGCGCTTTTGCAAGTGTTTTTTGATCATCTAAAAAAACAAGGCGTGGTGGATTCATCCAAAGTGATTGAGCCAACGATGAAGCTGCTGCGCATTGACGGAGAAAACCTGCGGTTGGAAGAAGTGGATATTCACGAGCGTTGGCGAGAGCCGATGAAGGATGTAGAAGGATATTGGAGAAGTGGCCGTTAGTGGCTGGTTGCTCACAATCACCATCGGCGGCTCATTACAAAAATGAGTTCAATCGAAAATTTTGACCCGGAGGAATGGGCGCAAGAATCTCGCGCGGTGCTGACAAGCAACGTGGTGCAGGTGGATGGGCATCGTTACACCCGCCCTGCGCCATCCATTTACGAACACCAGTGGTTGTGGGATTCGTGTTTTCACGCCATCATTTGGCGCTGGCTGGACCCGCAAATGGCGTGGGACGAGCTGCGCACGCTGGCCGCCACGCAAGTGCAAACCGGCGACGACGCGGGGATGATCCCGCACATGACCTATTGGCGCGGCGGCGGCGAACCCATCTGGCAAAACCCCAATCACAGCGTCATCACCCAGCCGCCATTGATGGCGGTTGCGGCGGAGCTTGTTTTGCAAACCACCGGCGATACGGCCAGCGCGGGCGGGTTGCTGCCCGCCATCCGCGCCTTTCACGAGTGGTTTGACCGCCGCCGCGACCCGGATGGCGATGATCTGGTCAGCCTGATTCATCCATGGGAGTGCGGGTGCGATGCCGCGCCGCGCTGGAACCAAACCCGGTTTTTTAACGAGACCAGCGATGAAGGCTCCAAGGCGCAGCGGCACGCGCTGGTAGCCGAGTTGATCTCGCACGGGTGCGATGCGCTGGCGTTGGCGAAAGATGGTTTGTATCACGTTGAGCCGGTGGATTACAACGCCTTCCGCGCCGCCGACCTGGACGCGCTGGCGCGGCTGGAGAATGTGTGCGGCGATGCGGCGCTGGCGTTGCGATGGAGCAACAAGGCGCGGCGCATCCGCGAGGCCATCGGCCAAAAGATGTTGATGCCCGGCCCCCAGGCGGTGGATTTGCAGGGTTTGGACGAAGGGCATATCTCGGATGAAGGATCGGCGAAATATCTCACGCTGTTTGGCGGGTGCGCGCCGGTCTCGGTGGCCGCGCAACTGGCCGATGAGCTGCGCGGGATCGTGGACGCGCCGGCGTATCCCGTGCCCACTGTGCCGGTTAACCATCCGTTGTTTGGGCCAGGGCGGTATTGGCGCGGCAATGTGTGGCCGCCCGTGAACTGGCTCATTTTTATGGGTTTAAGGCATTACGGCTACGATGACATTGCCAAAAAATTGGCCGAGCGCACGCTAAAACTGGTGGATCGCGCGGGCTTCCGCGAGTATTTCAACCCCATCACCGGCGAGGGCTGCGGTGGCTACAACCAAAG
>DAORUN010000067.1:0-8931 GCA_035433205.1 Thermoflexales bacterium | reverse complement strand
CAACCATGCAAGAATTTGTCGTATCTGCCCCGCGCACGATTGAATACCGGGCGCACGAAATGCCGCCGCTAAAGCCAAACGAAGTGCGGGTGCGCACGCTGCTCAGCGGCATCAAACAAGGCACAGATTTAAATGTGTATCGCGGCACAACGCCGTTTTTAACGCAGGATTTTGATCTGGAATGGCGTATGTTTTTGCCGCGCGCAGACGCTCAGCCGTTTTACCCCATCGCGCTGGGGTCTTGGGGGGTGGGGCAGGTGATGGAAGTTGGGCGGGATGTGACCCGTGTGCAGGTGGGCCAGCGCGTGCATGGCTCCATGCTGCACAAACCCACCAACGCCCGCGCAGAGAGTGATGTGTTCCCGCTGGCCGATGGGGTTGCGCCGGAAGCCATGCTGTTCACCGACCCGGCGCTGTTTGCGCTGTGCGCGGCGCACGACGCGCAAATTAAAACCGGCGATTGCGTCGCTGTGTTTGGCATGGGTGCGCTCGGCCTAATCGCCATCCAAATTGCGCGGTTGCAGGGCGCGGAAAAAGTGTTTGCGGTGGATACGATCCCCATGCGCATGGCGCTGGCAAAAGAGTTTGGCGCAGATGCCGTGTTTGATGCCCGCGCGGACGATGTGCCGCTGGAATTGCGCAAACTCACCGGCAAAAAAGGCGTTGATAGCGCCATTGAATTTAGCGGAGCATACGCCGGGCTGAATGCCGCCATCAAGTCGGTGCGGCAGGGTGGCATTGTGGCGGCGGCGGGTTATTACAAAACCGGGCAAACCGGGTTGGAGCTTGGCGCGGAATGGCATCACAACCGGCCCACGCTGGTGTCATCCATGCCGGCGTGGGGCAACTCGTTGCGGGCGCACCCCATGTGGGATTTGCAGCGCCTGCGCGAGACCGCCGCGCGGCTGATTGAGCATGGCAAGCTGAATGTTCTGCCTATGATCACGCATCGGTTTGCCTACGCCGACGCCCCTCAAGCGTATGAGTTGCTGGACAAACGCGCGGATGAGGCAGTGAAGGTGATTTTGGAATACGACGGAGGACGGAAAACGAGAGATGACTGAGAAACCGTCTTTCGTCAAAAAATTATGATCAAACAATCTTTTTGTTTCCCACTTTTCCGACCCGATGGAATGAGCCTGCGCGAGGTGTTTAGCCGCGCCAAAGCGATGGGCTACCCGGCGGTGGAGCTTTGGCAGCGCAATTTAAATGGCGCAACGTTCGATGAATTTTTGGACGCGGCCAATCACGCCGGTTTAACCATCGCCAGCATGTGCGGGCATTTTGACATCAAGCGCGGGATGAACAACCGCGCCGAGCACGCCCGCATTGAAGCCGAGATGCGCGAGAGCATCGCGCTGGCGGCGCAGAACGGCATCCGCAGCCTCATTTGTTTCAGCGGCAACCGGATGGACGGCCAGACCGATGAGGATGCCCGCGCGGCGTGTGTTGAGAGCTTGCGCCGCCTTGCGCCGGATGCAGAAAAAGCCGGCGTGCTGCTGAACATGGAGCTGCTCAACTCAAAGGTGAACCATCCGGGTTATTTGTGCGACCATACGGCGTGGGGCGCGGATGTGGTGCGCCGCGTGGCAAGCCCCAACGTAAAACTGCTCTACGATATTTATCACATGCAGATCATGGAAGGTGATGTGATTCGCACGATTCGCGACAATTTGGACATCATTGGCCACATGCACACGGCGGGAAACCCCGGGCGATGGGATTTTGCCGATGCCAACTTGCCGCAGGAGCTAAATTACCGCGGCATTTGCCGCGCCATCAGCCAGACCAGCTATGCCGGGTTTGTGGGGCACGAATTCACCCCCCAGGGAGACCGGCTGGAGGCGCTTCGCGCCGCGTTTGAATTGTGCGATGTGTGAGGTTTGGCAGATTAGTTGAGACTCGACTCATCTTCTTGAAATTTTCGAGTTTTCGTTTATACTTCCCAAAACGTTTTGGGAAACAGGAGAAGAGCGAGCGAAAATCTGCCCAATACACCCATTCGCTTGTGATTTATCACGTTAAGGATAAGGAGATGAAGAACATGAATCAGACCAAACTCACAAAGGTTTTTGCGCTTGCCGCAACCATGAGCATGGCGCTGGCGGCCTGCGGCGGGGCGCCAGCGCCCACCGCTGTGCCTGCCAAGCCCACCGATGCGCCCAAGCCTGCCGCCACGCAGGCGCCCGCGCCCACGCCGTTGCCCACGCTGGCCTACAACGCCGATGCAACCGTTGTCAACTTCTTGTCCACGCAGGCCGCGCCGGTGGCTGAATCTGAGGCGATGCGCAAGAAGATTTTGACCGGCAACGCCGCCAAGGTCGAATTTATCCCGGTGGCATCTGCCGGGCAGTTTGCCGACCAGTTGACCTCTGAGGCGAAGGCCAACAAGGGGCTGACCTCGCTCACGGGCGCGCTGGTGGGTGATGTCTCGCCGATGGCCGCCAGCCTGAAGGATTTGTCTGCGCTCAAGGCAAAACTGGCCGACCGCAACATCCCAGAGGCGTTGTGGCAAATTGGAAAGCTGGGCACGAACGAGACCAAGCTGGTGCCATGGATGCAAGCCACGCTGCTGATGGCCGTCAACAAGAAGGCGTTGCAGTATCTGCCAGCAGGGGCGGATGTGAACACGCTGACCTATGACCAGCTTTTGGCCTGGGGCAAGGCGATCAAGGAAGGCACAAAGGAAGCCAAGATCGGGTTCCCCGCGGCAGATGCGGGCCTCATCCACCGCTTTTTCCAGGGCGATTTGATCCCGTCTTACACCGGCGGCGTGGTGACCACGTTTGCCGGCGAGGACGCGGAGAAGGCCTGGACCTATTTTGCCGATTTGTGGCAATACGTGAACCCGCAAAGCACCACCTTCGCCAACATGCAGGAACAACTGCAAAGCGAAGAAGTGTGGATTGCGATTGATCACGTGGCGCGCCTGAAGGATGCGTTTGCCAACAAGCCCAATGACTTTATCGCCGCGCCGGTGCCTCTTGGCCCCAAGGGACGCGGGTATATGGTCATTTTGGCCGGGTTGAGCATTCCGGCGCTTGCGCCAAACCAGGCGGGCGCAGAAGCCACAATTGAGCACCTGACCAAGAACGCCACGCAGGCCGTGACGTTGGATTCGCTGGGCTTTTACCCGGTGAGCGCGCAGGAATTGACCGGTTTGACGCCGGGGCAGTTGCTGATGGCTAACGCGGTGAAGACACAGGCCAACGCCAAGGATTCCATCGCCACGCTGATCCCGCAAGGCTTGGGCGGGCAGGGCGGCAACTTCAACAAAGTGTTCCGCGACACGTTTACTCAGATTGTGCTGAACAAAGCCAATGTGAAGGACACGCTGGCGAAGCAGAAAGTTGAGCTTCAGAAAGTGATGGACACCGCCAAGGCTGCTTGCTGGGCGCCGGATGCCGACAGCAAGGGCGCGGTTTGCCAGGTGAAGTAGTTTTGTGATGCGCAAAGTGTAAGTATTTGATCAAAGACGGGAGACGGAAGATGGTCTATGAGCGTCGTCTCCCGTCTCCCGTCTTCCGCCAAATAGTTGCGCTTTGTATTCATTCACCGCCATGTTCAATCGCAAAAATCTAATCCCGTTTATGCTGGTCGCGCCATCGGTCATTTACATGGTGTTGTTTTTTGCCTACCCCATGTTTGAGGCGTTTCAACTGGCCTTTCGCGATGCGGATACCGGCGCGTTTACGCTTAAATATTTTCAAACGATGACGAATGATGTGCAGTTTGCGCCCGCCATCATCACCACCGTTCTCATCATCATCATTCTGGTGCCGCTGCAATTTGTGCTGGCCATGGTGATGGCGCTTGTGCTTAATTCAAAAATAAAGGGTTCCAGTTTGTTTTTATATGTCTACGCCATCCCAATGGCGGTGAGCGAACTTGCGGCGGGGATTGTGTGGTTCAACATTTTTACAGACCGCGGCTTTATGAACAGCTTTTTGGTCACCAGCGGTTTGCTGGAAAGGCCGTTTCTTTTCCTCAGTTATCAAAATCACTTTTGGCTGATTTTTGCGGTGGTGGTGGCGGAGGCGTGGCGGGCCACAAGCATTATCATGGTCATCCTTGTGGCTGGTCTGCAATCCATCCCCAATGATTATTTTGAGGCCGCCGATGTGTTTGGCGCGACAACATGGCAAAAAGTGCGGCGCATCACCATACCCATGCTGCGGCCCAGCATTCAAGTGGCGCTGATCTTGCGCACGATTTTGGCGTTTCAGGTGTTTGGCACCGCGCTGGCAATTGCGGGCAGCGGGTTGAGTGTGCTGGCGGGCGAGTCGTATCGCTGGTATTACTCCATCCGCGACCCCAACGTGGCCTCTGCGTATGCCACGCTGATTTTGTTGCTATCCATTGCGGCCACCGTCACCTATTTGGTGGCGCTGCGCAGCAAAAACGGGGAGGCGCTCTAGATCATGGCGCAGAACACAAACTCATCCGAGGCCAGCCAAACGCGCAAAGCCGCGCAACGCCGGGCGGTCATCACCCGCGGGCTGGTGTACTTGCTGGCGGTGGTGATGGCTTGCTGGATTTTGCTGCCCATTTGGCTGATTGGGTCGCAGGCGTTCACGGCGCGGTCGGGGTTCTTTAATTTTCCAAAGATGTTTTTCCCCACGCCGTATTCGCCAGAGACGATGGACTTTTTTATCAACGCCACCGGCGTGATAGACAGCATGGGGCGCAGCGTGATCGTGGCGGCCATCACCGTGGCCGTGTCGTTGTTTGTGGGCGCGCCTGCGGGCTATGCGCTGGCTCGGTTTGCCTTCCCTGGGCGCGATTTTTTTCGCGTGATCATCGTGAGCACGCGCTCGTTCCCCATCGTCATTTTGGCTATTCCGCTGGCGGTCACATTTATCAAACTGGATTTGTATGACTCGGTGTTTAGCCTAGCCATGATGCACGTGGCGCTGGCTTTGCCGTTTACCGTGCTGGTCACCAGCAGCGTGTTCGCAGGTGTGCCGCGCGATCTGGAAGAGGCCGCCGAGACGCTGGGGTGTTCGCCCGTTCAGGCGTTCATCCGCATTGTGTTGCCGCTGGTTTTGCCTGGTTTGGCGGCGGCCACGCTGTTCACCTTTGTATTGTCTTGGAACGAGGTGTTCGCGTCCACCATCCTGACCCTGCGCAACCGCACATTGCCTGCGCTGCTCATCTCTCAGCTTGATATGGCGCCGTTGTATTACCGCTATGCCGGTGGCTTTTTCCTGCTTTTGCCATCTTTGTTCTTCATGCTCTTTATTCGCAAGTATTTATTCACGCTTTGGGGCCGCGTTTCGCGGTAATTTTTATTGGTTATTGGTTAATGCGGCGCATCAAAGCCCCATCAACCAATAACCAATAACCAATACTTAAATGGCCGAAATTCAACTTAACAACATCGTCAAAACGTATGGCAAAGTGCGGGCCACGGATGACATCAGCCTGACGACCAAAGACCGCGAATTTATGGTTTTGCTGGGGCCATCTGGCTGCGGCAAAACCACCTTACTGCGAGCCATCGCCGGGTTGGATCAGCCAGACAGCGGCAGCGTGTTGATTGGCGGCAAAGATGTGACCTTTGAGCCGCCGCGCAAACGCAACATCGCGATGGTTTTTCAGAGCTACGCCGTCTTTCCGCATCTCAGCGTGTATGACAACATCGCGTTTGGCTTGCAGATGAAGCACATGGCAAAAGACGAGATCGCCAAGCGCGTGAAAAGCTCCGCCGAGTTGCTGCGCATTCAGGATTATCTGGATCGCTTCCCGGCGCAACTTTCTGGCGGGCAGCGCCAGCGCGTGGCGGTGGCCCGCGCCCTGGCCATGCCCTCCGAGGTGTTGTTGATGGATGAGCCGCTGAGCAACCTTGACGCGCTGCTTCGGCTGGACATGCGCGCCGAACTTAAGCGCTTGTGCCACGATGTGAACGCCACAACCGTGTATGTGACCCATGACCAGGTGGAAGCGTTGAGCTTGGGCGACCGCATCGCGGTGATGAAGAATGGCAAAATTTTGCAATGTGATTCGCCGCTGGTGGTGTATGACAACCCAGCAGACATGTTTGTCGGCGGGTTCATCGGCAACCCGCCCATGAACTTCATCTCTGGCGGGCGCATGGAGGCAGCGGGCTACCCCGCGCCAAAAAATGGCAGGCTGATGGCTGGCATCCGCGCGGAAAACATCGAGCCGCACACGCAGGCCGCAACCGGCGCGTTGGAAAGCCGCGTGGTGGTGGTCGAGCCGCTTGGCTCGCATAACCTCATCACCGCCCGCGTGGGCGACGAGATTGTCAAAGTCAGCGCCCACCCAGACATGCGCATTGACCACGATCAAACCATTTGGCTAAAACCCGAACCGCGCAAAATCCGGTGGATGGATGCCGAGACGGGCAAGGCGATTTAGCAATTGGGTATTGGGTATTTGGGTAACCTGCCCCTGCCCAATCCCCAATATCCAACACGAATATGACAAACGAAGAATTGGTAGTTCAGGCCCAGTCCCTCTTGCGCTCCAACGACGCTGGCGGATTTACAAAACCCTCGCCCACCCAATACCCGCATTTGTGGAACTGGGATTCGGCGTTGATTGCGCTGGGGCTGGCGCACTTTGATCTTCCCCGCGCGTTTACCGAGATTCGCACGCTGCTCAGCGCGCAATGGCGCGATGGCATGGTGCCGCACATCATCTACCCGTATGGCGCATCGGATTATTTCCCGCCGCCGGAGTTTTGGCAAACCGCAGATTTGCCGCATGGCGGGGATGTGCCTTCGTCCGGCCTTACTCAGCCGCCCGTTTTGGCAACCATCCTCAGAAAAATTCTTGAGAATGCAAAATGGACGCCGCAAAATGAAAGAGGCGAGGGACGAGACGAGCTTGCGCATTTTGCAAATGCCATTTTTAACTGGCACAAATGGCTGCACACCGCCCGCGATGCCGATGGCACTGGTTTGCCATGTCTGATTCACCCCTGGGAGAGCGGCACAGATAACTCGCCGCGCTGGTTGCACGCGCTGGATGCGGTCACGCCGCGCGATTTGCCGCAGTTCAAACGCAAAGACATGCAGCATGTCGCGGTGGAGGAGCGCCCCCGCCCGCAAGATTACGAACGATTTGTGCATTTGATCAACACCGGGCGACAACTAAAATGGGAGCACAAGCCGTTGCTGGATGAGATGCCCTTCCTTGTGCAAGACGCCATGTTTTGCGCCTTGCTGCACCGCGCCGATGAAGATTTGCTTTGGCTGGCGCAAATGCTGGGTCTGCCAAAGGCCATGCGCGCGGAAATTGAGGGCTGGATGGCGCGCACCCGCGCGGTTTTTGACGCGCGATTTTGGGATGAGGAGCGCGGGCTGTATTTGGATTACGACCTGCGCGCGGGAAAGACGATTCCGATCAACACCATCTCTACCTTTGTGCCGCTGCTGGCGGGCCTGCCAGATGCGCACAAAGCCGCGCGGTTGGTGCAGGAACATTTGCGCAATTCCGATGAGTATGCGCCGGGCAAAAACTCGGCGTTCGTGCTGCCATCTGCCGCAAAAAACGAGCTGCTGTATGCCCCGCGCCGCTACTGGTGCGGGCCAATTTGGATTCAGATGAACTGGCTGGTGAGCGAAGGATTGCGCCGGTATGGCTACGCCGCCGAGGCTGACGCGCTGGTGAGTGACGCGCTCACGCTTATTAAAAAAGAGGGTTTTCGCGAGTATTATGACCCCCGCGATGGCAGCGGCTGCGGTGCAAAACAGTTTTCCTGGAGCGCGGCGCTGGCGATTGAAATGCAAAATGCAAAATAGGAAATGCGAAATAAATAGCGTGTATGAATGTGATGAGTGACCAACCCCCAGCCCTCAACTCTCAGTCCCTCGCCGCAATTCATCAACATTTGCGCGTGTTGTATGGCGATGAAGCCGGGGCGCAGGTTTTTGCGCAACTGCAAGCCAGGCTTGGCGCGTTTGTGGCGCAACATCCGCGCGGCAAAACGCCCGCAGGCTTGACCGAGCGCGACGCGATTCTCATCACCTATGGCGACCAGTTGAGCGAGCCGGGCCAGCCCCCGCTGCAAACGCTGGCCGAGTTTTGCGAGGCGCACCTGCGCGGCGTGGTGAGCGGCGTTCACATTTTGCCGTTTTATCCATACACCTCAGATGATGGCTTCTCGGTGGTGGATTACCGCGAGGTGAACCCGGCGCTGGGCGGGTGGGGTGATGTGGCCCGCATTGGGCGCAGCTTTCGCATGATGTTTGACGCGGTGGTCAACCATGTTTCTGCCAGCAGCGCCTACTTTCGCGGTTTTTTGCGCGATGACCCGCGCTACAAAAATTTTGCGGTCACGGTAAGTGACCCCGCCGACCCGCGTCTGGCGCAGGTGACCCGCCCGCGCGCTCTGCCGCTGCTCACCGATTTTGAAACACCCAGCGGCGTGAAGCACGTGTGGACAACCTTCAGCGCCGACCAGATTGACTTGAACTTTAAGAATCCAGATGTGCTGCTGGAAATTTTGGATGTGCTCCTGTTTTATGTCGAGCGCGGGGCGCAATTTATCCGGCTGGATGCCATCGCGTTTTTGTGGAAGGAGCTGGGCACGACGTGTTTGAATTTGCCGCAAACGCACCACGCCGTGCAATTGATGCGGGCGGCTTTGGATGAGGCCGCGCCGGGCACGATGTTGATCACCGAGACCAACGTGCCGCACCGCGAAAACCTGAGTTATTTTGGCGATGGCCGCAACGAAGCGCACATGGTCTACAACTTCGCGCTGCCGCCGCTCACAACGCATACGTTTCGCACGGGCAACGCCAAAGCCCTCACCGCTTGGGCCAACACGCTCGCCGCCCCATCCAACCAGACCACCTTTTTTAACTTTTTGGCCTCGCACGATGGCATTGGCCTGAACCCGGCGCGGGGCATTTTGAGCGGCGAGGAGATTGACGCGCTGGCAGAGGGCACCCTGGCCCG
>DAORUN010000066.1:6035-18311 GCA_035433205.1 Thermoflexales bacterium | reverse complement strand
TTTACGTCTGCGTTCGTCTTCACATCTTCTCATCAACCAGCAATCAATACCCAGCAACCCGCGTACAATGTCTGCCTAAATAATGACAGCAAAAATAACGTTGCTTTCGGATGGGCATGTGCTTGCCGATGGCGGCGGGGCGTTTGGGTTGGTGCCGCGCGACCGCTGGATGAAGCTCCTTCCGCCAGATGAGCGCAACCGTGTGCCGCAAGAATTGTGGTGTGTTCTGGTTGAAGCCGATGGCAAACGCATCCTGATAGATGCCGGCGTGGGCGGGAAAAATTTAGACAAGCTGGCCGGGCAATACGATATTGTTCGCCCGCGCGGCACGCTGATGGATGACTTGGCGCGGCGCGGCTTTGCGCCAGCGGATATTGACATTGTGATTCAAACCCACTTGCACGGCGACCATGTGGGCTGGGCGCTGGCAGAGCAGGGCGGTCAGCTTGTGCGCGGTTTTCCCAACGCGCATTATTTTGTTCAGCAAACAGAATACGCCGATGCCACGCACACCAACGAGCGCACCCGCAACACCTACTTCCCCGAAAATTACATCAAGCTGGTGGAAAATGGCTGGATGACGCTGCTGGATGGCGTGGCGCAGATTACGCCCAGTGTGCGGGTGTTGCCCACGCCCGGCCACACCGTCGGCCATCAGTCCGTCATCATTGAGGGCGTAGATTCAATTGTCGTTTCTCCCTCCGTTCTCCCTGAGTTTGTCGAAGGGCGGCAAGGCGCGGAACCGCGCAAACCTCGCACCGTCATCATGTTGGGCGATGTGGCTTGTTACCAAATTCATTTTGCGCGCCTGCCCTGGGTCACGGCCTACGATGTTTTGCCGCTCATCACCATTGACACAAAACGCGCCTTGCAAAAATGGGCGCTGGAGCATGACGCGTTTGTCATCACCGCGCATGACACCCAAATTCCGGTGGGGCGGTTGGTGAAAGACGCGAAGGGTTTTGTAAATATCGTCTCGGCCATGCGGGAGGACGGATGAGCATATTCGTTAAGCGCTCCGGGCGTTACCTCTTGCAGCCGTTTGTGCTCTTCCTGGCTTTGACGCTGCTTCTGTCTGGGTGTGCCGCCCCGGGTGTAAGCGGAAATTACATCCCGTTTTGGCACACGCTAACCGGCGCCAAGGAACGCGCCCTGCTGGAATTGGTAGATCGCTGGAACGCCAACAACCCAACCGGCAGCGTCATTGTGCCAGAGCGCAAAGATTTGGTCAACTTGCGCGGCGCCATTTCAAAAAACTTGGCAGCAAACGCCATGCCTTCGCTTTTGCTCGTTCCATCCACCCAGGCGGCCAACTTGCAGCGCAAAGACCTGCTGGCCCCGCTGGATGAATACCTGAACGGCAGCGCGGGCTTCACCGCAGATGACCGCGCCGACTTTTTGCCATTTGTCTTGCAGGCGGGCAAAACTGGCGATGGCCGAACGTGGGCATTGCCGTTTGGCGGCGCGGCGCGGGCGGTATTGATGAACAGCGACTGGCTTTCCTCGCTGGGTTATCAGAACGTTCCAGCAGACTGGGATAACTTTGGGCAGGCCTGCACCCGCGCTTCAGATTCCCGGCGCGGCACCGAGTGCTTCACCGTCTCGACCAACGGCGAAGATTTTGCCGATTGGGTTTTGGCGAACGGCGGCAAACTGATTAGCAATGACCTGAGCCGGGTGACGCTTACTGGCGATGTGCCCGTGGCCGCGATGAACCGGCTGCTCACCATCGTTCGCGCCAATCAGGTCTACCGCGTCAACACGCTGGCCCAGGAGCGCGATGAGTTCGCCTCTGGCCGCGCCCTGTTTGGCTTTGACTGGACGGATACGCTGAGCCAATACGAGACACAAATCAAACAGGCCGCCAACTTTGAATGGGGCATAGACCGCTTGCCCGGCGAGGCAGGCAAGACCGCCAACCAGTTTCGCGCGCCGGTGTTGGCGCTCATGCGCACAATTCCGGCAAAACAGGCGGCGGCGTGGCAGTTTGCGCGCTGGCTGATGGAACCCGCGCAGACCAGATTTTGGGCCGACCGGACGGGCGACTTGCCAGCTCGTTTTTCCGCATTGAGCGATGCGAATACCCCCCGCGCCAGAGCCATCCGCCGAATTGCCCAGAGCGCGGTGGCCGAGCCGTTTGTGAGCGGGTGGGATTGCGCTGCCAAGGCCATGTCTAATGCCTTCACCCAAATTTTGGATGGCGGTGTGCTGACCCAAACATTGACCCAGGGCCAGTTTGTGGCGCAAGCAGATTTAAATAGCTATTGCGGCCCTTGAAATATTTACGAAATAGGTATTACAATTTGAGAATAAACGGGGGAAAAGCTTTGCGTTTTGCGCAAAGTTAGTTGTTTTAGTCAGGACCTTTTTTGATGATCTTATCTGATGATCCAATTTATAACATTAAATCGGTGGTGCAAAAGACGGGTATTGCCTCTACCACCCTGCGGGCATGGGAGCGGCGTTATGCCGTACTAAAACCAGGGCGCACATCGGGAAATTACCGGCTTTATTCAGAGAGAGATGTGGCCGATTTGCGCTGGTTGAAGAATCAAGTTGAAGGCGGGCTGAGCATCAGCCGGGCGGTGGCAGCCTTGGAGCAAGCCCGCCACCGCATGGCCGCCGCGCCTGTGCCGCTTGAGGATGGTGAGTGGCAGCGGCTGGTTGCGCAACTTTATGCCGCGCTGCTGAATCACGATGAGACCGCCGCGTATGACATCCTTGCGCAGGCGCATCCGCTGGAAGACACGTGTACCCGGCTTATTGCGCCAGTGTTGGTGCAAATTGGGCAGGGCTGGCATGATGGCAAAGTTAGCATCGCCGACGAGCATTTTGCCTCGCAGTTTTTGATGGGATGGCTGTTTGCCACTTTTAACGACTTGTCGCCGGTGATTGGTCCCTTGGTTGTTGTCGGGTGTGCGCCAAATGAATTGCATCAAATTGGCTCACTTATGTTGGCGACCATTTTGCGCCAGCGCGGGGTCAATGTGCGCTACCTCGGGGCAGATTTGCCTTTGGATGGGTGGATCAGCACGATTGTGCGAGATCGCCCGGTGGTTATTGCCATATCGTGCAGCCAAATGGCGTATGGGCATACCATTCTTAGGGCGCTTCCTTTAGAAGACAACCAGATTCGCGGGTATCATCCAAAAGTAGTTTTGGGCGGGATGGCCTTTGCGAACTTGGCAGGTATACATCCGGTATATCCCAATGTTTATGTTGAGCCAAATCTGTTAGATGGGATTGAACGGATTAAGGGATTACTGGCATAACTCGCTTTCTAGAATCTTATTGTTTATTTTTGGCAATAAACAACAAGGAAAGCGACATAAAAAGCCTTTTTTTTGTGAACTTTCTTACTATCAAAAGCTATCCGGTCACATATTTTCCCCCGGCCGGGCGTTTTTGATAGGTTTTTTCCCCTAGACTGATCCGCGGAGGGCGTATGCGCTTCGACTTCATGTGTTGTTGTAACGCAGTCTTGTGCAGCCTATATGCAGGCGAGACAACGCGTGAGGTTTACCCAAAATGATTTATCCCAAAGTGACTTGGGATAAATTTGGGAAATCCAGCCAGAGCCACCTCCAATTTTGGAAATACTATGAAACTAATGAAGCCGGTTAAACCGGTGGGAATTGTAGGATACGGCGCGTATGTTCCACGCTACCGCCTGCCCGCCCACGCGGTCTCTGAATTATGGACGCATGGCAACGCCCAGCCGCCCGTGCGTGAGAAATCTGTGCCAGGGTTGGATGAAGATGTGGCGACGATGAGCATCGAAGCCGCCCGGAATGCCATCAACCGGGCGTGGGGACACAAACAAGCTGATTATGTTCGGCAGATTGGCGCGGTGTGGGTGGGCAGCGAATCTCATCCCTACGCGGTGAAGCCGACCAGCACAATTGTAGCCGAGAGCATTGGCGCAACGCCATACACCCAGGCTGCCGATTGGCAATTTGCCTGCAAAGCCGGAACCGAGGCGCTTCAGGCGGCCATCGGCATGGTTGGTTCTGGCATGATGGATTATGCGATGGCGATTGGGATGGACGCGGCCCAGGGGCGGCCCGGCGATGCGCTGGAATACACCGCTGGCGCGGGCGGCGCGGCGTATCTGGTTGGCCCAGCCGAGGAATCGCTGGCCGAAATTGAGGCATCGCATTCGTATGTGACCGACACGCCAGACTTTTGGCGGCGGCAGCACGAGCGCTACCCGGAGCACGCCGGGCGGTTCACCGGTGAGCCGGCCTATTTTCATCACATTCTTTCCGCGGCGGCAGGGCTGCTCGGTGAGCTGGGTCAGAACGCGAGCGATTTCACTTATGCCGTGTTCCATCAACCCAATGCCAAGTTCCCCACCAAGGCGGGCGAGGAGCTGGGGTTTAAGAAAGAGCAGATGAAGCCGGGTTTGCTGGTGAATGACATTGGCAACACCTACGCTGGGTCGAGCATGATTGGCCTGACCGCTGTGCTGGATATTGCCAAGCCCGGTGACCGGATTTTGGTGGTCTCGTTTGGCTCTGGCGCGGGCAGCGATGCCTTTGCCATCAGGGTTTTGGGGCGCAACGCCGAAAAGAACGTCAGCGCGCCTGCCACGCGCGATTATGTGACCCGCCGCAAGCAGGTGGATTACGCGACTTACTCCAAGTTGAAGGAAAACTACAAACTAAATTAAGTGCAAAGCGCAAAGTTGCTTTGCACTTTCCACTACAAAAACATGAGAGACGTATCAATCATAGGCGTGGGCCAAACACCGGTGGGCGAACACTGGGACAAGAGCCTGCGCGAACTGGGTTACGATGCGCTATCTGCCGCGATGCGCGACGCCAAACTGGAGCGCATTGACTCGCTTTACGTGGGCAACATGCTGTCTGGCGAATTGACCGGGCAGGAACATTTGGGCGCCATCATCGCCGATTTTGCCGGTTTGCGCGGCATTGAGGCGATGAAAATTGAGGCGGCGTGCGGCAGCGGCGCGGCGGCTTTGCGCGTTGGGCTGATGGCAGTTGCGTCGGGCATGGCCGATTTTGTGGCCTGCATGGGCGTGGAGAAGATGACAGATCCGCCGCCAGACGTGGTCACATCGGCCCTGGCGATGGCCGCCGATGCTGAATACGAAGGGCTGCATGGGCTGACGTTCGTGAGCATTAACGCATTGCTTATGCGCCGGTATATGCACGAGCATGGCTACAAAAAAGAGGATTTTGCGCCATTTGCCATTACCGCGCACGAAAACGCGGTGCATAACCCCAACGCGATGTTCCACATGAAGATAACGCCCAAGCAGTTTGCGGAGGCCAAACCCGTGGCCGACCCCATCAACTTGCTGGATTCTTCGCCCATTGCGGATGGGTCTGCGTGCGTGATCCTCGCGCCGACATCCATCGCCAGAGAATTTAGCGACAACCCCATCCGGGTGCGGGCGTGCGCCATGGCCACGGATTCTGTGGCGGTGCACAGCCGCCGCGACCCGTTGTATCTGGAGGGCGCGGCCATCAGCGCGCAAAAGGCGTATGCCGCCGCTGGGGTTGGCCCCGCCGACATGGATTTGTTTGAATTGCACGATGCCTTCACCATCATGAGCGCCCTCAGCCTGGAAGCGGCTGGCTTTGCGCCGAGGGGCCGCGGCGTGGGTTTGGCGCTGGATGGCGAGATTGGCCTCAAAGGCCGGGTTCCCATCACCACCATGGGCGGTTTGAAGGCGCGCGGCCACCCGGTGGGCGCGACGGGGATGTATCAAATTTCTGAGGTTGCCTTGCAGTTGCGCGGCGAGGCTGGCGCGAACCAAATCCCCAATGCAAGATTGGGCATGGCGCAAAACATTGGCGGCAGCGGCGCAAGCGTGGTCACAACAATTTTGGAGAGGATGTAAAGAAAATCTCTCGCTAAGACGCAAAGGCGCAAAAAATTATCTTGGCGGCTTTGCGGCCTTGCGAAAGATAAAGGAGCACAATGGAAGTAGCACGATTTTGGCGCACAAAGGCGCAGCGGTATCAACTGGTGGGCGAGGAGTGCCCGCATTGCAAGTCTAAGATTTTCCCGCCGCGCGATGTGTGCCCAACCTGCGAGAAGGAAGCCAAGACGCCGTTCGCGTTTAGCGGGCGCGGCGAGGTGTATTCGTTTAGCGCGGTGTATAACCCGCCCGCGGAGTTTGACAAATTTGCGCCCTACACCGTGGCGTTGATTCGATTGGTGGAAGGCCCGCTGGTCACGGCGCAACTGACCGATGTGGACGAGGCCGATGTGCGCATTGGCATGCCGGTGGAGATGGTCACGCGCGTGCTGCGCGAGGACGGCGAGCGCGGCAACATCATCTACGGCTATAAGTTTCGCCCGGTCTTGCTGGATCACGGGCGCGAGGCCGCCCGCGCCCATGCGCCCGCGCATCAGCCTGTGCCTGCGATGGCGTAAGTGGTCTTTAACCTCGCAGGGTGACGAGGGGTCTGACCGCGTCCGAACAAGTTCGGCAGAGCGGTCAGACCCCCTTTTGTTTTTCGCGTTTATCATTTCCCCCATGCTCAAAATTCTCTCGGTATTTGGCACGCGACCAGAGGCGGTGAAAATGGCCCCGGTGGTGCGCGAGCTGGCCGCGCGGCCAAGCGAAATCATCAGCCGCGTGTGCGTAACCGCCCAGCACCGGCAAATGCTGGATCAGGTGCTTCATGCGTTTGGCATTGTGCCGGATGTTGACCTCAATTTGATGCAACCCGGCCAGACGCTGAGCCAAAGCGCGGCGGCGGTGTTGAAAAACATGGAGCCGGTGTTGCTGGTCGAAAAACCGGATTGGGTTTTGGTTCAGGGTGACACCACCACCGTGATGGCCGCCGCGCTGGCGGCGTTTTATTGCGGGGCAAGGGTGGGGCATGTGGAGGCGGGCCTGCGCAGCTTTGACAAATATCAGCCGTTCCCGGAAGAGATTAACCGCAAAGTGGCGGGGGCGATTGCCGATTTGCATTTTGCGCCCACCGAGCGATCTAAACAAAATTTGTTGCGCGAGGGTGTGCCGGAGAACACAATTGTTGTGACTGGCAACACCGAGATTGACGCGCTCCAGTGGGCCATCACCCAACCCGTGCCGGATGAGGCCCGCGCGCTGCTAAACAGGGTGGAGGGGCGCAAACTTGTTTTGGTGACGGCTCACCGGCGCGAGAATTTTGGCAAGCCGTTTGAGGAGATTTTTGGCGGTCTGCGCGACCTGGCGAAGCGTTATGCTGAGCAGGCCGTGATCCTCTACCCGGTTCACCTCAACCCGAATGTGCAGGAACCGGCGCGGCGCATTTTGGGCGATGCGCCAAATGTCATTTTGACTGACCCGCTGGATTATTTGCCGCTGATTCATGTGATGCGCCGCGCGGCGCTGGTGCTGACTGATTCGGGCGGGATTCAGGAGAGCGCGCCCAGTTTGGGCAAGCCGGTGCTGGTGCTGCGCGATAAAACCGAGCGGCCAGAAGCGGTGGACGCGGGCACGGTGCGGCTGGTGGGCGCTGACCGGGCGCGGATTGTGGCCGAGGCCAGCCGATTGCTGGATGACTTCGCGGAATACGCGGCGATGGCGCGGGCCATCAACCCGTATGGCGACGGCCATGCCGCGCCCAGAATTGTGGATGCTTTGATCAAAAACTCATGAAAGAAAAACCAGAACAGCAAAAATTAAAATTCAATCCGTTGTATGGCGCGGTGGGTTTTTTATTTGTGATGGTGGTTGCGCTGAATTTTGGGTATCCCATCACCCTGAGCATTGGGCCGCTGGGCATTATTTTGTTTTTGACGGGATACGCCTTGATGTTTGTGATTGGCGTGCTGGTCACCAGCGATGACAGAAATAGTCTGATTCGCACCAGTTTTGCCGCGCTGGCATGGATGGTGGCTTCGGTATTGGCTACGATCTTCCCGGGTAATGTGTTTTTATCTGTCTTGCAGTTTATGGCTTTTATTCCCTGCCTCTTGCTCATTATTGGCGCATTGTTTGGGTTTATCTTTAACGCGCAGATGGTGGATGGCCGCGTTCTCATCACCGCGATAACGATTTATATTTTGCTGGGTTCTCTGTTCACACCGCTGTATGGCATGATTGAGTTGCTCTCGCCGCACAGTTTTATTGACAACGGCCTGGGCCAGCCTGTGCAATGGCAGCAATTGATTTATTACAGCATGATTACGCTCACCACCGTCGGGTATGGCGACATCATTCCGGTGAACGCGTGGGCGCGCACGCTGGCCGCGCTAGAGGGCATGACCGGCGTGCTTTATATCGCCGTGTTGATGGGGCGGCTGGTGGGGATTTACCGGCAGGAAAAGTGATAGTTGAGAGTGATAGTAAAGCGCAGGCCGCTATAACTATCACTCTCAACTATCACTCTGGTTTTTAGCGCGCGCGGCGGCGGGTGAGCACGTCGAAGACGACGGCAGCCACGAGGATGAGACCGCGCACCACGTATTGATACGAGATGTCCAGACCCATCAGGTTCATGCCGTTCACCAGCGATTGCATGACCAACGCGCCGATGATGGAGCCGATGACTTTGCCCACGCCACCAGCGGCAGACACGCCGCCCACGTAGGCGGCAGCGATGGCGTCAAGTTCGAACAGCGTGCCTGCCTGCGGTGTGGCCGACTTGAGACGAGCCGTGAACAAAATGCCAGACAAGGCGGTCAGGAAACCCATCGAGGCGAACACCATGTATGTGATCTTCCGCACGCTGATGCCGCTCAGCTCGGCGGCTTCTGGGTTGCCGCCCACCGCGTAAATGTGGCGGCCCAGCACGGTTTGGGTGGTGATGAAGTGGTAGATGCCCACGACCACAAGCATGATCACCACCGTCCATGACAAGCCGTTGTATCCGGCCAAAATCCATGTGACCAGCGCGATGATGGCCGAGACAAACACAAGCTGCAACACAAACATGTCCATTGGCGGAACTTGGAAGTTATACGATTCCTTCTTGCGGCGGTCATTGATCTGGCTGAGGATATACAAAACAATGCCGATGATGCCAAGCAGCAAAGTGAGCGTGTGTACTTTTGGAATAAGCGTAAAGGGCAGGTCTGGGATGTAGCCGTTGCCGATGGCGTTGAAGGTGTCATCGGCGATGATGATGGTGCCTGTGCCTTGTGTGACGAGCTGGAGCAGACCACGATATATCAACATGCCTGCCAGCGAGGCCACGAACGAAGGTATGCCAATTTCTGCCACCGGTAAGGCCGTGATCAACCCCGCGATTGCGCCCAGCGCGAGCGTGAGCGGAATGACCACCAAAACGGGCAGATGCCATGCGCTCAGGGCGATGGCGGCGACTGCGCCCAGAAAACCTGCCAAGAAACCCACCGAGAGGTCAATGTGGCGAATGACGATGATCAGGGTCATGCCCACGGCCAGCACCGCGATGTAGCCGGTTTGGTTGAGCAGGTTGCTCAGGTTGCGGGATGAGATAAACGTGCCTTGCGTGGTGATGGTGAAGATCGCCATGATCACGAACAGCGCGATATACATGCCGTATTCGCGGATGTTCTGAGCGAGTGAATTTTTAAGATGTTGGAAGAACATGGTTGATTCCTGAGTGAACTGTGTAATGTGCAATGTGTAAAAAAACAATTTATGAAATTTGTTTGTTTTTACAAATGGCACGTTACATCTTGTGCTTTTTGTGGTTTAAAAAACAGTTTTGCGATGTCGTTTAACTCGTTAATTCGTCGCCAGGTGCATGATCTTTTCCTGGGTTGCTTCCTGAATGGGCAACTCGCCTGCGATGCGCCCTTCCGAGACGACATACACGCGGTCGCTCATGCCCAACACTTCTGGCAATTCGGATGAGATCAGCATGATGCTCATGCCTTGTTCCACCAGTTTGTTCATGAACGTGTAAATTTCGTATTTCGCGCCCACGTCAATTCCGCGGGTTGGCTCATCCAAAATCAGCACATCTGGCCCAACAAACAGCCACTTTGCCAGCGACACCTTTTGCTGATTGCCGCCGCTCAGGTTGCCCACGCGCTGTTCCACCGTTGGCGTTTTAATGTTGAGCGATCCCTTGTAATCATTGGCAATTTTGATCTCGGCATTTTTGTTCACCACGCCGCGGCTGGCAATTTCTTCCAGGTTCGCCAGCGTGACGTTTTGCTTCACGTCCTGAATCAAAATTAAGCCGTTTCCTTTGCGGTCTTCGGAAACATACGCGATGCCAGCATCAATGGCTTGCTCTGGCACAGCTGGCACTTTCTTTTTGCCTTCAATGTAAATATCGCCGCTGGTTTTGAACTTGTCCGGGTTGCCAAAGATGGAGTGCGCCAGCTCGGTGCGCCCGGATCCCATCAGCCCGGCAAAACCCACGATTTCGCCCTTGCGCAGGCTGAAGTTCACATCCTTGAGCACCTGCCGCCCGAGTTTGGGGCTAAAGGCGTTCCAGTTCTTGACCTCCAGCGCGACCTCGCCCACTTTTTTGTTGGGGCGGGGTGGGTAAATGTTGTCAATCTCGCGGCCCACCATGTGCTTGATCATCGCCATCTCGGTCACTTCGCCCTTGTGCGCGTCCAGCGTGGTCACGGTCTGGCCGTCGCGCAGCACGGTCACATGGTCGGCCACGGCGATGACTTCCTTCAATTTGTGTGAGATCAAAATGCAGGTCACGCCCTTTTTGCGCAGGTCTTTTAGCAGGTTGAGGAGGTTCTCGCTGTCATTTTCGTTCAGCGCAGCGGTTGGCTCGTCCAGAATCAAAATGTTAATATCGCGGCTGAGGGCTTTGGCGATCTCGACGAGCTGCTGCTTCCCCACGCCGAGGTCCTTGATCTTGGATGCCGCATTCACATCCAACCCAACCATTTCCAGCATCTTGCCCGCGCGTTTGATGGTCTCATTCCAATTTACGGTGAAACCGCTTTTTATTTCGTTGCCCAGAAATATATTTTCATAAACAGTCATTTCAGGCACCAGCGCCAATTCCTGATAGATGATGGCAATGCCTGCTTTTTCGCTGTCGGCAATTGTGCGGTATTTTTGAGTTTGCCCCGACACGACGATATCTCCGGTGTATGTCCCAAATGGATACACGCCGCTCAGGACTTTCATCAACGTGGATTTGCCTGCGCCATTTTCTCCCACCAAACAATGAATCTCGCCGGGTTGCACGCTGAACGTGACGTTGTTCAACGCTTTTACGCCGGGAAACTCCTTGGTGATATTGCGCATTTCCAGGATAGGTGTGGTCATGTGGTTTGTATTCTCCTGAATAATGACTTTTTTGAAGTTCAAAGCGCAAAGCTCAAAGTGCAGAGTAGAGATGCCAAGTCTTCGGTATGGTTACCAAAGACTTGGCGCTCAGAGCTTTTAACTTTGCACTTTGAACTTTGCTCTAAAAGTTACGGCAGATTCTTGAAGTCGCTCGCCGGGTAGTAACCGGAATCAATGACAGCCTTCTTCAGGTTGTCTTTGGTCACGGTGACGATGGCGGACGGCTTGGCGGCAATGTCAGCCTTGCCGTTGTTATACGAGTTGGTCTTTTCTGGTGTCTTGCCATCCAGGAAGGCATTGGCGGCTTTAATCGCGTCGTTGACCAGTGTGCGGACGTCCTTCAACACGGTCATGCTCTGCTTGCCGTCAATGATGTACTGGATGGAAGCCTTTTCCGCGTCCTGACCGGTGATGTAATACTTGGTCACGGCCTTGTCGGCGGCGAAGGCATCGGCGATGGCGCGGGCGGTGCCATCGTTCGGGGCGACGATATACACGTTGCCCTTGTCGGCATCCTTGGCCTTGGTCAGGTTGGCTTCTGCCAGACCCTTGGCGGTGTTGAAGTCCCAGTTCGTGGTGACCTGGCCGATGATCTTGGCCATTTCATCGCGGGTGAGCTTGGCTTTGGCCTGAGCGGCCACGGCTTCGCTGCTGTTCTTGATCACGAATGTGCCATCGGCGATCTTGGGCTGCAGCTTGTTCCACGCGCCCTCAAAGAACAGGAAGGCGTTGTTGTCCGAGGCGGCGCCAGCATACAGATACAGGTTGTTGCCTGTGCCCTTGGCGTTGTCAATCAGATACTGGCCCCAGGCTTCGCCCACGGCCACGCTGTCAAACGTCACATAGAAGTCAACGGCGTCTGTGTTGCGGATGAGGCGGTCGTAGGAGATGACTTTGACGCCAGCGGCGCGGGCTGCGTCGGCGGCGGCAGCGGCGGCGGCGCCATCTTGCGGGGTGAGGATGAGCACCTTGATGCCCTTGGCAATCAGAGACTCAACGTTGGCCTTTTCCTTGGCGCTGTCGCCCTGAGAGAAGAGGATTTCGACATCGGTGCC
>DAORUN010000066.1:0-5935 GCA_035433205.1 Thermoflexales bacterium | reverse complement strand
TGGCCTTTTCCTTGGCGCTGTCGCCCTGAGAGAAGAGGATTTCGACATCGGTGCCCATGGCCTTGAAGGCATCCTGGAAGCGGGTTTGATCCTGAATCCAGCGCGGCTCATCTTTGGTGGGCAGAACGATGCCGACCTTGCCGACGACCTGCGCGGGGGCGGCTGCGCCAGCGCCCAGCGTGTCCAGATTCTTGAAGTCGCTCGCCGGGTAGTAACCGGAATCAATGACAGCCTTCTTCAGGTTGTCTTTGGTCACGGTGACGATGGCGGACGGCTTGGCGGCAATGTCAGCCTTGCCGTTGTTATACGAGTTGGTCTTTTCTGGTGTCTTGCCATCCAGGAAGGCATTGGCGGCTTTAATCGCGTCGTTGACCAGTGTGCGGACGTCCTTCAACACGGTCATGCTCTGCTTGCCGTCAATGATGTACTGGATGGAAGCCTTTTCCGCGTCCTGACCGGTGATGTAATACTTGGTCACGGCCTTGTCGGCGGCGAAGGCATCGGCGATGGCGCGGGCGGTGCCATCGTTCGGGGCGACGATATACACGTTGCCCTTGTCGGCATCCTTGGCCTTGGTCAGGTTGGCTTCTGCCAGACCCTTGGCGGTGTTGAAGTCCCAGTTCGTGGTGACCTGGCCGATGATCTTGGCCATTTCATCGCGGGTGAGCTTGGCTTTGGCCTGAGCGGCCACGGCTTCGCTGCTGTTCTTGATCACGAATGTGCCATCGGCGATCTTGGGCTGCAGCTTGTTCCACGCGCCCTCAAAGAACAGGAAGGCGTTGTTGTCCGAGGCGGCGCCAGCATACAGATACAGGTTGTTGCCTGTGCCCTTGGCGTTGTCAATCAGATACTGGCCCCAGGCTTCGCCCACGGCCACGCTGTCAAACGTCACATAGAAGTCAACGGCGTCTGTGTTGCGGATGAGGCGGTCGTAGGAGATGACTTTGACGCCAGCGGCGCGGGCTGCGTCGGCGGCGGCAGCGGCGGCGGCGCCATCTTGCGGGGTGAGGATGAGCACCTTGATGCCCTTGGCAATCAGAGACTCAACGTTGGCCTTTTCCTTGGCGCTGTCGCCCTGAGAGAAGAGGATTTCGACATCGGTGCCAGCGGCCTTGAAGGCATCCTGGAAGCGGGTTTGATCCTGAATCCAGCGTGGCTCGTCTTTGGTGGGAAGAACAATACCCACGCCTTTCTTTGCAACAACCGGGGCGGCCGTGTTAGCCGGCTTTGGCGCATCGGTTGGCTTGGCGGGGGCGGCAGTCGGGGCTGCCGGTGTGGGCGTTGCGCCGCAGGCGGCCAGGATCATGGATCCAGCTGCCAACACACCGAAAATAGAAGATTTGATATTCATCTTGGAGATACTCCTGCTTCTCGCTTATATATTTTGCTTTTACTAACTTTTCTAAAACATTTAGATGGTCAAAAGGTGGGTTAATTCTCTCTTGAAATTTCCTCCTATATGCCTACACGATTTTGTGAAATAGGCTACAATTAAAACGTTTGTACCCGTAGACCAAAATCATACACCAAATCGCCCACGATGGCAACAATCAAAGATGTCGCGTTGAAAGCCGGAGTATCGCCGGGGACCGTTTCAAACTGCCTCTCCGGGCGCAGGCCGGTCTCGTCCGAAGCCCGCGGGCGGATTATGGCCGCCATTCAAGAACTTGGCTATTTTCCAGATGCCATTGCCCGTAGTTTAGTTACTGGCGACTCTCGCATTATTGGGGTGGTGACGGCGCACCTGGATGACTACGGCGCTTCGCGGCTGCTCACGGGCATCGATGCCGCCGCCGTTAAGCACGGATACGCCGTCCTGCTCACCGTCATCCACAACGAGCATTACGCCGATATTGAGGCCGTCATTTCGCGGCTGAATTCGCACCGCGTGGCGGGCATTATTTGGGCGGTGCCAGAACATTGGCATATCAGCGGCCATCTGTCAGAGCACTACCAAACCAGCATCCCGCCCATTTTGGCTTTGTTAATGAACCCCGACGATGAGCAGCACGTGGTGAATTACGATATTCGCGCCGGGGCGCAGCAAGCCATGCGCCATTTGCTGGATGGCGGGCGCAAACGCATTGCGCACATCGCGGGGCCAAACACATGGGATTCCAATTTGCGCACCATTGTCTGGCGAGAGATGATGACCGAGCGCGGCCTGCCGTGCGATGACACGTGGGTTTGCGCGGGTGATTGGAGCGTGGCGCACGGCGAACGCGCCATGCGCAGTTTGCTGACGGCGCACCCAGACCTGGATGCGGTTCTGGCGGGCAACGATCACATCGCGCTGGGGGCGATGAACGTGTTGCAAGTATCAGGAAAACGCATTCCGGCGGATGTGGCCGTGACGGGCTTTGACGATATCCCAGAGGCGCGCTATTTTTCGCCGCCGCTTAGCACGGTTGGCCTGCCATTTGCCGAGCTTGGCAGTGTGGCGCTGGAGCGTGTGCTGGATCTGATCCACGCCCAGGCAAAGACCCACGCCCGGCACGTTACCCATCCGCCACACGAAATTTTGATGCCTGTGCGTTTTGTGCGGCGACAGAGCGCGTAAAAAAGACGGAAGACGGTGGACGGAAGACGGATTTTTGGGTAAAAGCCGTCCTCGGTCTTCCGTCTTCCGTCCCAAACTCAGCACATTCCCGGAAACTCGTCGCGGTTGATCATCCACTCATCTGCGTTGAGCATGTCTGGCAGGGCAAAGCCGTTGAACGGCGACCCCACCGAGTAGACATATGCGCCGGTGTTCTTGAGCACAATCTTGTCACCAATCTTCATCTCCACCGGCGAGCGCATCTCGAACAGCGTGTCCAGCGAATCGCAGGTGGGGCCAGCCAGCCGGTAGGTAACCATGTTGATGGGGCGCGGGTCGGCCACAACTGGGTGCGCGGCGGGGCGGATGCCGTCTGGGATTTCGTACAACCCCTGAAAGTAACCGCCATCCAGATATAGCCAGGTTTGGCCGTCTGGCCGCTCGGCCACGCCGGTCACGGTCAAAACCATGTCGGTGGTGTTGCCGCAAATGCTCCGGCCCGGCTCAATAAACAAACGCTTCGCGCCCGGCATGGTCTCATCCAGCGCAGGTTTGACGGCTTGCGCCACTTCTGAGAAGGTGGGCACCGGCCCGGTGTAGCGGGTGGGGAAGCCCCCGCCAATATCAATCATATCCAGCTCAAGGCCCTCGGCGCGGGCGGCTGCCCACGCGGGGGCGCACTCGCGGAGCGCATCTACCCACGTTTGTGGGCGGCTGCACTGCGACCCCACATGGAACGCCATCCCCACCGGCTTGAGGCCGCGCGCCTTGGCCAGCTTGAGCAATTGCACGGCTTTGCCTGGCTCCACGCCAAATTTGTGGGTGAGCGGCCACAACGCGCCGGTGTGCGAAACGGTCATGCGCACATACACTTCCAGCGGGTTGGATGGGTCATTGAATTGCGCCAGCTTCTCTAGCTCGGCCTCGCTGTCATACACAAACAGCTTTACCCCCAGCTTCACCGCGTGGGCAATGTGCGCGGGCTGTTTGATGGGATTGCTGAAGAAAATGCGGTCTCCGCCCACGCCAATGTTCTCCAGCGCCGAAATCTCTGCCTTGGAGGCCACCTCGAACCATGAATCGCGCTGGTCGGCAACCGCCGAGAGCAACGCCGGGTGCGGGTTGGACTTCATGGCGTAACCCACGTTCACATCCAAGCCATCAAACGCAAATGCGCGTTGGGCGGCGGCCATGTTCTCGCCAGCCTGTTTGGGCGATGAAATAAGCGTGGGCGATGGCAATTGCCAAAGCGGATGGTTTGCGGGTAACGCGGGATACTGCGTTGGGGCAAACGTAACTACGGGGGCGGTGCGGCTCTTGCGAGCGCGTGAACTTGCGACGACGTGTGCGCCGCTTAGGCGCGATCCTTCAATCACTTCTCCCATCTGGTAAATAACTATTTCCTCCTAAGAACGCTGATCACGTTGTCCTTTTTTACATCACAACGCCTGACAGCCTGTTTTTTCAATTCAAACGGCGCAAGACTATACAACTTTTCACTTCAATTTCAAGTAGGTGCGCGCCTTAAATTAATCTTTTACAAGCGGTTTTATACCAAAGGAGTGTATGAAAAATGATAGAGCCTAAAAGTCTGGCAGATCTTTAGAAACTGTCTTAAACAAAGAATTTGTTCCAATTTTCAAGATTTCAAAAATCCCCAAACGCGTTAAATGGCGTCGTAGGGACGGGACATGCCTCGCCCCTACGACTAAACCTTTGGTTTTCGCGCCGCGCGAGTTGTTTAAGACAGTCTCTTAGGCTCCGCCTATTCGCTCTTCACCCTTTTTGCCCTCTCCAACTCCTCTGCCAACCGCAGCGGCCTGCGCTGGGTGGAAGATGCCGGGGTTTTGAGGTTGAACGCAAAAATCTGGCGGTTGATCTGCTCCAGCTCGTCTTCAAACCGCTTTTGGGCGCGTTTCCACTGGAGTTCAATTCGTTCGCGCTCGGCGGGGTCGGGCAGTTCCAGTAACTTGGTTCTGCGCCACTCGTAGCTGCGGCGCAGGCCAGCGCGGGCTTGATCAATATGTTGGCGCAAGGCTTTGTCGGTCTCAATCCAATCGGGCGCAACATTGTTTTGGCGCAAAATGTGCTGAACAATGCGCTCCTCCTCCGGCACGCTGGAGTCATCCTCCAAGTTGAGATTGCCCTCGCGTTTGAGGTTGTTGAACTCGCCGTTTTCCCGCGCCTCGCGCAGCTTGGCTTCAATCAGTTGATCAAAGTTCATTTTTAAGAATGCTAAATTCTGAATGCTGAAAATTATTTCGGTTCCACTTTCAGCATTCAGAATTCTACATTCAAAATTCACTATTTGAACATGATGCGGTTCGAAATACCCAAATCCTTATCTCGAATCACCGCAGACGAAACCGTCTCGTTCAACTCCACAAACACGGCAAACGTGATGTCTCGGATTTGCCCTGCGCCCAGCGGTTGCAGCGCCTCGCGGTAGGCATAGAAGCACACATACGCCTCGCTTCCATCTGGCTTAAAGAACACCGGGTACCACAAATTCATTGGCTTTGTCCCGTTGTTCTTGATGCGCAGCGACGCCTGGAACTGGCGCACTGGCCGTGAATCGTTAAAGCTATTGCACCCTTGATCCGGGTGATCCATCCCGATGGGGCGGCCCCACTGGATGTAGCTGGTGCGCTGGACGGTCAGCAAAATCTGGTCGCGCTGGGTGCGCTCAACCGGGTTGGCCGATTTTGCCACCACTTCTGTTTTTGACACACGCACAATGAAATTGCTGTATTGCACTTTTCCAAATTTGTCGTTGCGGGTGTCTCCGGCAAAAATCGAAATCTCGCCGGGATCCATCAACTGGCCGATGGGATATGTTTTGAAAAACACCTTGTTGATAAACACATCCAGCCGGTCGCCGCGGGCATACAACGCAAAATCGTTGCGCTGGCCGGCCTTCTTTTGCAGGTTTGGCACATCGGCCAGTTCGCCGATGGGTGTGAGCGTGTTGGTTGACATGAACAACCCCGCTTTGCCGTTAAAGTCCACCATAAACACCAGCGCCCGCGGTTGCTGGGCGCGGAACTCCACGCCATACAGCCAGTTTTCAAACGATGGGTTTGTGAACGACACCAGCGCGTCAAAATCGCGCACAGATTGGGTCATGGCGAGTTCGCCGATGCCAAAATCAAACGCCAGCGACCCGCTCTTGGAGAGCAGCACTTTTGTGGCATCGGTGGGCGGCTTTACGGTTTGCGCCCCAACTGGGGTGAACGAGGTCAATGCGCAGGCAATCGCGGCGACCACGCCCATCAAACGTGTGACGGATTTCATAAATATTTCCCTTTGCGGAAGGGGATTACGGCATCCCTTCGCGCACACAAACCCTATCAGATTTTGTTGGGTTTGTCATCTGCAAAGTGGCTAGGTTTTTTG
>DAORUN010000065.1:0-18516 GCA_035433205.1 Thermoflexales bacterium | reverse complement strand
CACCCGCGAAAAAAGCCGGAAAACGATGGGTGAAACCTTAAAAAATGCGCTTAACCCGGCCTTTTTTAACATTAAAATCCACAGAATATCCACAAATCCCTTGATTTTTGTCCACAGGTATGCGTTAATATTCCAATCGGCGCGTAACCGTGATGCGGAAATTTTGATGACGCGCTGAATATCAAGGAGATACGAAAAATGGCAGAGAAAGTAAAGGCAATGAATAAGTCTCAACTGGTGGCTGCGATTGCCGAAGAGACTGAGCTGAGCAAGAAACAGGTGGGCGATGTGCTGGCCAGCCTGGATGTGATTATCAAAAAGCAATTGGGCAAGAAAGGCCCCGGCACGTTCACCATGCCCGGCCTGTTTAAGATGACCACCCGCCGCCTGCCCGCCGTGAAAGCCCGCAAAGGCATTGACCCGTTCACCAAGCAAGAGCGCATGTTCGCCGCCAAGCCGGCCCGCACCCAGGTGCGCATTCGCCCGCTCAAGGCCGTGAAAGACGCGGTCTAAATTTTGCGAAATTGATCCAAACAAAAAAACGCCGAGGCATTTGTCTCGGCGTTTTTTGTTTTTCAACACACTTAGAATTTATTTTCCACAACCCACTCGCCGTTCACCATCACGCCCAAAATTTTGGTGGATAAGATTTCGTCTGGCGCGGTTTTGGTCAAGTCGCGGTCCAGCACGGTCAGGTCGGCCAGTTTGCCCGGTTGGATGGAGCCGAGATCGCGCTCCACGCCGCCAGCATACGCAGCCCCAATCGTGTAGCCATACAAAGCCTCATCCATCGTCAGCCGCTGTTCGGGGTACCACCCGCCCGCCGGTCTGCCATCTGCCTTTTGACGGGTGAGCGCGGCGTGAATGCCCACCAGCGGGTCAAACGTCTCCACCGGAGCATCTGACCCCAGCGCCAGCGTTGCCCCAGAGTTGATGAGCGAGCGGAAGGCATACGTGGTCGCGCCGCGTTTACCCAGCCATTTGTCAACCATCGCCATATCACCGGTGGCGTGGATGGGTTGCACGCTGGCGATGATGCCCTGCTTTGCAAAGCGCGGGATGTCATCGGCGTGCAGGTGCTGGGCGTGTTCAATGCGGTTGCGCAAATGCACCGGAACGCCCGTGCGCTTCTCAATCTCGGCGTCGCCAATCTCAAACGCATCCAGCACATCGCGGTTGGCGCGGTCGCCGATGGCGTGCACCACCACCGCCAGGCCGTTGCCATTGGCCTTGATCACCACCTCGGTCATGTCCTCTTTTTCGTAGGTGCTGATGCCGCGGTTGTGCGGCTCGTTCTCGTATGGCTCAATCATCAGGGCGGTGTGCGGGCCAAGAGCGCCATCCGCAAACATTTTTATGCCGCCGATGGTGAGCCAGGCGTCGCCAAGCCCGCTGCGAATGCCCGCCGCCACAACCGCATCCAGCGCTTGCACGGGCAATTGCTTAACTATGCGCAAGGTTTGTTTGCCGCTTTGGCGCACGCGCTGGTAGGTGTTAAACGTGCCAATGCCCGCCGCGCCATCCATGCAATGCGCGCCAGATAAACCCGCGGCGTTCATGGCTTTCATCGCGGCCAGCACAGCCTGTTCTTCATCGGCCAGCGTTGGCTCTGGGATCAGCCGATCTACCAGACTGCCCGCGTTCTCCAGCAAAAGGCCGGTGGGTTCGCCGCGCTCATCGCGCACAATTTGGCCGCCCGCGGGGTCGGGCGTGTCTTTTGTAATGCCACACAAGCGCAGGGCCACGCTGTTTACCCAAAGCGCGTGATGGCTCTTGTCTTCCAGCGCAACCGGATGATCGCTCGTGGCCTCATCCAACCCCGGTGACCACTGATACCAGCCATACCCGCGAATCCAGCGGCCCTTGGGCGTTTGGGCGGCGCGGGCGCGCACGCGCTTGACGATCTCGGCCATGTCGGTCACCTCAAACACATTGACCTGCTGGAGCGCAAAGCCGGTCATCTCCAAATGCAAGTGTGCATCGGTCAGGCCGGGCGTCACAAACGCGCCGTTCAGGTTGATGGTTTTTGCGCCGGGCAAATGCACCGCTTCGATCTCGGCTTGCGAGCCAACGGCCACGATCCGGTCATTGGCGATGGCGATGGCCTGCGCGCGGGGCTGGGCTGGGTTGGACGTGTAGACGTTGGCGTTGGTGATCAGAATATTCATGATGATGAGAATGAGGGAGGACGGAGGACGGGAGACGGAAGACGGCCAAATTTCCGTCCTCCGTCTCCCGTCTCAAATTACAAGCCGTAAATGTCGCCGTATTTTGATGTGAGATACGCCATGTAAGGCGCAACATCCAGCGGGCGGCCAGTGGCTTTTTGAATCAGCTCGCCGGGGGTGAGGCTGCGGCCCGGCTCGTGCACATTTTTGTTGAGCCATGCCAGCAGGGTGTCAAACTTACCTTGCGCAAATTCCTGGCGCAGACCCGGGTGTTTCTTCTCGGCGGTCTCGAACAACTGCGCAGAAAGAATGCTGCCCAGCGCGTAGGTGGGGAAATAGCCCATCAGCCCGCTGCTCCAGTGAATATCCTGCAAGCAGCCTTGCGCGTCGTTGGGCGGGGTGATGCCCAGATACTCGTGGTATTTGGCGTTCCACGCCTCCGGCACATCTTTGGTTTTTAGCGATCCCTCAATCAGCGCAATCTCCATCTCAAAGCGGATCATGATGTGCAGGCTGTATGTGACCTCATCGGCCTCCACGCGGATGAGCGATGGCTCGACCTTGTTGATGGCCTTGTAAAAATTCTCTTGCTTCACTTTTTTGAACTGCGGCATGTGCGTTTGCAAGATGGGATACGCCCACTGCCAAAATTCGCGGCTGCGGCCCACCTGGTTCTCCCACATCCGGCTCTGCGATTCATGCACCGCCATCGAAGTGCCATCATCCAAACCGGTGCGCGCCCACACTTTGCTCACGCCCTGCTCATACATGGCGTGGCCGCTCTCGTGCAGCACGCCAAAAAACATGGTGTTGAAGAAGGTCTCATCGGCGCGGCTGGTGATGCGCACGTCATCGTGCCCAAACGTGGTGCAAAACGGGTGGTTGGTGTATGACAACTGCCCGCGCGAGAAATCGTAGCCAATTTGTTTGGCGGCCAGCCGGGCAAATTCTTCTTGCGCGGCTTTGGGGAACTTGCCGTTCACCGGGGCATCGCTCACGCGGCTGGCGTTGGCGGTAATGGCTTTGACCAGCGGCACAAGCTGCTCGCGCAGACCGGCGAACACGGCGCGAACCTCGGCGGTTTTGGCCCCGCGCTCGTAGCTGTTCAGCAATGCGTCATACGGGTGATCCGTCCAGCCCAGATAATCGGCCACGCGGCGGGCGTTCTCCACGTTTTTCTTGAGATACGGCGCAAAGGCGGGAAAGTTGTTTTCCTTGCGCGCTCTGGCCCACGCGGTTGTGCCCTGCGATTGCGCCTTGCTCATCTGCGCCACAAAATCGGCGGGGATTTTTTTGCTCAGGGTGTAATCGTATTGATTCACCCGCACCACCGCGCTTTTGACGCGGTTCTTTTGCACGTCCTCTTCCTTGGCGGCCTCGCGCAGCAATTTGCCGGTGGCGGGGGAGGTGAACGTCTCGTGGGCGAGGCGGCCCAGCGTGGAAAGTTGCTCGCTGCGCTCATCCACGCCTTTTTCTGGCATGTATGTTTCCTGGTCCCAGCCCAGCACCGCGCTGGCGCGGCGTAAGTCTTGCGCTTCGGCAAGGCGAAGTTTTAGTGAATCGTAATGTTGTCCCATGCGGGAAGTATACGATGAGGAAAAATGAGTGCTACCCGATGTCTAATCCATCAGCCATCAAATATATAAAACTAGATCTCACGTTCGTGATTTCTCCTCTTACAGTTATTGGATGACCTTCTTTTAGTATTTTTAAAATCGGATACTTTTCAACAGAAGCTTGAGCAAAAACAGCCCATATAGGGTTGTGGTTCATAAAAATTATCGTGACAACATCTTTTTCTGATGTTTGGCGAATTGATTGTAAATTTAGTTCCCACTTTACTTTCAACCCAATGTAGTTTTTTTCCTTTGTTTCTTGGTCATACGGCAGGCTATTATCTACGGCGTTAATAATATCTACAGGTAATGGTGCGTTTCTGTAATCAGACTTGTCTTTACCCATCTCCTTTTCGTAATAATTGTTGGTGACCTGATCTCTGCCGATAAAATTTCCATTTTCAATATGGATATCACCTTGAATTACGGTATTTTCTTTGTCTGCAAAATTAAGCTCTTGATGTGATTGAGGTAAAACTTTTTTATCGGAATTAGGGGTATGGGCGATGGATTGAGGGTTTTCTTTTGATTTTAGGGAAACAAATGCCGCGATTGTCGCTAGGACGATACAGACAATCCATAGATTTCTTTGATAATTTTGTCCCCAAAAAGCGCGTAGAGAGTCTTGAATATCACTTGACAACAAATTTGTCGCTAAATTGCCAAGAAATAATAATGCCGTTAAAGTGGCTAGTAGTAGCAGCCAAAACTTGGTTTTAGCAAAAGGCATTTTGATTTGAATTCCTCAACGCGAAATTATATTCGACTGAACAACTTTTTACTTCCAATCCTCCACCTTCAACCCGCGCACCCGCTCAAACTCCGCCAAATTATTGGTGACCAGCGTCAATTTTCTGGCGATGGCCTGCGCGGCGATGAGCATGTCATACGGCCCGATGATTTGCCCTGCTTTTTTGAGTTGCGCCCGAAGAATGCCATATTGCTCGGCATCCACATCGTCAAAAGGCAAAATATCAAACGGCGAAAGAAACCCAGCCAGCGCAATGCGGTTTTGCTCCACGCGCTGGCTGTGATACACGCCATACTGCAATTCTGCCACCGTGATGCCAGAGATAAACACTCGGCTCCGCGCGCTCACGCGCTTGAGTTTTTCCAAAACGTGCGGCGGCCTGCGGTTCTGCACAAAAATACAGATGTTGGTATCCAGCAGATACATGCTCACAACCCCGCGCGTTTCTGCTCGCCCGGCTGTTCCCGTCCTTCGGCCATAAAGTCATCGCTAAAGCTGTTCAACCCGTTCAGAAACGTCTCCCAGGCTTTGGTTTTGGGAAAGAGCATCACCCCCTCGCCCACCTTGCGAATAATCACATCGCTCCCGGCAAATTGAAATTCTTTGGGCAGGCGCACGGCCTGACTGCGGCCATTTTGAAAAAGTTTTGCGGTTTGCATGTTCATCCTCCTGTGCGATTTTGGTATATACCATGATTTATACCACTCTCTCCGCCCGCGCCATCTCACGTCCTGCTCTTTTCTTTTACTCTTATCATGGTCGCGTTTGCCATCACGCTGTTCGGCACAATAATTTCATCCGCGCTCTCGTCATCAATCAGCAGGGTGTAGCCCAGCGAGATGTTTGTGACCAGCGCGGTGGCAAGCCCGCGCGGCGTGGTGATCTGCACGATGTCACCCACGCGCACGGGGCGGTATAGAACCAGCACAAAACCCGCCACCAAATTTCCCAGCGTGGTTTGCGCCGCAAAACCAATCACAATAGAGACGATGCTGACCCCGGCCAGCAATGTTGTGCCCAGCGAGCGAAGTTCTGGCACGAGGTTGGTATACAAAATAAACGCCACCAGATACGCCATCGCCTGCCCCAGCGCGCTGATAAATTGCAGCCCGGTTTTATCGGGCAGATGCGGCGATAACTCTCTTGCGCCTTTGCGAATGAGCGCCGCGACCACCACCGCACCCAGCAAAAACAGCAACCCAATAAAGATCGCCCCGGTGATGGTGGAAGCATCCAACAAATTGCTGCGCAGTGTTTCCAGCGTGATGCCCATTCTTAGCGCTTTTCCCTTTTAATTTTTGGCCCGCAATTCTTTGGCGGCCTCGGCGGTGTCGTTCAACCGCGCGTTCGTCTCGCTCAGGTCGCTCATCATTCGATCCAAATCAACATTCTCGCGCTCCACCTCAATCCGCGTGAGCGCCAGCGGCATTCGGGTGAGCACATCCAGCGAGTGGTTGATATCGGCGCGGGTCTGATTCTCCAGCGTGGTCGTCTCCACCAGCATATCGGTGGTGGCCGCGCCGCGCTGCTGAGCCAGATCGCGCAGGCGCTGAATTTGCGCCAGCCGTTCCACGCCTTTGCGCACGTTGGCTGGCACTTCTGCGGCCTGGGTCAACAAATCGCGTTTGCGCTCTGGCGAAAGGATGGAGCGGTTGACCGCCGCCCGCACCTCGCCCATCAGTTGGTCGGCCTGGCTGACGAGAATCTGGTCGGGCGATTGCGCCGCCGGTTCGCGGTTAAGCATCGCATTCACGCCGCCCCGGTCTTTGATGACGGGGCGGATGACATACCAAAAAAACAAAAAGCCAAAAAATAAAATGGCGAACAGCACAAAACCCGGTCCTTGGTACATAGCGCGATTGTATCTGTTAACGACCTGCGCTTACAACTTGATGATGCCCAGCCCATTGAGCAGCACCACAAACACCAAAATGGGCGTGACAAATTTCAGCAGGCCAAAAAACAACCGCGCCACGCGGATATTGCCCAAACTCTCGCGGTTTGTCAATTCGCGCGCAAATTCCTGCCCGCCCCAGCGCCATCCCACAAACAAACAAATGGCAAGCCCGCCAACGGGCAGCAGCACATTGGAGCTGGCAAAGTCATACAAATCAAAAAAAGTTTTGTCAAAAAATTTTGTGTTTGCCAGCGCGCTGTTAGAAAGCGCCGCGGTGGAGCCAACCACCGCCAGCGCAATGCTGGTGGCGATGGTCGCCTTTTTGCGCGACCAGCCCAGTTGCTCATTCAAAAAGGCCACCGGCACCTCTACGATGCTGAGCATGGCCCCGGTAGCCGCGATGGCCCCCAGCACAAAAAAGACCACGACAAACAACCCGCCCAGCGGGATGGAGTTGAACACCGCCGGGATGGTGATGAACAGCAACGCCGGGCCGGCATCGGGTTTGAAGCCAAACGAAAACACCGCCGGGAAGATGGCGATGCCCGCGAGTATGGACACCAGCACATCGCCCAGCATCACGCGGATGGCGGTGCTGGGGATGTTTTGGTCATCGCGGAAGTAGCTTCCGTAGGTAATCATCGTGCCCATCCCCACCGAGAGTTTGAAAAACGAGAGACCCATCGCCGCCAGAATGGTTGCGCCGGTCACTTTGGAAAAGTCGGGCTTGAATAAAAATTCCAGCCCCTGGCCCGCGCCGGGCAAAGTGAGGCTGCGCACAATGACCACCAGCAGAAGCGCGAACAAAGCGGGCATTAATTTTTTCTCCAAACTTTCAATGCCTTTGGAAACGCCCGCGATGAGGATGCCGCTGACCAGAATCAGCACCAGCCATTGCCAAATCAACGATTGAACGGGGTCGGCGATTAAATCTCCAAAAGCCTGCCCCAGTGCTTTGGGGTCGGTGGTTGCCAGCGCGCCGGTGGCCGCTTTGAAAATGTAGGCAAATACCCAGCCCGCCACTTCGCTATAAAACGCCATGATGAGAAACGCAGATAGAACGCCCGCCGCGCCAATCAGCCACCACGCTTGTTTTGGCGCAAGTTTTTGAAAAGAGGTGATGGCGTTGGCTTTGGCGCGGCGGCCAATTGCCAGCTCGGCAATCATCACGGGCAGGCCAACCAGCAGGGTGCAAACCACATACAAGATGAGGAATGCCGCGCCGCCGTTTAACCCGGTGAGCGAGGGAAATTTCCAAATATTTCCCAGCCCAATGGCAGAGCCAAGCGTGGCGGCGATGACGCCAAGGCTGGAGGTAAATCCATCACGAGATTTGGGAGAAGATGAGTTCACAATGATTATTCCTTATAAAGTGATTGTATAAAACCTCACAGGTCTCGCAGACCTGTGAGGTTTAGATCAGCCGCGCACGTCGCAGGTCTCGCAGGCCTGTGAGGTTTGTGCCAGCCGCGCACCTCACAGGTCGCGCGGGCTTATGAGGTTTAGATCAGACACGCGCCTCACAGGTCTCGCAAAAAATCTTTTGCTTGAGAAATAAAGCTCTCCCAATTCTCGCGGCGGATGTTGTGCCCCGCATTTGGCACACGCGCCACGCGCAAGCGCGGCATGCGCGCGCGGGCGGCCTCAATCACGCCCTCATCCACAATTGCGCCGCGGACCACATCGGCCACAACCAGCAGCGCCGGGCAGGTGATTTTTGCAGCGGCCTCGCGCCAGTTTGGCATTGGCTCGGTCACGTAATTCACCACCTCTGGCCGGGTGAGTAAGTGTGCTTTTGCCCAGGGGATGGTTTCGTCAACGTGCCAGTCCGGGTGTTCTTCGCGGATGGTTTTATGGAGCGCGTCAAACCCCATCGCCCTGTTTTTTAGGATGCCCGCCCGCCATTCTTCGGCCATAGCCTGCACTTGCGCCTGCGTCACATCGCGCGGGATGTCGCGCCAGGCCGGGTCTTCCAAAATCACCGCCCGCACAAGCTCTGGGTAAACTGCGGCCAACTGCGCCGCCTCTGCGCCGCCCATTGAATGCCCAATGACGATGCACGGCCCCAGCCCCATCGCCCGGATGACCGCCGCGGCATCGCTGGCGTGGTGTTTGGCGGTGTAGCCGCTGGCGGGCGTGTCGGACAACCCGTGACCTCGCGCGTCAATCATCGTGATGTCATAGTCATCGCGCAATTCGTCCGCCAGCCGCAACCAGCACAGGCCGTCATCCGTAAGACCATGTAGCATGACAAACCCGGGTTTGTTTTTGTTTGGAAGATGATGCGCGTGAATGCGAACATCATCGGTTTTAATTTCTATTGGTTGGATTAAGGGCAGAATACTTTCGTTCATGATTTTCGTGGTGAAGTAGACTTCATACTTGTGCAAGGGCAATCATATTACGAAAGTTGAAAGCTCACACAAAGGAGATTTGATTGATATGGATTTTGGGAAACTTTTATCACAAGCGTGGAAGATTACCTGGCGACACAAAATATTGTGGGTTTTTGGCCTGCTGTCATCCTGCGCGGCCAGCGGGCTGAATGGCGGCAATGGCACAAGCAGCTTTAATTTCCCCTCTGGCAACACAACCTCAACCGGCCCCGCGCCATCTGATGCATTCCCCCAGTTGGATCAATACCAACTTCAGCAGATGATGGACCGGATTGCGCCATATTTGGCCGTGTTTGCGGTCTTGCTTTGCGTTGGCATTGTCATTGGCCTCATCGCGTGGGGCATTGGCATCATTGGGCGCGGGGCGCTGGTGGCAGGCGTTCAGCAAGTTGAAGACGAAGGCGGCACATCGTTTGGCAAGGGCTGGGCGGCGGCGGCGGCCAAATTCAAGCCGCTGTTTGGCATGAACCTGCTGCTGGCCTTGCCCGGTTTGCTGATGGGTCTGATCGCGCTCGTCATTCTCGCGCTGGGCAGCGGGGCGCTGGTGACTTCGATCACCTCGGCCATGAACTCGTCTCGCTCAGCCGACACCAGCGCGATTGGCGTGGCCATCTTTGGCGCGCTGGCCTGCTTTGTTCCGCTGGCCTGCATCGGCTTTGCCATCGAGGTCGTTATCGCCATTTTGCGGTTGTTTGGCGAGCGGGCCATCGTGCTGGAAGGGATGGGCGCGGTGGATGGCCTAAAGCGCGGTTGGGCGGTCTTTCGCTCCAACGCGGGCAATTCGCTTTTGCTCGGCATCATGCTGGTGATTTTGGGCATGATTGTTGGGTTTGTGATTGGTCTTGCGGCATTGCCAATCGTGTTGCCCATCGCGGGCGCGGCCATGGCTGCGGGTTCCAACGCCAAAGGCGCCGGGTTGCCAGCCGCCGGGTTGACTGCCCTGAGCGTGTGCGGCATTTTCGTCCTCGCCATTTTGTCGTATGCTGTCCGCGGCGCGCTCAACACGTTCAGCGGCGCATGCTGGAACATGGCCTACCGCCAGTTCACCAAATCCAGCGCGGATGTCGTTGAACCCATCGTCCCAACGATCACACAGTTTTAATTTTTTGCGCCTTACACGTCACGTCTTTTGCAGAAGTAACGTGTAAGGCGCAAGGTGTCATTTTATGATCCTCATTCACTCCACCCACGAAGCCGGTTTGAAATTTGGCGGTATTGGCGCCGTTTTGGATGGTTTGCTGGCCGCGCCCAGTTACCGCGAGCGCGTAGACCGCACGCTCGTCGTCGGCCCCCTCAATACCCGCGATGGCACGGAAATGGAGAGAATCTTTGCCCCGCGCAACGGCTTGTGGGTGCGCTACTTTTCCGACCGCGGCATGATGGCCTGCGACCTGGATTTGGCTTTGCGGTTGAGCGCAATTGAGCGTGAATGGGGTGTGCGCATTTTGTATGGCACGCGCATGTTTGGCGGCGTTCCGCACGAGGTGATTTTGGTGGATGCCACCGAGAGCCGCGCCGACAAACTGACCTCGTTTGAGTATTACGTGTGGGAAAAGTTTGCGCTGGATTGCGGCAAATACAACGGCTCGGACGAGTTCCAGCTTTTTATGCGCTGTGCCGAGCCGCAATTTGCCGCCATTTCTGCCGTGCTGGATTACCCCAGCGAAGGCACGCAAAAAGCCGAGTTGAGCGATGACCGCCGCGCCATCATTTGCCACGAATTCATGGGCTTGCCGTTGTGGTACGCGGCCCAAATTCGCCAGGCCGGGCGTTACGAGAGCGTCTTTGTGGCGCACGAAGTTCCAACCGCCCGCGCCTTGGTGGAAAATGACGGCGGCCACGACACGCGCTTTTACAACATCATGCGCAACGCCAGCTATACCGGCGCGACGATGGATGATGTATTTGGCGACCAAAGCGGCTACTTTAAGCATGGCATGGTCAAAACCGCCGACACCTGCTGGCACATCATGGCGGTGGGCGACCCCACCCGCGATGAGTTGGGTTTTTTGGATGCGCGTTTGCGCAACCGAATGATTCACACCTGTTACAACGGCGTGCCCGCGCACAAGGCCACGCCCGCCCAGGCGCAATCGGCCAAAGACAAATTGCGCGGCTATGCCCGCAACCTGCTGGGGTTTGAGCCAACATTCATTTTCTCTCATGTCACGCGGCTGGTGGTGAGCAAAGGTTTGTGGCGCGACCTGCGGGTGATGGAGCAATTGGACAGCCACCTCGCGTTCAAAGGCGAGACCGCCGTGCTGTTTATGCTGTCATCCGTGCGCCCGCAAGGCCGCTCTAGCGCAGATGCCCAGCGCATGAGCCGCGAGTATGGCTGGCCGGCCAACCACCGCGCGGGCTGGCCCGATCTGGTAGACAACGAAATTGACATGTATCGCGGCATCGCCGAGTTCAACAGCCGCGCCCGCGCCAGCCGCATCGTGCTCATCAACCAGTTTGGCTTTAGCCGCGACCGCTGCGGCGATTCCATGCCCGCCAATGTGAACTTTGACGATTTGCGGCTGGGCACAGATTTGGAATTTGGTCAAAGCATTTACGAGCCGTTTGGCATTGCCCAACTGGAGCCGTTAAGCAGCGGCGCGTTGTGCGTGCTCAGCAATGTGTGCGGGTGTTTGGGGTTTGTCAACATCGCCACCGAGAACAAGCTGCCAGACAACATCATCGTGGGCGATTACACCCATTTGGATTACGCGGCGGGCATGAGCGAATCTATGCGCATTGGCACCCAGCAGCGCGGTGAAGTGGAGCAGCGCGTGGCTGCCGACATCAGTTGGTTCATCATAGACCGCCTGCCGCGCAGTTTGGCCCAAAAACAAAAACTGATGGAAGACGGGCAGGCTTTGGCCGCCAAAATGTCCTGGAACGTGGTGGCTGGTGAACGCTTCCTGCCCGTGCTGGGCGTGTGAGGCAATTAAAAATTACGAATTACGAATTATTGCCGAGGGGTATGTTTATTGCCCCAAGTCACAGTTTTTCGTAATTCGTAATTCGTAATTATTAATTCGTAATTGTGATCGGCACAGCGCCTTCGCCCTTGAAGTTGAGCACACTCACGCGGGCGGCCACTTGTTTGGCGATCTCCATGATGCGCTGGCTGGTCTGACTTTCTGGCGAGGCCACAATCACCGGCTTGCCGCTATCTCCGCCCACACGGATCATGGGATCAAGCGGGACGCTGCCCAAAAACGGCGTGTTTTTCATGGTGGCAAGCCGCTGGCCGCCGCCCTCGCCAAACATCGCCACTTTTGCGCCGGTGGATGGGTCTGTGTATGGCCCCATGTTCTCCACCACCCCAATAATTGGGATGTTCATTTGCTCAAACGCGTTCAGACCGCGCAGCGCATCGCTCATGGAAACAAGCTGCGGCGTGGTCACGATGATTCCCATCGCGCCCTGCACCACCTGCCCCAGCGAGAGTTGCGCGTCGCCGGTTCCGGGCGGCATGTCCACAATCAAATAATCCAGCTCGCCCCAGGTCACATCCTGCAAAAACTGGCGGATGGCGGCGTGGAGCATTGGCCCGCGCCACACCAGCGGCTGCTCGATGGGATACGCGAAGGCGATGCTCATCACCTTGATGCCGTATTTTTCCATTGGGATGAGCTTGCCGTCTTTTGTCTCGACCGAGTAGATGGATTCTTTGCCATCCCGCGAGAGTTGCGCGGTGGGCAGCCCCAGCATGATTGGCACGTTTGGGCCATACACATCGTTATCCAGCAGACCCACCCGCGCCCCCAGCTTGCTGAGCGCAATGGCGAGGTTGACCGATACCGTGCTTTTGCCCACGCCGCCCTTTCCGCTGGCGACAGCGATGATGTTTTTCACCGGCACTTGCAGCGTGGTGCGCACTTTGGCGTTGGCCAGCACGTTGCTCGACCACTCAATGCTCACCTTGCCCATGCCGGGGATTTTTGCCAGCTCGGCGCGGGCATCTTTCTCCATCACGTCTTTGAGCGGGCAGGCTGGCGTGGTCAGCTCAATCACAAAGCTCAGGTTGTTGCCGCTGATTTTTATATCCTTGACCATGTTCAGGGTCACAAGATCGCGGTGCAATTCGGGTTCCATCACCCGCCCAAGCGCGGCGAGGATGTCTTTTTCTGTAAATGCCATAAGGTATGAATTTTAATGGATGCGCGCCACGCGCTGCCCGCCCAATGCCAAATTCCTAATTGCACACGGGTTGTCATTCAGACAAAAAACTGGAAGGTTTTCCTCTTTTAATCTCTCGCCAAGGCGCAAAGCCGCCAAGATTTGGCCCTCTCTTTGCCTCTTTGCGAGAGATTAAAAGACAAGACAACAACTTTGGTTAATTGCACGCGCACACGCCGCTGGCGCGGCATTGCACCAGCGCCATGTTTTGCGCCAGAGCGCCGCTGAGCGCGGCATACGCCAAAAGCGCAAGCGCCCCGGCCAAAAAGAGGATGGCCAGCCAGCGTGTGAATCGCCCCGATGGCCGTGTTGCGCCATCCCCAGCCAGCGTGGCCCCGCGCTGGCCCAGCGCAAAAACAGCCCACACAACGGCGATGAGTTTGTTGCCCAGCACAAGGCCATCAAAAATATTAAAGCCAATGTATGCAATGACGGCGCAGCCCAGCCCGGCCAGCGTGATGCGCCACGCCGCGTCTGGCTCGCGCTGCGCGGCCATGAGCGGGAGCGCCGCCATGCACAAAACAAGGCCAATGGCGCAGGCCATGCCAACCAGCCCGCCATCCACCGCCGCCTGCGCAAACGCATTGTGCGCGTGCGGGTAAAACGAAATATCGCGCCCCGCCGGGTGCGGATAAAAACACGTCACCACCACCGGAAAGGTGTTCAACCCGTTGGAAATGATGGGCGCATCGCGGGTGATTTGCGCCGCCAGCCGGAGCATGTCTGTGTGGGCAAACACGCGGTTGCTCAGGTCAATGGCCGCATCGCCCAGGGCGCGCGCGCCGGGCAAAAGCGCAATCAGGCTGATGGCCGCCGCGCCCGCCGCGAGCGCCATCCCTGCCCTGCGCGTGACCCGCCGCGAACGCCGCGCCAGCGCCACAAACACGGCCAGCGCAAGGGCCGCCGCACCCCATGCCAAAATCGTTTGGGTGAGCAGCATGACCAGCGTCACACCCGCGGCCAGCGCAACAAAGAAACCGCGTTTTTTGCGCCCGTCAAAAGCCGCCGCCGCGCACACCGGGAGCAGCACTGCCAGAAAACCGCCAATCAGCCGCGGGCTGGCGAACTCGGAGACGCGCGGCACCCCGCTGCCCGGCACAGCCAGCGAAAAATGCGGCAACGCATCGTAAAACGGTCTGGTGATGGGAAAAATCACCGCCTGGGTCCAGTCTGCGATGAAGAAACCCACAAACGCGATGCCCCCCGCGATGAGCGCGATGCCCATGCTGGCGCGGGTCACATCGCGCCGGGTTTTTGCCAGCGCTAAAACCGCGTAATACGCCACGATGCCGCCCAGCAAAGACAAAAAACGGTTGCGGCTGAGGTCTGGGGCGATGGTGATCAGCGTGGCGATCAGCGCGGTGAGGGCAACCCCGCCAACAAACACATCTGGCGCGGCGGGAAAAATTTTCTCTTGCCAAAGCGCAACCCACGCGCACACCAGCGCCGCGCCCGCCAGCGGCAACGCCAGCGCGGGCAGGGCTGGCACGCTCAGCAGCGGGATGGCGATCAGGGCGCACCCCGCCGAAACCGCAGTCAAAATATGTGTAACGCGACGCATGATGGGCCAGCCCATTATCCGGCAAACGATATTCCGGGCGCTTTGGGTGATGGGGTATGTGCTGGGGTATATTGCGCACAACATGTTAGCCGCTTTGCCGGTGCTGGCGCTTGGGGCGCTTTTTTTATGCTGGGTCGCGCGGATGGGGCAGTGGCGCGTTGGCGCATTGGCCGCGGCCATCTGCTGGGGAGGTTTTGTCTGGGGCATCACCCAGCTCACCAGCGGGCTGCGTTTGTATGCGCAAACGCCCGCCGCCTTGTGCTGGCTGGCGCTTGACCTCGCGCTGGTCGCGGTCTGCGCGGGCGCCATCCGCCGCAAAGGGTTGCCCGCGCTGGGTTTGGCCGGGCTGGGTTGGATGGAGCGCCTGCTTTTGTTGGGCGTGGCTGGCATGGTGGGCATCACGGGTTTTGTGGCGCTTGTCTCCGCGCCCGCAAACTACGACTCGCTCACGTATCACATGACGCGCGTGGCGCACTGGGCGCAAAATGGCAGCGTGGCGTTTTATCCCACCGGCATTGACCGCCAAAACTTTTTGGAGCCGCTGGCCGAATATGTCATTGGTCAGTTTTATCTGCTGGCAAATGGCGATGCGCTGGCGAACATCTCGCAATGGCTGGCCTTTATTGGGTGCGTGGTTGGCGCATCGGTCTTGGCGCAGCAGGTGGGTGGCGGGCGCAGGGCGCAGATTCTGGCGGCGGTGTTTGCCGCCACCGCGCCCATGGCCATCTTGCAGGCCAGCAGCACCCAAAATGATCTGGTCGCCTCGTTTTGGCTGGTTTGCGTTGCGGTGTTCGCGCTGCGCATCATGCACCCCGCGCCCGCCAACCTGCGCCCCGCTCGCGCAGATGTCATCTTATTTGGCCTGAGCCTTGGGCTGGCCTTGCTCACCAAAGCGACGTTGCGTTTGTATGCCTTGCCACTGGTGATGTGGGTCTCCATTTGGATGCTGCTGCGCGTCCGCGCCAAAGCCATTTTGCCGCTGGCGGCCATCGCCGGAATAGTGATTGGCATTAATGTGGCTTTTGTGTTGAGCAACTTTGCCGCTTATGGCCCCAGCCTGATGCCATCTTCGCGGGTGGGCACGCTCACCAACGCGGCCATCTCGCCGGGCATTGTTCTATCTAACATTTTGCGCAACGCGGCGTTGCACTTTGGCCTGCCCCGCGCAGACTTGAACAAACAACTCATCGTTCAACCCATCACGGCGCTTCACGCCGCGCTGGGGCTGGATGTCTCCGACCCGCGCTCCACGCACGAAGGCTCGCGCTTCGCTATTTCGGATGTTCCGTTTACCGAGGATTCATCTGGCAGCCCGCTGCACTTGCTTTTAATTTGGGCGGCCATGCTGGCGGCGGTTTTGCGCCCCGCGCTGCGCAAAAACATCTGGCTGATGGGTCTTGGGCTGGCCGCGCTGGCGGGCTTTGTTTTGTTTTGCGCCGTGTTGCGCTGGCAGCCGTGGCACACGCGGCTGCACTTGCCGCTGTTTATTCTGTTCGCCCCGTTTGTGGCGCTGGCGGCAGATGAGGCTTTGCCGCGCCGCCTTGCGCCGCTGGTGTTTGCGGGCTTGATTGTGGCGGCCTATCCGTTCATCACCCAAAACGCGTTTCGCCCGCTCACCGGGCCGCGCAGCGTTTTGCGCGTTCCTCGCAGCGAGCAATATTTCACCCAGGCCGATGCCTTGCGCAAGCCCTACCAGGCGGCGGTGGCAGAAATTGCCGCGGGCGAATGCCGCTCCATTGGGCTGATAACCCAAAGCGACACACCGGAATATTTGCTCTGGATCTTGATGCAGGTCGAGTCCCCATCTACCCAAATGCAGCATGTTCTGGTGAAAGATAAATCGGCGCGTTTAGCAGAGCCGCTGGCGCCGCCGTGCGCCGTGCTGGCGACCGAGCCTGCGCAAAACCCAATCAGCTTGAACGGCCAAATGTTTGAGCAGCGGCAACGCTGGGGCGGCGTGGGGTTGTATTTGCCGTAGATGATTGCGGCCGTTAACCTCGCAGGTTGTGATTCCCTTATCTCAAAAATCTCTCGCCAAGACGCAAAGACGCAAAGAATTTTCTTGGCGATTTAGCGCCTGGCGAGAGATAAAAAGGGAACCCCCTTCCATTTTTGGCATCGGCTGCGTAACCTCGCAGGTTGGCCCACAAGGTCTTGGAAAGCGGAGGTTTTGCGGGCCAGCTTGCGAGGTTGTAAGTAGCCCGCGCTCAACTCAGTTCTCTTTGCGGTTCTTGTTTCGGGTTATCCTTGCGCACCCATGAAAAAAGTTGTGATGTATACCGATGGCGCGTGCGACCCAAACCCCGGCACGGGCGGGTGGGCGGCCATTTTGATGCACGGCCCGCACAAAAAAGAGCTGAGCGGCAGGCAGCCCGACACGACCAACAACCGCATGGAGCTGACCGCCGTGATTGAAGGATTGCGCGTGCTGAAAGAGCCGTGCGAGGTGGCCATCTTCACCGATTCGGAATATCTGCGCAATGGCATCACAACCTGGCTGGCCGGATGGAAACGCAAAGGATGGCAGACCGCCAGCAAAACACCGGTCAAGAATCAGGATTTGTGGCAAGAGTTGGATGCGCTGACCGCCCAGCACACGCTGAGTTGGGAGTGGGTGCGCGGCCACGCCGATGATCCCCTCAACCAGCGGGCCGATTATTTGGCCCGAACCGCGCGCAAACACTGACAGGCAGCTTACCCAGCCACAAATTTGTAGCCGCGCCCCGGCACGGTGATGACCCAGCGCGGGGCGTTGGGGTCTGGCTCAATTTTTTCGCGCAGGCGGCGGGCAAGCTGGGCCAGGCTGTCATCGCGGATGCCTTTGCCAAACGCCTTGTCCTCGCTCCACACCGCGCGGATGATGTCATCTTTCTCGCACACCGCATTGGGGTGAGCCTGCAAAAAGTCCAGCAACGCCATCTCTTTGGATGTGAGCTGGGAGGTGTTAAAGGTGGCCGCGCGACCCGCGTAAAGCAGCGGCAGGCCCGCCAGCCCAGACAAGCGTATCTCTTCTTCGGATGGCGCATCGGCCCAAAATTCATCCACCCGCGCCCGCACGGCCGGGTGCGCCGCGGCTGCATTTGGGTCGCCCGTGTCTGCGCAGGCCTCGCACGATGCGCGCAAGAACGAGGCGTATCCGCGCGAGACGCCGATGAGCGCGGTCGCGACCTCATCGCCCCAGACAAGCTCTTTTCGCGCGGCGTAACGCGCCACATTCCAGCGGGCGTCGCTCTCGCTCAGGCAGCCCAGCCAGATGGTGTTGGCATAGACCAGCTCGGCGAACTCCGTCCGCGCATCCAGTGGGCGGCGGGTGCCGGTGATGAAGCTCAGCTTGAACTTGTGCGCGTCTCGCAGAGAGCGCAAGTTGCCAAATAACGAATCGGGGTTTTGCGCGGTCAGGCTGTCAAAACGATCCAGCACAAAACACACTTTGGCGAAGGTTTTTTCGCGCAGGCCAGCGGCCAGCGCGTCATCCAAAGCGTCCAGCGGGTCGCGAGTTCCATCGGCCAAAGCGGTTTGGCCCAGCCCGCGCCGCATGGCCGCAAACAACGCATTGGGTGATGGCTCGCGCAGGCGGTTGCAATCTACCGCCACCAGACGCGTGTTTGGCAGGCGGGCGGCCACGCCAGCCGCGTTGGCGATGAAGCCGAGCACATTGCTCTTGCCCGCGCCGCTCAGCCCCACCAGCGCGGCGCTCTCGCCGGCTTTGATGGCGCGAACGAGATGCTCCACTTCGGCGGCGCGGTAGGTTGGCGGATAGTCATCCCACATATTTCTGGATTTTACAAAAAAATCTCTCGCCAAGACGCAAAGACGCTAAGAATTGGCCCTTTCCCTTTGCGGCTTGGCGTCTTGGCGAGAGATTAAAACTGGACTTACGCAAGATGTGTTATTCGCGAAAAAGTAATACTTGTCACCCTGAGCGATAGCGAGGGGTCTCTGGAAAATTTAGCCTAA